>JAEWEK010000201.1 GCA_023389425.1 Pseudomonadota bacterium | reverse complement strand
TCCACCCGTGATGGGGAAATTCCCTAATCTCTACACGAGATATCCGAAGTATTGACACAAAAATGCCGCAGAAATGCGGCTTTTTACACTCTTCCAACTGTGATTATGGCTGCCGCCCTGCATCTGTATTCGTCGGCCCTCTTTTCTGGACCCCGTGCCACCTGGTATTGCGCGCCATGAGGTAGAACTCCACTTTGGGCGCCGCCACAGTCTGCCACCAGCCGGACCCGGAGCCGGCTTCCCGCTGTTCATCCACAATTTCCGGCGGTTCGTTCCATTTTTGGCCGGCCGCCGGCATTCTCGGCGATACTGGCGGCATGAAAAAAACCGCTTCGTCCCGCTTCGCGTTCGATCCCATGTGGCGCATCTATGCCGCCGCCTGGCTGGGCTACGCGCTGTTCATCGGCTTCGTGGCCCAGCTGGAAAGACTGACCCAGGGCCAGCTCAGCTGGTTCGTGACGGCCAAGGCTGCCGCCAGCGTGCTGCCGGCCGGCGTGCTGCTGGCCCTGGCGTGGCCGCTGACCGGCTGGCTGCTGCGCCAGCCGCGCCCGGTCGTGTTCGCGGTGCATGCGGTGGCCGGCCTGTTCGCCGCCGCCGCCTCGACCTTCCTGATGTGGGCGTTCTCGCAAGCGTCGACCGGGCCGCTGATCCGCTGGGTCTGGCCCTTCATGTACAGCCTGATGATCTACATCGTGGTGGCGGTGGCCTTCTACCTGGTGCGCGCCAGCCGCGACGCCCAGCGCCACGCGCTCGCCTTCGAGCAGGCCCAGGCCCTGCTGGTGACGGCCGAGCTGGACGCGCTGCGCAGCAAGCTCAATCCCCATTTCCTGTTCAACACCCTGCATTCGATCATCGCCCTCACCCGCAAGGACCCGCGCGCGGCCGAGGCGGCGCTGTTCCGCTTCTCCGACATGCTGCGCTACGTGCTGGCGACCGAGAAGAATGGCAGCGACCGCGTCACCGTCGAGGACGAACTCGATTTCGTGCGCGACTACCTCGACCTCGAAGCGCTGCGCCTGGGCGAACGGCTGCAGGTGGAGTGGGACATCGCGCCCGAGGCCGGCAGCCGCACGCTGCCGCCGCTGACCTTGCAGCCGCTGGTCGAGAACAGCATCAAGCACGCCTTCAACCCGCGCAGCCAGCCGGGCCTGCTGGCGATCCGCGTCGCCGTCGATGCCGGCCAGCTGTCGATGTCGGTGCGCGACGACGGTCCCGGCGCCGATCCGGATGCCGTGGCGACCTCGCGCGGGCTGGGCATCCGCACCGTCGAACGGCGCCTGCGCCTCGGCTATGGCGCGCGCGCCGTGTTCAACGTCGACACCGCGCCCGGCGCCGGCTTCCGCGTCGCGCTGTCGCTGCCGCCCGACGCCGCCGGAGCGATCGCATGACCACCGTCTTCATCGCCGAGGACGAGCCGCTGGCGCGCGAGACCCTGCGCGACGCCATCCTCGCCCGCGACGAACTGCAGCTGGTGGGCGAGGCGCCGGACGGCGCGCTGGCGCTCGAACGCATCAACGCGCTCAAGCCCGACGTCGTGTTCATGGACATCCAGATGCCCGAGCTGACCGGGCTGGAAGTGCTGCAGCGCCTGAGCCACCTCCCCGCCATCATCTTCACCACCGCCTTCGACCAGTACGCCGTCGCCGCCTTCGAGCTGAACGCGGTCGACTACCTGCTCAAGCCCTTCACCCGCGAGCGCTTCGACGCCGCCGTCGACCGCGTGCTGGCCGAGCGCGGCGCCTCGGCCGAGGCGATGACGCTGTCGCTGGAACAGGCGCGCAACAAGGCCGCCGAGCCGCTGGAGCGCATCCTGGTGCGCGACCGCGGCCGCATCTTCCCGCTGGTGCTGGACGAAATCGAATACCTGAAGGCCGACTCCAAATACACCGCGATCGTGGCGCGCGGGCGCACCTTCCTGGTCCGCATCGGCATCTCGGAGCTGGAGGAAAGGCTGGATCCGAGGCGCTTCGTGCGGATCCACCGCTCGGCCCTGGTCAACCTCGATTACGTCGAATCGATGAAGGCCGACGACCAGTCGCTGCTGGAACTGGAAATGCGCGACGGCACCCGCCTGACCGCCAGCCGCGAGGCCTCGCGCATGCTGCGCGACCTGGCGATCTAGACCTGGATCCAGGTCGTCTTCAATTCGGTGTACTTGTCGAAGGCGTGCAGCGACTTGTCGCGCCCGTTGCCGGACTGCTTGAAGCCGCCGAAGGGCACCGTGATGTCGTCGTTGTCGTACTGGTTCACGTGCACGGTGCCGGCGCGCAGCGCCCGTGAAGTGCGGATCGCCTTGCTCAGGTCCGAGGTCCACATGGCCGCCGCCAGCCCGTAGGGCGTCGCATTGGCCTGGCGCACGGCCTCGTCGAGATCGGTGAAGCTGAGCACCGACAGCACCGGGCCGAAAATCTCTTCGCGCGCGATGCGCATGTCCTGGCGCACGCCGTCGAACAGGGTCGGCGCCACGTACAGGCCGCCGCTGTCCTCGCGCGCCGCGGCGCCGCCGGCCAGCAGGCGTGCGCCCTCCTCCTGGCCCGATGCGATGTAGCCCAGCACGGTCTTCATCTGGACCTGGTCGACGATGGCGCCCATCACGGTGGTTTCGTCGAGCGGATCGCCCGGCGCGAAACGGGGCACCAGCGCCAGCGCGCGCTCGAGGAAAGCGTCCTTGATCGCGGCCTCGACGAACAGGCGGGACGGCGCATTGCAGCTTTCGCCCTGGTTGAAATAGATCGAGCCGATCGCGGCCGCCACCGCGGCGTCGAGGTCCGGACAGTCGGCGCAGACGATGTTGGCCGATTTGCCACCCAGCTCGGTCCAGGCGCGCTTGAGGTTGGACTGGCCGGCCATCTGGACGATCTGCTTGCCGGTGCGGGTCGAGCCGGTGAAGGCGATGCAGTCGACATCCATGTGCAGGCCCAGCGCGCGGCCGGCCTCGTCACCGAAGCCGGGCAGCACGCTGAACACGCCGGGCGGCACCCCGGCCTCCAGCGCCAGCTCGGCCAGGCGCAGCGCGGACAGCGGCGCCTTCTCGGACGGTTTGAGCACCAGGCTGTTGCCGCTGGCGAGCGCCGGGCCGATCTTCCACGCCGCCATCAGCATCGGATAGTTCCACGGGATGATCGCGGCCACCACGCCGACCGGCTCGCGCGTGATCAAGGCCAGGCTGTCCGCGGGACTGGGAGCGACCTGGTCGTAGATCTTGTCGGTGGCCTCGCCGTACCAGCGGATGCAGTTCTGGGCCAGCTGCACGTCCACCGACAGGCTGTAGCGGATCGGCTTGCCCATGTCCAGGGTTTCCAGCAGCGCCAGCTCGTCGCGGTGCTGCAGCATCAGGTCGGCGAAGCGGACCAGCACCCGCTTGCGCGCGGCGGGCGCCTGGCCGGCCCAGCGCCGGTCCTCGAAGGCCGCGCGGGCGGCGGCCACGGCCGCATCGACGTCGGCCGCGCCGCAGCGCGCCACCTCAGCCAGCTTGCGTCCGTCGAGCGGTGAGATACAGTCAAAGCGCTGGCCGGAAGCGGCGTGCGTGCGCTGTCCATCGATGAAGGCGCGGCCGTCGATCGGCAGCGCGGCGGCCCGGTCATGCCAGGGCGAGGTCGGCATCACAATCTCCTTGTGGGGTACTGGACAACGTCGATGTCGCCAATATACCAAAAGCGTTCTCCGCGCCGATTTCGCCGCTATAATCGCGCAATTTGCCACCAGAAATATCTCTCGGGACCCCGGACTGACGACATGAATTTCACTTTGATCACCTGCGTCGTGCTGTATTTACTCGGCACGCTCGGCCTTGGCGTCTGGGCCGGCTCGCGCATCAAGAACACGGCCGACTTCGCCGTCGCCGGGCGCAGCCTGCCCCTGGTCATGGTCGTCACGACCACCTTCGCCACCTGGTTCGGGGCCGAAACGGTGATGGGCATCCCGGCCAAGTTCGTGCAGGGCGGCCTGGGCGCGCTGATCGAGGACCCGTTCGGCGCCGGCACCTGCCTGATCCTGGTCGGCCTGTTCTTCGCCACGCGCCTCTACAAGCTGAACCTGCTGACCATCGGCGACTATTACCGCCAGCGCTACGGCAAGGGCATCGAGGTGTTTTGCTCGGTCGCGATCATCATGTCCTACCTGGGCTGGGTGGCGGCCCAGATCACCGCCCTCGGTCTGGTGTTCTCGGTGCTGACCGGCGGCGCGATGAGCGCGACCGCCGGCATGATTGTCGGCACCCTGGCGGTGCTGATCTATGTGGTGGTGGGCGGCTTCCTGGCCGTCGCGATCACCGACTTCATCCAGATGATCGTGCTGGTGATCGGCCTGTCGGTCATCGCCTTCTTCTCGGCCGAACTGGCCGGCGGCGCCGGCAAGGTGGTGGCGATGGCCTCCAAGGCCGACCTGTGGAAATTCTTCCCCTCGCCCACCTTCACCGACATGGCCTTTTTCATCGGCGCCGGCGTGACCATGATGTTCGGCAGCATCCCGCAGCAGGACGTGTACCAGCGCGTGATGTCGGCCAAGGATGCCGGCACCGCGCGTACCGGCGCCATGATCGGCGGCGCCAGCTACATCCTGTTCGCCGGCGTGCCGATGTTCATCGTCGCCTGCGCGGTGGTGGTGATGGGACAGAACGCGCTCGAAATCGCCAAGAACGATTACCAGGCCCTGCTGCCGACCTTCGTGATGTCCAAGATGCCGCTGGTGATGCAGATCCTGTTCTTCGGCGCGCTGCTGTCGGCGATCAAGAGCACCTCGTCGGCCACGCTGCTGGCGCCGTCGACCAGCTTCGTCGAGAACATCCTGAAGAACCTGCGCCCGCAGATGAGCGACCGCCAGCAGCTGTTCGCGATGCGCTGCACGATCGTGGTGTTCGCCGGGCTGGTGCTGCTGTACGCGATCGCGATGCGCGGCACCTCGATCTACGACATGGTGGGCGAGGCCTACCAGGTCACGCTGGTGGGCGCCTTCGTGCCGCTGGTGATGGGACTGTACTGGAAGCGCGCCACCACCCAGGGCGCCATCCTGTCGCTGGGCGCGGGCATCGTCACCTGGATCGTGTTCTTCCCGCAAGTCAGCAAGCTGGGCGAGCACTTCCCGGGACAATTGGCCGGCCTGCTGGCCGCGTTTGCCGGCATGATCGTGGGATCGCTGGCGCCGCAGGTGCTCAAGAACCGCCACGAGCCGCATCACTCGGCCGAGATTCACGCCTGACCGGAAAACGGAAGCCCTAGGCCAGCAGTCCGCGCGCCCGCAAGTCGTCCAGCGTCAGGTCCAGGCAGGCCCGGATCCTGTCGGCCATCTCGTCGATCTGCTGGCGCGTGATGACCAGCGGCGGCGCGACGATCATCCGGTCGCCCACGGCGCGCATGATGACGCCGTTGTCGAACATGTGGCCACGGCAGATCATCCCCACCGCGTGCCCGGCCGCGAAGCGCTCGTTGTCGTGCACCGATCCGCGCTTGACGCGCACCAGGTCCAGCGCCGCCACCAGCCCGCAGGTTTCGGCATGCCCCACCAGCGGATGCAGCGCCAGGCCCGCGAACGCCGCCTTCAGGTGCGGCCCGGTCTCCGACGCCACCTTCTCCACCAGCTTTTCCTCGCGCAGGATGCGGATGTTCTCCAGCGCCGCCGCGCACGCGACCGGATGGCCTGAATACGTGAAGCCGTGGTTGAAATCGCCGCCGCGCTCGACCAGCACCTCGGCCACGCGCGCCGACACCAGCACGCCGCCCAGCGGCACGTAGCCCGAGGTGACGCCCTTGGCGAACGCGATCAGGTCCGGCTGGAATCCCATCAGCTCGCAGCCGAACCAGCGCCCCAGCCGGCCGAAGCCGCAGATCACTTCGTCGGACACCAGCAGGATGCCGTACTTGTCGCAGATGCGCTGGATCTCCGGCCAGTAGGTCGGCGGCGGGATGATGACGCCGCCCGCGCCCTGCACCGGCTCGCCGATGAAGGCGGCCACCCGGCCGGGACCGAGTTCAAGGATCTTCTGTTCCAGCCAGCCGGCGGCCTTGATCCCGAATTCGGCCTCGCTCGTGCCCTGCCCCGATTCCGCGTAGCTGGGCTGGCCGATATGGACGATGCCGGGAATCGGCAGCCCGCCCTGCGCGTGCATGCCGGCCATGCCGCCCAGCGAGGCGGCCGCCATCGTGCTGCCGTGGTAGGCGTTGTGGCGGCTGATGATGACCTGGCGCTGCGGCTGCGCCATCAGGTCCCAGTAGCGGCGCACCATGCGCACCACGGTGTCGTTGGCCTCGGAGCCGGAACTGGTAAAGAACACATGGCCGAACTGCGGCGGCGACAGCTGCGCCAGCTGCTCGGCCAGCCGCACCGCCGGCACGTTGGTGGTGTTGAAAAAGCTGTTGTAGAAGGGGAGCGCCTGCATCTGCGCATGAACCGCGTCGGCGATGCTGCCGCGGCCATAGCCGGCATTCACGCACCACAGCCCGGACATGCCGTCGATGATCTTGCGCCCGTCAGAGTCCCACAGGTAGATGCCGTCGCCGCGCACCATCACCCGCGCGCCGCCGCGCTGGCGCAGCAAGGCGTGATCGGTGAAGGGGTGCAGATGGTGGGCCGCGTCCAGCCGCTTCAGCGCGGCGGTGTCGTAGCTGCCGCCGCTGGTGCCGGCTTCACGCGCTGCGGCGCCCGGCAGCGCCTCGTGGATGATGGCCATGATGGCCTCCTCTTCGCTTGGTCAGACGTGCAGCAGCAGGTGCTCCCGTTCCCACGGGCTGATGACCGTCATGAATTCCTGGTGTTCCAGTTCCTTGATCGCCGCATACACGTCGATGAAGCGTTCGCCCAGCACGTGGCGCAGCTTGGCGTCGCCGCGCAGCAGGTTGAGCGCTTCCGGCAGGCCTTGCGGCAGCTCGACCTTCATGTCGTAGGCGCTGGCCTCGACGATGGCGGTCGGTTCGATCTGTTCGAGCATGCCGAGGTAGCCGCAGGCCAGCGTGACGGCCAGCGCCAGGTAGGGATTGGCGTCGGCGCCGATCACGCGGTTCTCCACGCGCCGGTCCTGCGCGCCCGACACCGGCACGCGAAAGCCCACCGTACGGTTGTCCACGCCCCACTGCAGGTTGATCGGCGCGGCGGTGTGGCGCACGATGCGGCGGTAGGAATTGACGTAGGGCGCGACCACCGCCATCGCCGCCGGCATGTAGCGCTGCAGGCCGCCGATGTAGTGGTGGAAGATGTCGGCCTCCGAGCCGTCGGGATTGCTGAAGATGTTGCGGCCGTCTTCGTCGACCACGCTCTGGTGCACGTGCATCGCCGAGCCCGGCTCGCCGCCCATCGGCTTGGCCATGAAGGTGGCGTACATGTCGTGCTTGAGCGCGGCCTCGCGCAGGGTGCGCTTGAAGTAGAACACCTTGTCCGCCAGCCCGAGCGGGTCGCCATGCTGGAAGTTGATCTCCATCTGGCCGGCGCCGATCTCGTGGATCAGGGTGTCGACGTCGAGGTTCATCAGGTCGCAGTAGTCGTAGATGTCCTCGAACAGCGGATCGAATTCGTTGACCGCGTCGATGCTGTAGACCTGGCGACTGGTTTCGGAGCGTCCGCTGCGCCCCACCGGCGCGGTCAGCGGCAGATTGGGGTCGATGTTCTTGGCGGTCAGGTAAAACTCCAGCTCGGGCGCGACCAGCGGCTTCCAGCCCTTCTCGCCGTACAGCTGCAGCACGCGCCGCAGCACCGAGCGCGGCGCGAAATCGACCAGCGCGCCGTCGGCGAAGTAGCAGTCGTGGATCACCTGCGCGGTCGGGTCCACCGCCCACGGCACGGTGGTGATGGTGGTGGGATCGGCCTTCAGGATCATGTCGCGGTCGGTGCTGGAAATCGCACGCTCGAAGGCTTCGTCGCCGCTGGGCGAATTGCCGGTGACGGTCATGCCCAGCACCACCTCGGGCAGGCGCATGCCGCGCTCCTCGGTGAACTTCACGCGCGGCAGGATCTTGCCGCGGGCGACCCCGGTCAGGTCCGGGACCAGGCATTCGATTTCGGTGACTCGCTTCGCATTGAGCCACTCGTCCATGTCGGTGTAACTGAAATTTTCGCGGATTGCCATCTACGCCTCACTGTCGGTTGGAACGGCCGCGGACGCGCGTGGGCGCGGCCCGGCGGGCCAGGGAAGGACAGCGGCGAAGCTAGGGGACGGCGCGGGCCGCCCACTTTTCGTAGGCGGCGGTCACGTCCGGCCCCGTTTCCGCGACTGGTAGGCACGGCAGGCATCGCCGAAGGCGCCGAACATCTTCATCGAGTACGGATTGTGCGTGATGCGCCATTCCGGATGCCATTGCAGCGCCAGCGTGAAGCCGGGCGCCGCGCCGACCGAGAATGCCTCGACCAGACCGTCTTCGGCGGTGGCTTCGACCACCAGGCCGGGCGCCAGTTCATTGACGCCCTGGCCGTGCAGCGAATTGACCGGGATTTCCGGCACGCCCAGCAGCCGCTCGAGCATGCCGCCCGGCGCCAGCTGGACCTTGTGCGCATCGCCGTACTGCTCGTCCAGGCCGAGCGCGGGATTTTCGCGGTGGTCCATCTTGCCGGCCACCGTCTGCACCGCCTGGTGCAGGCTGCCGCCGAGCGCCACGTTCATCTCCTGGAAGCCGCGGCAGATCGCGATCAATGGAATGCCGCGCGCCACCGCGGCGCGCACCAGGGGCAAGGTGGTTTCGTCGCGCGCGCGGTCCTGCGGCAGCGAAGGGTCGAGCACGTCTTGCGAGTAATAACTGGGATGCACGTTCGAGGCCGAGCCGGTCAGCATGATGCCGTCGATCAGCGCCAGCACGGTGTCGAGATCGAGATCGGCGCCGAGCGAGGGCAGGATCATCGGCGCGCAATCGGCCCCCAGCATCACCGCGTCGACGTATTTGTACTGCGCCGCGTGATACGGGTGCTCGCCGAAATCGCGAGTGCAAGCCGGAACGATGACGATGGGACGCATGCTCTCCCTACCTTCGTTTGCGATGCACACGAAACCGTCATTTTTGCATTCAGGTCCGCATGCGCCATTAATCCAGGTCAATGCGCGCTCGCGCGCTGTCCATGGCAAAAGCTTAACGGCAAGCGGGAAAACGTGCCAACACGAACCGAACAGGCGTGCGCCCGGCGAAGACCTGAGAAAAGCACTAACATGGTCGGATTGACCAGACCCCGACGAGGAACCCCATGCTGAAACTGAACGATCCATCCCTGCTGCGCCAACAGGCCTACATCGACGGCGAATGGTGCGACGCGCACGGCGGCGCCACCGTCGAGGTGCACAATCCCGCCACCGGAGAACTGGTCGGCACCGTGCCGCACATGGGCGCGGCCGACACGCGGCGCGCGATCGACGCCGCCAACGCCGCGTGGCCCGCATGGCGCAAGAAGAGCGCCAAGGAGCGCGCCGCGATCCTGCGCACATGGAGCGACCTGATGCTCGCCAACGCGGACGACCTGGCGCAGCTGATGACGGTGGAACAGGGCAAGCCGCTGGCCGAATCGAAGGGCGAAATCGGCTACGCCGCCTCCTTCTTCGAATGGTTCGGCGAAGAAGCCAAGCGCGCCGACGGCGACGTGCTGCAGTCGCCGTGGGCCGACCGCAAGCTGATCGTCACGCGCGAGCCGATCGGCGTGTGCGCGGCCATCACGCCGTGGAACTTCCCGTCGGCGATGATCACGCGCAAGGTGGCGCCTGCGCTGGCGGCCGGCTGCCCGATCGTGCTCAAGCCGTCCGAGCTGACGCCCTATTCCGCGTTCGCGCTGGCGGTGCTGGCCGAACGCGCGGGCGTGCCGAAAGGCGTGTTCTCGATCGTCACCGGCGACGCCGCGGCGATCGGCGGCGAAATGACCGGCAACCCGACCGTGCGCAAGCTGAGCTTCACCGGATCGACGGCGGTGGGCCGCCTGCTGATGCAGCAGTGCGCGCCGACCGTCAAGAAGATCTCGCTGGAACTGGGCGGCAACGCGGCCTTCATCGTGTTCGACGACGCCGACCTCGATGCCGCGGTGGACGGCGCGATCGCGTCCAAGTACCGCAATGCCGGACAGACCTGTGTCTGCGCCAACCGCCTGTACGTGCAGGACGGCGTGTACGAGGAATTCGCGCGCAAGCTGGTCGAGAAGGTGCGCACGCTCAAGATCGGCAACGGCCTCGACGCCGGCGTGAACCAGGGTCCGCTCATCAACGAGAAGGCGGTCGAGAAAGTCGAGGACCACATCGCCGACGCGCTGGCCAAGGGCGCCCAGCTGCAGATCGGCGGCAAGCGCAGCAGCCTCGGCCACAGCTTCTTCGAGCCGACCGTGCTGGCCGACGTCACCTCAAACATGAAGGTCGCGCGCGAGGAAACCTTCGGCCCGCTGGCGCCGCTGTTCCGCTTCAAGACCGAGGAGGAAGTGATCGCGCTGGTCAACGATACCGAGTTCGGCCTGGCCTCGTATTTCTATGCGCGCGACATCGGCCGCGTGTGGCGCGTCGCGGAAGCGATCGAGACCGGCATGGTCGGCGTCAACACCGGCCTGATCTCGAACGAGATCGCGCCCTTCGGCGGGGTCAAGCAATCCGGGCTGGGCCGCGAAGGATCGAAGTACGGCATCGATGATTACCTTATTGTCAAGTACATATGCATGGGAATGTAACCTGTTGTAAGCGCGCCATGCATGAGCAATATTTTGACTTGATGGATGGTCAGTTTTCTTGCGGATCGGAAAGTTATTGACCCATAATAAGAAGGTATTTACGACGCCTGCTTCCTCCGCCCCACGAAGGCGGTCCAAAGAAGTCCTTCAGGCCGTAACTTTTGGTGACGCGCAGCCCCGGCTGCGCGTCTGGTTTTGACCTGACGAATTGGACCACCGAAATGAGAATTGCTGACCTGCGCATCGGCACCAGGCTTGGTGCCGGTTTCACCCTGCTGCTCGTGATGATGACCGTGCTGACCGCGGTCGGCTTCGTGCTGCTGGGCGACTACAAGCAGAACACCATGACGCTGCTGCACGACACCATCGTCAAGGAACGCCTGGCCGTTGAATGGCAGGGCGCGGCCGAACTGAACGCGGCGCGCGCCAGCGACCTGCTCGGCGAAACCAACGAGACCATCAAGACCGCGCTCAACCAGCGCGTCGAACGCACCTCCGCCCGCATCAACGAAGTCGAGCGCCAGCTCGTGGAACTAGTCAAGAGCGAGGAAGGCAAGCAGCTGATGGTCAATGTGCGCACCGCGCGCAATGCTTACCTTGCCGCGCGCAGCGCCGCCTTCGCCCCCGGCGCCGACCAGGTCAAGAGCGAGGCCTCGATGAGCGCGGCGATGGCGGACTACTCCGACGCGATCGGCAAGTTTGCCCGGCACCAGCGCACCAAGGCCGACAGCCAGGGCGCCGACGTGATCGGCAAGGGCGATACCGGCCGCTTGCTGCTGGGCAGCCTGTGGGGCGTGTCGATCCTGCTCGCGATCGGCTGGACCGTGGTGGTGACGCGCTCGATCACCCGGCCGCTGGGCGTGGCCATCGACATGGCCGAAGCCGTCGCCCGCGGCGAACTCGACCACGTCGAGCACGACTATTCGCGCGATGAGACCGGCCAGCTGCTGACCGCCCTGAACCGCATGCAGCGCGACCTGCACCGCATCGTCAGCGCGGTGCGCGACAGCAGCGGCGCGATCGCCACCGCCTCCGGCCAGATCGCGATGGGCAACGAAGACCTGTCGGCGCGCACCGAGCAGCAGGCCGGTTCGCTGGAAGAGACCGCCTCGTCGATGGAAGAACTGACGGCGGCCGTCAAGCACAACTCGGATAACGCGCGCCAGGCCAACCAGCTGGCCGACGACGCCTCGCAGGTGGCGGTGGCCGGCGGCGCCGTGGTGGCGCAGGTGGTGCAGACCATGGGCTCGATCCACGCCTCGGCCAGCAAGATCACCGACATCATCGGTGTGATCGACGGCATCGCCTTCCAGACCAATATCCTGGCGCTCAATGCCGCCGTGGAAGCGGCGCGCGCGGGCGAAGCGGGCCGCGGCTTCGCGGTGGTGGCGACCGAGGTGCGCAGCCTGGCGCACCGTTCGGCCAGCGCCGCCAAGGAGATCAAGACCCTGATCGAAGCGTCGGTGCAGGAAGTCGACAACGGCAGCGTGCTGGTGGACCGCGCCGGCAAGACGATGGAAGAGATCGTCGCCAGCGTGAGCCGGGTCACCTCCATCATGCGCGAGATCACCACCGCCGGCGCCGAGCAGGAATCGGGCATCGCCCAGATCAACCAGGCCATCGTGCAGATGGACACCGTGACCCAGCAGAATGCCGCGCTGGTCGAGGAAGCGGCCGCCGCCAGCGCCGCGCTGCGCCAGCAGGCGGTCGAACTGGAGCAGGCCGTCAGCGTGTTCAAGCTGAGCCGGGACGCCAGCGTACAGGCGCTGCCGCAACGCGGCCGCGGCCACAGCCGCGCGATCGCCCTGGCCGCCTGAGCGGCGATCGGCGGCGGGCGCCGCCAAGGACCAGGAGCCCGGCCAGCGCGCCGGGCTTTTTATTGTCCGTTCAAGGCTGGGCCAGCACCACGGCGCCATCGCCGAGTTGGGACAAGCGGTCGCCGGGATTTCTCAGCGGGCAGTCGGACATCGACAGGCATCCGCAGCCGATGCAGCCCTCGAGTTCATCGCGCAGCTGGGTCAGGCTGCGAATGCGCTCATTCAACATGTCGCGCCAATTGGTCGACAGCCGCGCCCAATCCTTCGCGCTGAGCTTGCGGCCGGATGGCAGTTCGTCCAGTGCCTCCTTGATTCTTCCCAACGAGACACCGGCGCGCTGCGCGATCCTGATGACGGCGATCTTGCGCAGCACGTCGCGGCCGTAGCGCCGCTGGTTGCCGTCGCTGCGCCAGCCATCGATGAGGCCCTTCGATTCATAGAAATGCACGGTGGCGATCGTGACACCGCTGCGCCGTGCGACTTCGCCGACCGACAGCGGCAGTTCAACGTCGATCATCGCTCTCATCCCTTGACCTAATCCATACATGAGGTTTTATAAAGGAGACCTGCAAGCTGCGCAAGCGTTTTGCGGCGGCGGGAACACGAACGGGAGTGGAGATCACATGGAACAAGGAGCGGCCGGTGTGCAAGCCGGATGGGGGGATTTGTTATCAGGCGCCAATGCCACGCGTTCATTCGCCCTGGCCGGCGGGGTCGCGCTGCATGCGGTCAACGTGCACATCACAACGACCATCCTGCCGACAGTCGTGCGCGATATCGGCGGGCTCGACCTCTACGCCTGGAATACGACGCTGTTCGTCGTGGCGTCGGTCCTCGGTTCGGCGCTTTCCGTCAAGCTCATGGAGTTCGCCGGGCCAAAGGGAAGCTACGCCCTGGCGGCCCTGTTGTTCGCGGCCGGGGCCGCGATGTGCGCGTGGGCGGGCACCATGCCGATGATGCTGATTGGGCGCCTGGTGCAGGGTATCGGTGGCGGCTTCCTGTTCGCGCTGACCTACGCCATGATCCGCCTCGTGTTCGACGAGCGGCTGTGGCCGCGCGCGATGGCCCTGGTCTCCGGCATGTGGGGCGTGGCGACGCTGGTCGGGCCGGCCGTCGGCGGCGCATTCGCGCAATGGGGTGCCTGGCGCGGCGCTTTCTGGTCGGTCGCCTTGCTGGCGCTGCTGTTCGCCTTGTTGGCGAGCCTTGTGCTTCCGGGGCGGGACCGGCAAGCGTCCGCGTCCGGCAAGGCCGCCATCCCCCTGGCGCAACTGGTGCTTCTTGCGCTCGCCGTGATCGCCATCTCCGCGGGAAGCACGTCTGCGGAATTGGCGCGAAACGCCCTGGGCATCGTGGCGGCACTTGTCCTGGCGATGCTGCTGGTGGCGGTCGAAGCGCGCTCACGGCAGAAGCTGCTTCCAGCCGGCGCCTTTCGATTCCGCTCGACGATAGCGATGCTGTACGCCACGATGTCGCTGCTCATCCTGACTGTGACGGGTGGCGAAATATTTGTGCCGCTGTTCCTGCAAACCCTGCACCGCCAGTCTCCGCTCGCCGCGGGCTATCTCGCGGCCTTGGTGGCCGCGGGGTGGACGGTCGGGTCGATCGCCAGTTCGGGGACCGCCGGCCGCACCGTCGAGCGCGCGATCATGGCCGGCCCGTTGCTGGGACTGGCGGGCATGGCCGGCCTGGCGATGTTCATACCGGGAAACAGCACAGGGACGTGGTGGGCGTTGGCGCCGATCTGCCTGGCCCTGGCGATGATCGGCGTCGGCGTGGGTCTTGCATGGCCGCACCTGCTGACGCGCGTGCTGAAAGCCGTCGAGCCACATGAGCGGGCGCTCGCCGGCGCGTCGATCACGACGGTTCAACTATGTGCCACGGCCGCCGGCGCCGCGCTGGCAGGCATGACCGCGAACGCCGGCGGGCTGATCGATCCGGGCGGCCTTGACGGCACCGCACGCGCGGCCAGCTGGCTGTTCTGGACCTTCGCGCTGGCGCCCCTCCTGGGTCTTGTCGCGGCCAGAAGAAACCTTTCAATTGGCCGTCAATCTTGACCTGAGTTTATCTTTTTGTTGCCGCGCCACCTCACTCGTTGCCCAGCAGTTACAAAATGCAGAGCGCCAGCGCATAATGGTTACACGGACGCGCACCGGCGGCCGGGCAATTTGATAACGACAACGATAAATGAGACTCGACGACCTGAAGATCGGCACCCGCATGGGCGCCAGTTATGCAATTATTTGCATATTAATGAGCTTGCTGACGGGCGTCGGCATCTGGCTGCTGCGCGATTTCGGCGTGCGTGCCGAAGAGATGATGACCGACGGACTAGCCAAGGTCCGCATCATCAACGACTGGCGCGCGGCCACGGAGCTGAACGGCATGCGCACCTCCATCGTGGTCATCGCGACCAACGAGGCCGAGCGTGATTCGCTCAGCGCGCAGATGAAGGAAACCAGCGCCCGCATTTCCTCCCTGCAAAAGCAGCTGGAAGGCTTGATCGTCGACCAGAAGGGCAAGGACCTGTACGCCAGCATCGGCGCCAAGCGCAAGACCTACGTCGCGCTGCGCGAAAAGGCGATGCAGGCGCGCAAGCTGGGCGATGCGGACGAGGCCGGCGCCATCGCGCGCGGGCCGATGGCGGCGGCCCAGAAAAACTACCTCGACGAAATCAACAAGCTCGTCGAGCACGAAAAGAGCGTGGCGGCCGGCCAGGCGCAGGAGGTGCGCGACCGTGGCGCCACCGGCCAGCAAGTGCTCGGCGGCCTATGGCTGCTGGCGCTGGCGGCAGCGGTGGCCAGCGCGGTGTTGGCCACGCGTTCGATCGGCCGCCCGCTGGCGCGCGCCGTCGCCGAGACCGACGCTGTGGCGCAAGGCCGCCTGCACAATCGCGAGCAAGACTATGCGGCCGACGAAACCGGCCAGGTGCTGGCCGCACTGAACCGCATGAACCGCGACCTGTACCGCGTGGTCAGCGAAGTGCGCGACAGCAGCGCCTCGATCGCCTCGTCCTCGGCCCAGATCGCCCAGGGCAACGAAGACCTGTCGGCGCGCACCGAGCAGCAGGCCAGCTCGCTGGAAGAGACGGCGGCCTCGGTCGAGGAGCTCACTTCCACCGTGCGCCAGAACGCGGAGCACGCGCGCCACGCCAACCAGCTGGCCAGCGGCGCCTCGAAGGTGGCGGCGGAAGGCGGCGCGGTGGTGGCGCAGGTGGTGCAGAGCATGGACGCGATCAATGCGTCGGCGCGCAAGATCACCGACATCATCGGCGTGATCGACGGCATCGCCTTCCAGACCAATATCCTCGCGCTCAATGCAGCGGTGGAAGCGGCGCGCGCCGGCGAGCAGGGGCGCGGCTTCGCGGTCGTGGCCAGCGAGGTGCGCAACCTGGCGCAGCGCTCGGCT
>JAEWEK010000139.1 GCA_023389425.1 Pseudomonadota bacterium | reverse complement strand
GGCCTGGCGCAAGAGCACGCTCGCGATCGCGCTGGCCGTGTTCGTCGGCAGCCTGATGCTGGTGCCGATGGTGGGCGGCGAATTCGTGCCGCAGACCGACAACGGCTTCATCCAGATCCGCTTCAAGACCGCGCTCGGCTCCAGCCTGGACTACACCGACAGCAAGGTCAGGCAGGTCGAGGCCGCGCTCGCCGACTTCAAGGAAATCGAGAGCCTGTCGACCGACGTCGGCACCGCCGAGGGCAAGAATTATGCGATGGTCAACCTCAAGCTGACCGACGTGCACAAGACCCATCGCCGCTCGCAGCAGGAGCTGGAAAAGCTGGTGCGCGACCGCCTGGCGCCGATCGCCGGCATCACGCTGATGGTGGGCCAGCGCCCGATCTTCATCGCCATCCTCGGCACCGACGAAGCCGCGCTCGACAAGGCCGCGCACGAGCTGATGGACCGCATGCGCAAGGTCAAGGGCGTGGTCGACATCGAATACAGCCAGGAAGGCGGCAGCCCGGCCACCATCGTCAAGATCAACAACGAGATGGCCAACGACCTCGGCCTGTCGGTGGCGCAGGTGGGGGCGGCGCTGCGGCCCTTCGTCGGCGGCGACCAGACCAGCCGCTGGCTGGCGCCGGATGGCCAGAACTACGACGTCAACGTGCAGCTGCCCCGTTCCGGACGGCAGAAGGTGTCGGACCTGGCCGACCTGTCGGTGGCGTCCAGCAAGCTGGATGGGCAAGGCAACCCGATCATGGTGCCGCTGCGCCAGGTGGTCGACTTCGTGCCCTCGTTCAGCCCGCAGGTGCTCAAGCGCCAGGCGCTGCAGCGGCGGGTGGCGATCTACGCCGGCGTGCAGGGCCGTCCGGGCGGCGACGTGATGGGCGACGTCAAGAAGGAAATGAAGGCGATGCAGTTGCCGCCGGGCGTGCGCTTCGACGTCGGCGGGCAGCAGCAGATGATGGACGAGACCCTGGTCGGCTTCATGACGGCGATCGCCATCGCGGTGATCTTCATCTACCTGGTGCTGGCTTCGCAGTTCGGCAGCTTCCTGCAGCCGATCGCGATCATGGTGTCGCTGCCGCTGTCGCTGGTCGGTGTGCTGCTGGCGCTGCTCGCGACGGGCAGCACGCTGAATATCTTCTCATTCATCGGCATCGTCATGCTGATGGGCCTGGTGACCAAGAACGCGATCCTGCTGGTGGACTTCACCAACCACGGGCAGCGCGAGGGCTTGAGCCAGTTCGAGGCGATCAGGCAGGCGGGCCAGGTGCGCCTGCGGCCGATCCTGATGACGACCATGGCGATGGTGTTCGGCATGCTGCCGATGGCGATCGGCGGTGGCGACGGCGGCGAGACCCAGGCGCCGATGGGCCGGGCGGTGATCGGCGGGGTGATTACCTCGACCCTGCTGACGCTGGTGGTGGTGCCGGTGGCATACACCTACCTGGACAGCTGGGGCAAGCGGGTCAAGCGCTGGTTCCAGCAGGGGCAGGTGGATGAGCACGAGGACGCCGAACCGGCGGCGCCGGATCTGGGGCTGATGCCCAAATAAGATGGCGCTGTATACGTTTAGTGTTGACTTAAGCACGTCGTCCCGGCGCAGGCCTGTACCCATACTGAGCATATTGGATCGCGGCTGCGGCGAGAGCTGCAAGCACGCACACTCAGCATGGGTTCCGGCCTGCGCCGGAACGACGAATCACTTTCAACGACAGCGCCAAGAAGACAGCGTGGCCGCAGGCTGACGTTCCGACCTTGCCGCCCTAGCCCGCCTGCTCGTCGCCCTCGGGCGTGACGGTTTCGCCGTCCGCCTCCTCCGCCTCGCCCGGCTCCCCGGGCTTGTGGCTCTTGGCCTCCGCCTTGCGCTTGGCCTTTTCGTCGGCCTTGCGTTTCTTCTCCAGCTCGCGCTGGCGTTTTTCGTACTGGAAATTCGTCCGGGCCATTTTCACCTCTCGGTCTTCGTTTGGGACATCACAACGCCATTATGAACCGAATACAGGTCAGCCGTTTGCGCCACTCCGCGGGTGGTGCTGCGCATGCAGGCGCTTGAGCCGTTCGCGCGCCACGTGGGTGTAGATCTGCGTGGTGGAAATATCGGAATGGCCCAGCAGTAATTGAACCACACGCAGGTCGGCGCCGTGGTTCAGCAAATGCGTGGCGAAGGCGTGGCGCAGGGTGTGCGGCGACAGCGGCCCCTTGATGCCGGCCTTGGCTGCGTGCTTCTTGATAATCACCCAGAACATCTGCCGCGTCATGGGCGCGCCGCGGCCCGTGACGAACAGGGCGTCGTCGACCTGGCCATTCAAAATGATACCGCGCGCTTGCTTCAGGTAACGCTCAAGCCATAACCTCGCCTGCGCGCCGAACGGCACCAGCCGCGTCTTGCTGCCCTTGCCGGTAATGCGCAGTACGCCATCGTTCAGGCTCAGTTCGACCAGTTTCAGCGTCACGAGTTCCGATACCCGCAGCCCGCTGGCATACATCAGCTCCAGCATCGTGCGTTCGCGCAAACCGAGCGGCTGCGCCACGTCCGGCGCTTCCAGCAGTGCCTCGACTTGCGCCTCGGTCAGCGTGCTCACCAGCCGCGTCGGCTGCTTCGCCGAGGCCATCCGCAGGCAGGGATCGGCAGGAATCCGGTTCTGGCGCAGCGCCAGCTGGTAGAAGCGCTTGAGCACGGACAGCCGCCGGTTGGCCGAACTGGGCTTGGTGTCCTCGTGCCGTTCGGCGAAATAGGCGGCGATGTCCTCGCCCGCCACCGCCAGCAAGCCCCGCTCCGGCCGCTTGACCTCGAGCCAGCGCGCGAACAGCTTCATGTCGCGCCGATAGGCCTCGAGCGAATTCTTCGCCAGCCCCTGTTCCAGCCAGAGGGTGTCGCAGAACTCGTCGATCAGTCCCAGATCGATTGCTGCTGCCATGGGGATTGCGACACGCCTTCGTGCTTGAGCAGCCAGCGCTTGACCGACAGGTGGAAGCCGTTCTCGTCGTCGTGGTTGGAAAATCCGCCCAGCCCGCCCGCGGCGGTGACCCGGTGGCAGGGAATAATCAGCGGGAACCAGTTGGCGCCACAGGCCTGGCCCACCGCGCGCGGCGCCGAGCCGATCTCCTTGGCCAGATGGCCGTAGGTGCGCACCGTGCCGCGCGGAATGGCGCAGATGGCATTCCACACGCGGCGCTGGAAGCCGCTGCCGCGCTCCATCAGGGGCAGCGTGAAGGCGAAGTCGGCGTCCTCGAAGTAGCGCTGCACCTGGACGCAGGCCGCATCGGCGACCGGGTCCTGGGCCTCCTTTTCGTGGAAATGCGGCGGCAGGTAGACCAGCTCGCGCACGCGGCCGTCCTCGGTCCGGATCCCCATCGCGCCGAACGGTGCGGCGATGATGGCGCTGAATATCTCGCTGCCTTGCTGTTTGTCCATTGGCACAGTGTAGCGCCAGCGCCGCCGAAAATGAAGATTCCCCCACCGAGGTGGAGATTTTATTCGCGCCGCTTTCGCCATAATCCGGGCATGACAACGCGACCCCACCAACCGACATGGACCCCGGCATGAAGCGCGCGCCCTTGCGCCTGCAGTTCTCGTGGCCGTTCGCGGTGGCTTACCTGGCGCTGGTCGAAGTGATCTGGGAGCTGCACCAGCAGGCCCACGTCCAGGTCGGGCGTCTGTTGTGCGGCGATTATGGCGCGCGCGATTTCAACGTGTGGGGCCTGGCGCGCGGCTGCGCCGCGCAACCGCATGCGCTGCTGGCGCCGCTGGCCGGTCCCTTGTTCAGCTTTGCGGTCAGTTATTGCGGCTGCCTGATCCTGCTGTATGCGGCACGTCCCCGGGTGCGCGGCTGCGGCTTGGCGCTGATGCTGGCGCCGGTGCCGTTCGAACGCCTGCTCGATGCGGTCCGTGGCCAGGGCGACGAGATCATCGTCGCCGAGCGGCTGGCGGCCGGCATGCCCCCGCTGCTGCCTGACCTGGCCACGGTGACGCTGCTGGCCGCGCTGTCCGTGCCGCTGCTGCTGGCGGCACTGCACGCGCTCGACGGCCAACGCTGGCGCTGGATCCTCGGCATGTCCTTCCTGCCGCTGCCGGTCGCGCTGGTGATGAAGCTGGGCCTGCTCAACGCGCTGCTGCGCGCCGGCTGGCTCGACAAGCCCCGTACCCTCGGCACCCCGGTGCTGGTGTGGATTTATTTTTCTGTAATGGGCGCAGTGCTGGCCTGGCGCGCGCTGTCGATGGGCAGTGCGCGCCAGGCAGGCGCATAAAAAAAGCGCACCCGTAGGTGCGCTCCAATTCTGTTCCACGTTCCCGGCCGATCGTCGTGCGTCGGCATACTTAAAACGCGGGTCTCCTCGATTTCTCCGGTATGGGCTACCGGTACTTTTCTCTACTCCCCAAAACAATGCTTCTTTTGCACCAGGCGAGCGCATCGGGCCGCCTGAAGGTGCCACATCATAACGCAGCTTGCACCGGAAGGGAGCGGCAAATTTGCAACGTTGACAAAATTATTTTCATCCGTATACGAGATTTGGCAACCACAAGGAAATCTGTGGTACGTAAGTGATGAGGCCGAGGAAGAGCAGCATCGTGATCAGCCACGGCATCACGGCCACGGTCAGCTCCGAAATACCCATCTTCGTGATGCCCGATGCCACGTACAGGTTCAGGCCCACCGGCGGATGGCACATGCCAACCTCCATGTTCACCACGATCAGCACGCCGAAGTGGATGGGATCGATGCCGAGCGTGGTGGCGACCGGGAACAGGATCGGCGCCATGATCAGCACGATGGACGAAGGCTCCATCACGTTGCCGGCCAACAGCAGCAGCGCATTCACCACCAGCAGGAAAGCGATCGGGCCCAGTCCCTGGCTGGTGAGCCAGTTCGCCATTGCCTGCGGGATGTTCTCGCTTGTCATCAGGAAGGAGAACAGCACCGCGTTGGTGATGATGTACAACAACATCGCCGACATCGCCGCCGAGTCCAGCAGGACTTTGCCGACCTGCATGATCTTCAGGTCCTTGTACACGAACACGGCGATGAAGAAAGCGTACACGGCGGCCATGCCGGCCGCCTCGGTCGGCGTGAAGATGCCGGTATAGATGCCGCCCATCACGATGACGATCAGCAGCAGGCCCCAGATGCTCTTGCGGAAAGCCGTGAAGCGCTCGCCCCAGCTCGCCTTTTTCATGCGCGGGTAGTCGCGCTTGCGGGCGATGAACCAGGTGGTCAGGCCGAGGAAGGTCGCGAGCAGGACGCCCGGGATCACGCCGGCCATGAACAGCTTGCCGACCGAGGTGTTGGTGGTGACCGAATACAGCACCATTACCACCGACGGCGGGATCAGGATGCCGAGCGCGCCCGAGGTGGTGATGACGCCGGCGCCGAAGCGGCGCGGATAGCCCTGCTTGACCATGGCCGGCAGGATGATCGAGCCGATCGCCACCACCGTCGCCGGGCTGGAGCCGGACACCGCCGCGAACAGCGCGCAGGCCAGCACGCCGGCCAGCGCCAGGCCGCCCGGCCAGTGGCCGACCATCGAGGTGGCGAAGTTGATCATCCTGCGCGCCACGCCCCCGTGGGTCAGGAAGTTGCCCGCCAATATGAAGAACGGGATGGCCATGATCTCGAAGTTCTCGATGCCGGTGAACAGTTTCATCGCGACCGATTCGATCGGCACGCTGGTCATCGTGAACAGGAAGGTCAGCACGGTCAGGCCGAGCGCGATGGAGACCGGCATGCCGGTCAGCATCAGCAGGATCAGCAGGACAAAAATAATCGTGGCGTTCATACGGCATGCTCCCGGGCTTCGGCGATTTCGTCTTCCAGGCCTTCGACGTGGCCGTGGTCATGGCGCGGCAGTTCGCCGTTCTTGAGGAAGTGCCAGGTCACTTGCAGGAAGCGGAAGCACATCAGGTAGGAGCCGAGCGGCACGGCCAGGTAGACGATCCACATCGGCAATTCGAGGTCGGGCGAGGTGGAATCGGTATGGCTCATGCGCACGACGAAGATCGCGCCCAGGGTGCCGACGACGCCGGTAAAGAAGGCGCCCGCCAGCAGGCTGAGCACGACGACTTTCCTGCGCCATTGTTCGGACAGGCGGTTGACCAGCACGTCGACGCCGACGTGGATGCCGCTGCGCACGCCGTAGGCCGCGCCGAACTTGGCCATCCAGACGAACATGAAGATGCACAGTTCCTGCGCCCAGCTCATGTTCAGGCCGATGAGGAAGTCCTGCAGGCCGGGAATCGCCATGCCGGACATATAGCGGTGCACCACCGCGGCGAAGATCACGATCGTGGCCGCGGCCATCAGGGACGCGATGATCCATTCTTCGAGTCGATCGAGGAATTTCATGGGGGCTTTCGGTGAAGGAAACGCTAGTGGAATGGGCGCGCAATGGGGTCCCCGCGTTCGCGAGGACGACGGCCATACCTACCCGTGGTTCCCGCGTTCGCGAGGACGACGCCGATATCTACCCGTCGTTCCCGCGAAGGCGGGAACCCCATTTCATCCGCGCCGAGGCGGCCTTACTTGTACTTCGCCGTCTCTTTATAGATCGACTGGATCAGCTCCTTGCCGATCCGGCCTTCCATCTGCTGGTGCACCGGCAGCAGCGCCTTGCGCCAGTCGGCCTGCTCCTTGGCGTTCAGCTCGTAGATGGCGGTCTTGCCGGACTTCTTGATCGCGGCCAGCGCCTCGTCGTTGTCGCGCTGGGCGATCGCCTTCTCGTAGGTGGTGGCATCGCGCATCGCCTGCTCCAGCTGGGCGCGGATGTCGGCCGGCAGGCCATCCCAGAACTTCTTGTTGACGATCACCGCATAGCCCAGGTAGCCGTGGTTCGAGAGCGTCATGTGCTTTTGCACTTCATGCATCTTCTGGGTGTACATGTTCGATGGCGGGTTCTCGGTGCCGTCGACCACGCCCGTCTGCAGGGCCTGATACACTTCCGAGAACGCCAGCGATTGCGGGTTCGCGCCCAGCGCGCGCATCTGCGCTTCCAGCACCTTGGACGACTGGATGCGCATCTTCAGGCCGCGGAAATCGGCCGGCTCGTGCAGCGGCTTGTTGGCCGACATTTCCTTGAAACCATTGTCCCAGTAAGCCAGGCCGGTGATGCCCTTCGGCTCCAGCTTCTGCATCAGTCCCTTGCCGATCGGGCCTTCGGTCACGGCGTACAGCGAGGTCTTGTTGGGGAAGATGTAGGGCAGGTCGAACACCTCGAATTCCTTCACGCCCAGCGGCCCGAACTTGGCCAGCGACGGCGCCAGCATCTGGACCGCGCCGAGCTGGAGCGCTTCCATCTCTTCCTTGTCCTTGTAGAGCTGGCTGTTCGGATAGACTTCGACCTTTACCCGTCCCTTGGTCGCCTTCTCGGCCAGCTCCTTGAAGCGGTCGGCGGCACGGCCTTTCGGCGTGTCGGTCGCGACCACGTGGCTGAACTTGATGACGATGGGAGCCTGTGCCCAGGCGGCGTCGAAGCTGGCGGCCGCGGCGAATGCCACGATGAGTGCCTTGAATTTCATGCTTGTCTCCTCTCTCTTGTGAAAAAGTTTATTTTTGTATTTATTATCAGACGAGTCTGATTTAGCACATTCTGCAACGCAATTGTGGATGTCCACAATAGCAGAGTTCATTGTTTTCTCATCATTGTATTGCATGAAAAGCATCTCTTTGCCACCATTGCCCCCCAGCACCGAATCCGGTCCCGCCAGCCGCTGGCGCTGGCTGGTGCCGGTGCTGCTGGTGCTGCTGTTCCTGGCGGTGCTGATCTGGCTGCCCTGGCAGGCGCGCGAAATGGAAAGCAATGAGCGCCAGGAACAATTGATCGCCGATACGCTGTGGGTCGAACAAACCCTGCGCTTCGAACTGGCGCGCAACGAAGAGGCCCTGGCCAACCTCGGCGCCGACCTCGTCGCCAAGCCGCCCCCGGAAGAATTGCTGCAGGCCCGCCTGACCCAGATGTTCAAGAGCGGGCACGAGCTGGAGCGCCTGGTGTGGTTCGCCGCCGACGGCAAGGTGCTCGCGATCCACGGCACCGAGCTGCCGGCCGCCGGCCTGTCCGAAGCCTCGCGCGCCACCGGCGAGGTGGCCCGCAAGACCCAGGGCGGCCGCTACAGCGATCCCTACGGCGCCGCCACCCTTGCCCATGGCCTGCTCGACTACCACCTGCCGCTGTTCCACGACGGCGCCTACGTGGGCAGCCTGGTCGCCACCTACAACCTGAAAGTGCTGCTGGACGAAACCGTGCCATGGTGGTTCGCGCAGGACAATATGCTCGAGCTGCTGGACCGCGACGACAAGGTAGTCGCGATCCGCAGCGCCGGCGGCCCGGGGCGCGGCGTCTACACCCACAAGCACGCGCTCGACCTGCCGGGCGGCCTGATCACGCTGGCCACCGACAGCACCAAGGGCGCGCCCAGGCTGTTGCCCAACCTGCTGGTCGGTTCGGTGATCGTGCTCGCGCTCGGCCTGCTGCTGTCGCTGGCCGCGCTGTGGCGCCACATCGCCCGCACGCTGGCGGCGGAAGCGGCGCTGCGGCAGCAGATGGCGTTTCGCACGGCAATGGAAAATTCGCTGGTCACCGGCCTGCGCGCGCGCGACCTCGAGGGCCGCGTCACCTACGTCAACCCGGCCTTTTGCGCCATGGTCGGGCTGCCGGCGGACGAACTGGTCGGCAAGAAGCCGCCGATGCCCTATTGGGCGCCGGAAGTGATGGCCGACTACGAGCAACGCTTCCAGCTGGTGCTGGCGGGCGAGGCCACGCCGCAATTCGAAACCGTGTTCCAGCGCTCGGACGGCGTGCGGGTGCCGGTGCTGGTGTTCGAAGCGCCGCTGTTGGACAGCCGCGGGCGCCAGACCGGCTGGATGAGTTCGATCCTCGACATCACCGACCGCAAGCGCGTCGAGGAACTGAACCGCAAGCAGGAAGAAAAGCTGCAGGAAAGCGCGCGCCTGGCCACGATGGGCGAGATGTCGTCGATGCTGGCGCACGAACTGAACCAGCCGCTGGCCGCCATTTCCAGCTACACAGCGGGCGCGCTCAACGTGCTCGCGCGCGGCGACGATGCGGTGGACGCCGGCCTGCTGCGGCGCGCGCTGGAACAGGCACGGGTGCAGGCCCAGCGCGCCGGCCAGATCATCAAGAGCGTGCATGAATTCGTGAAGAAGCGCGAACCGGAGCGCCAGGCGGTGACGATCGCCAGCGTGATCGACGGCGTGCGCGCGCTGGTCGAGCTGCAGGCGCGGCAGGCCTACGTGTCGCTGCGGGTGCAGGTGCCGCTGAATTTGCCGCCGGTGCTGGCCGACCGCATCATGCTCGAACAGGTGCTGCTGAACCTGACGCGCAACGGCATCGAATCGATGCAGGACGTCGCGCCCGAGCGCCGCGTGCTGCGGGTCGAGGCGCATGCGGAAGGCGGCCAGGTGGCGGTATCGGTGATCGACAATGGGCATGGCATCGCGCCGGAAGTGGCGGAGCGGCTGTTCTCGCCCTTCTTTTCGACCAAGGCCGAAGGCATGGGCATGGGCCTGTCGATCTGCCGCACCGCGATCGAGTTCCACGGCGGGACGCTGACGCACGCGCCCAATCCGGGTGGAGGCACGGTATTCACCTTCACCCTGCCGCAGCAGGCGTAGGCTAGAATGACCCGCAACGCAAACCTCGTCGTCCCCGCGCAGGCGGGGACCCATGGAGCGCGTGCGCCGTCGAAGATCAGCGCCGCAGGCCCGCTAACTCAGCATGGGTTCCCGCCTGCGCGGGAACGACGAATGAGCGCCAACTTAGAGAACAACACATGCTCCACATCGTTGACGACGAAGACGTGATCCGCGACGCCCTCGCCTGGCTGGCCCAGTCGCGCGGGCTGGCGCCACAGGGCTACGCCAGCGGCGAGGCCTTCCTCGCCGCCGCCGGGCTCGGCACCGATCCGGGCGGCGACTGCGTCCTGCTCGACGTGCGCATGCCCGGCATGAACGGCATCGCCGTGTTCGACCAGCTGGTCGCCCGCGGCCTGCTGCCGCGCCTGCCGGTCATTTTCCTGACCGGCCACGGCGACGTGCCGATGGCCGTCGACTCGCTCAAGCGCGGGGCCTTCGACTTCTTCGAAAAGCCCTTCAACGACAACGACCTGATGGACCGCGTCGAGCAGGCGCTGGCCGCCTCCCTGCGCGCCGGCGATGCCGCCGCCGTCCGCGCCCGCCTCGCCACCCTGTCGGCGCGCGAGCGCGAAGTCCTCGATTTGATTCTCGCCGGCAAGATGAACAAAGTCGTCGCCGATGAACTCGGCATCAGCATGCGCACGGTCGAAGTCCACCGCGCCCACATCTTCGACAAGATGCAGGTCAAGACGGCGGTCGAGCTGGCCGGCTTGCTGAAATAGCTGGCCGTTTAATTTCCGCAAGGCCTTGTGATCCGCGGGAATGCCCTTACGTGCCATATTGAACGGCAGCCCGTGCGCTGCCGCAGATCCGCCAGGCGCGCCTGACACCGTCAGGAACGGTTAATCTTTGCAAAGATGACACGCGCGGCCGCTCCCGTGAGCCGTGCGCGGCGGCGCGCTTGTAAAATCCAATGAACGCACTGCATCGCCGCGCGCCGGCAGATGTCTTACTTTAGGGAATCCAGATGAACGAAAGAACAGTTGCAGACAAAATGTTCCTGAAAACCGCGAAGTCGATGGTGATCCTGAACGGCGGCGTGCATCCGGGCATGGTGTCGCAGATGCCCAAGGATATCCAGGTCGACAAGGGGCCGGCCGACGTCGTGCTCATGTTCGCAATGAACCGCAAGGAACTCGAGCACTACATGCCGGTCGCCAAAGGGGCGCTGGGCGACAAGGGCTCGCTGTGGATTGCCTACCTCAAGCAGACCGCGTCCAAGGCCACTGATATCAATCGCGACTCGATCAATGAATTTGCGAAGGAAAACGGTATCACCGGCGTGGCCATCATTTCGGTCGACGGCGACTGGTCGGCTTTACGCCTCAAGCGCATCGAGCCCTGAACCGTGGCGCGCCAGCGCCCAGGCCACGTGTTCGCGCACCAGCGCGGACGGGTGACCGGCTCGGGCGCGTAGCGCCGCCACGATGGCCGCATCGCCCTTCGCCGCAGCGGCCGCGTTCCCCAAGCGCACCGCCAGGTTGCGCAGCCAGCGCTCATGGCCTATCCGCCGGATCGGGCTGCCCTCCATCCTCCGGTTGAACTCCTCCTCGTCCCACGCGAACAGCGCGACCATGTCGCTGCCGCCAAGGCCGTTGCGCTCGTCGAAGTCAGGCAGGCTGGCGCGCCGCGCGAACTTGTTCCACGGGCAGACCAGCTGGCAGTCGTCGCAGCCGTAGATGCGGTTGCCGATCAGCGGACGCAATGCGAGCGGGATCGGACCCTTCAGTTCGATGGTCAGGTAGGAGATGCAGCGCCGCGCATCCAGCCGTCCTGGCCCGAGGATGGCGCCGGTCGGGCAGGCATCGATGCAGGCGCTGCACTGGCCGCAGTGGGCGCCGGTCGCTTCGTCCACCGGCAGCGGCAGATCGACCAGGATCTCGCCGATAAAGAAGGTGGAACCGGCCTCGCGCGACAGCAACAGCGTGTGCTTGCCGCGCCAGCCGAGGCCCGCCTTTTGCGCCAGCGGCAGCTCCATCACCGGCGCCGAATCGGTGAACACGCGATAGCCGTACTCGCCGATTTCAGTCTTCACGCGCTCGGCCAGTTGCTGCAGGCGGTTGCGCAGCACCTTGTGGTAGTCGCGGCCGCGCGCGTACACCGAGACCACCGCGGCGTGCGGATCGCGCTGGCGGGCCAGCTCGCGCTCGCGCCAGCCATCGCCGCCGTCGCGCGGCAGATAATCCATGCGCGCCATGATCGCTCGCACCGTGCCCGGCACCAGTTCGGCCGGGCGGGCGCGCTTCATGCCGTGGCTTGCCATATAATCCATCTCGCCGTGGTTGCCGGCCGCCAGCCACGCCTTCAATCCTTCCTCCGCATCCGACAGGTCGACGTCGGCGATGCGCACCTCGGCAAAGCCCAGCTCCGCGCCCCACGCCTTGATGGCGCGCGCGAGTTCGGTCAGGTCGGGTGGCAGGGACGGCATGGTCGGGACGGACAGCGGCGAAAATCAACACGACATTCTATTCGATGCAGCACTTCAAAGCCTACCTGCCGGACGAATCGGCCACCGCGGCCTTCGGCGCCGCGCTCGCGCGGGCGCTGGTGCCGGGCCTGGTGATCTACCTGCACGGCGACCTCGGCGCCGGCAAGACCGCGCTCACGCGCGCGCTGATCCAGTCCTGCGGCTACAGCGGCACGGTCAAGAGCCCGACCTACACGCTGGCCGAGCCTTACCGCGTCACGCTCGACGGCGCGCCGCTCGACATCATCCACTACGACCTGTATCGCATGTCCAGCCCGGAGGAATTCCTCGACGCCGGCTTTCGCGAAGACTTCGACGGCCACAACGTATGCATCGTCGAATGGCCGGAGAAAGGCGCGCCGGTGTTGCCCCAGCCCGACGTGGCGATATCGCTGAGTGTCCGCGAACCCGGCCGTGCGTTAGAATTGCAGGCGTTGTCGCCACTGGGCCTGCTATGCCTCGACCGCCTCTCCTTCCCGCCGCTCCCCTAGGTTCCGCCCGGCGCCGCACGGTCCTCAAGGCCGGCGGCACGCTCCTCCTTTCCGTCATCGCGCCGTTGCCGGCGCAGGCCGCGCAAATCCTCGCCGTGCGCGTGTGGCCGGCCGACGACTACACGCGCGTCACGCTGGAAAACGACGGCAACCTCAAGGCCACGCACTTCACGGTGCCCAATCCGCCGCGGCTGGTGGTGGACATCGACGGCCTGGCGCTGAACGACACGCTCAAGGGCCTGGTCGCCAAGATCGAATCGAACGACCCCTACATCAAGCAGGTGCGCGTGGGCCAGAACCGGCCGAACGTGGTGCGCCTCGTGTTCGACCTGAAGGAAGAGGTCAAGCCGCAGGTGTTCACGCTGCCGCCGGTGGCGGGCTATCACAACCGCCTGATCTTCGACCTGTATCCGGTGGCGCCGGCCGACCCGCTGGCGGCGCTGATCCAGCAGCGCGACTGGACCAACGGCGATGCCGCGCCGGCCCCGGATGCGCTGGGCACCATCGCCAGGCAGGATCCAGTCGACACGCCCGCGCTGCCGGTCCAGCCTCCCAGGCCGGCACCGGCGCCGACGCTTGCGCCTTCCGCCGCGCCCGCGTCGCCGCCGAAAGTGACGCGCATGATCACCATCGCGCTCGATCCCGGCCACGGCGGCGAGGATCCGGGCGCCACCGGCGGCACCGGCGTGCACGAGAAGGACATCGTGCTCGAAGTCGCGCGCCGGCTCAAGGGCAAGCTCGAAGCGCTGCCCAACACCCGCGTCATGCTCACGCGCGACGCCGATTACTTCGTCCCGCTCGGCACCCGCGTCGACAAGGCGCGCAAGGTGCAGGCCGACCTGTTCGTGTCGATCCACGCCGACGCCTTCGTCGAGCGCACGGCGCGCGGTTCGTCGGTGTTCGTGCTGTCCGAAAAAGGCGCCAGCTCGAGCACGGCGCGCTGGCTTGCGAACGACCAGAACAAGGCCGACCTGATCGGCGGCGTCAATCTCGCCAACCACGACCGCCAGCTGGCCAGCGTGCTGCTCGACCTGTCGACCACCGCGCAGATCAACGACAGCCTCAAGCTGGGCAAGGCGGTGCTGAGCGAAATCGGCGGCATCAACAAGCTGCACCGCGGCGTGGTCGAGCAGGCAGGATTCGCGGTGCTGAAGGCGCCTGACATTCCATCGATCCTGGTGGAGACCGCGTTCATCTCGAACCCCGAGGAAGAAGCGCGGCTCAAGGATGACGCGTACAAGGACCAGCTGGCCGATGCGATCACCAAGGGGATCCGGCGCTACTTTGCGGCCAACCCGCCGATGGCGAAGAGCCGGATGGCGTAAGCGATTTTGAGGAAATCAGATGCAGCAACCCACCGGCACGCGGTCCATGGGTCCTCGCCTGCGCGAGGACGACGGCATCACGGCTAACTGCAAATTCGGAGAGCTGGACGCAGTGCGCCTGACATCCCCCGACGGCGCCGAAGCCATCATCACCCTGTACGGCGCCCACCTCGTCTCGTGGAAAACCGCCGACGGCCGCGAACGCATGTTCCTGAGCGCGAAATCGGCACTGGACGGCACGAAGGCCATCCGCGGCGGCGTCCCCGTGATCTTCCCGCAGTTCGCCACCCGCGGCAGCGGCATGCGCCACGGCTTCGCGCGCGTGCTGCCATGGCGCCTGGCCGAATCCGGCCTCCACGACGGCGCGGCCTTCGCGGCATTCACGCTTGCCGACGCCGATCTTCCTCCCGCGATCGCCGGCGCCTGGCCGCACAAGTTCACGCTGTCGCTGCATGTCGCGCTCAAGGCCGGCGAACTGGCGATGGACTTCGACGTGCGCAACGACGGCGAAGCGCCTTTCCCCTTTGCAGCCGCGCTGCACACCTATCATCTGGTCGACGACATCGGTGCCGTGCGCATCGCCGGCGTGCAGCCGGCGACGCTGGCGATCGACGACAAACTGGACGAAGTGTTCGAGGATATCGGCGGCGCCATCACGCTGACCAGCGGCGCAGGCGCACTGCGGCTGGAGCAGGACGGCTTCACCGACGCTGTGGTGTGGAACCCGGGCGCGGCCGATACGGCGGGGCTGTCGGACATGGAAGACGAGGAATACAAACGCTTCGTCTGCATCGAACCGGCCCTGCTGGGCCCCGCGACGCTGGAGCCGGGACAGGCCTGGCACGGCCGCTACAAGGCCAGCTGCAGCTGAACCTCAGTTCGACTCCTTGATGATCCGCCCGAAGGTCGGCTGCACCGGCCGCGCGTTCAGCGGATACAGGCGCGAATACAGCGCCATCTGCTCAGGCGACGCCTGCATCTTCTGCTTCATCACCAGGTACAGCACGTCCTCCGTGCACGGCGGCGTCGTCAGCGAACCCATATAGGTGTAGTAGTCGCGCCGCTCCGGCAGCGCGTCCAGCGGATTGATGACGATCGATGGCGCCACCGGGATGCGCTTCTCCAGCGGCAGGTTGTTCCAGATGGTCTGGATCAGGCGATGCTGCTCGCCGCGCTCCAGCAGCACCGCCACCACCGCCAGCCGTCCGCCCACGCCCTTGTGCACGAGGTGCATCACCATTTCCGTCCCGCGGCCGTTGATGCGTTCTTCGGAAGGACGATGGAAATGGATGGTCTGCAGCTCGTATGTCTCGTTGCCGACGCTGATGAAATTGCCGCCTTCGACTGTCACTTCGATCGTGCGGCCGGTGTCGACTTCGCTGAACGTGGAAGGGTGATAATCGAACACGACCTGCTCGAGGTCGACCTTCATGCCGTCGCGGATGTCGATCGGCGACTGGCGCTGTCCCGCGCTGCATTTGACCCACTCGACGTTCATCTGCGACCAGTTGGCCGGCCCGGTCTCGCCTTCGTAGCTCCAGTCGGTGCGGTGGCGCTTTGCCTCGGCGAGCGCGGCGGCGGCCTTCTGCTCCTGCAGTCGCTTCGCTTCCGCGGCCTTCTGCGCACGTGCGGCCGAGGCCACGCGTTCTTTCTGCTTCTCGCGCATTTCGGCCAGGCGCACCGCGATCTTCTGCGACAGCTCGATCTCGGCCTCTTCCTCTTTGCTGCGCTGTGGCGCGGGCGGCGTATATGCGGACGGACGCCCCGGTGTGACGGCCGGCGCAGCGGTGGCAGCCTTGGCCGGCGCGGCAGCTTTGCCGGCCGGCGGTGCCGGATCGTTCGCATTTGCCGTCGACATGACGAGGCAGCCCACGAACAGGGCAATCCAATGGCGCATGAGGTGTGCTTTTAACGCATTACCTCATTCTTATCGGAGAAAGCCGGGAAAACTTGAGTGTCTGTACGAAATCAGCGGCTGAGCATGCGGCGACCGACCTTGTACAGGCCGCCCAAGGCCAGCGGCACCACGGCCGCACCGACCCCGACCAGCACGATCGCGGTCAGGTGGTCGCGCACCACCGGGATATTTCCGAAGAAATAACCGCCGGCCACGAGGCTTACCACCCACGCCACCGCGCCGGCGAAGTTGAACATCTGGAAACGCGCATGCGTCATGTCCGAGACGCCGGCAACGAAGGGCGCGAAGGTGCGCACCACCGGCACGAAGCGCGCCAGGATGATGGTCTTGCCGCCGTGTTTCTCGAAGAATTCATGGGTGCGGCGCAAGGCATCCTTGTTGATCCAGCGGTAATCGTGCGTGAAGACCCGTTGGCCGATCGCCTCGCCGATCCAGTAATTGAGCGTGTTCCCTGTCACCGCAGCAACAATCAACAGGAAAATCAGCAATGGCAAGCTCATCTGGCCGGTGGCGCAGAAGGCGCCGGCAATGAACAGCAAGGTGTCGCCGGGGAAGAAGAACAGCACTACCAGGCCTGTTTCGCAGAACACGATCGCGAACAGGACCGCATAAACATAGGTTCCGTACTGGGCCAGCAGCGTGCCCAGGGTCTTATCGACATGAAGAATCATGTCGAAGAATTGCATCAGATCCATAATATTCCTAAATGGTAGCGTCGAATCATACCATCAGTCCGCCCCTGTAAATAACGGCTGAGGCCAGTCTTTCAAGGACTTTTTGATTGCTGCGAGGATTCGTTTCCTTCGTGACAGCAATCCCATTACAATCGGACCGGGATCGCATAACAAACCACCAACACGGGAGGCAGGGATGGAGTTGACGGGATCGGGCAAGCGCAAGCTGGCGGCGGCGCTGGCGGTATGGTTGGCAGGCGGCGCGGCATTCGCGGCGGATCCGCCGCCCAAGCCGACGGTAGCGGACATCATCAAGAAGTCGCAGCCATCCGACTGGCGGCCGCTCGATCCGGACAATACCCTGTACATGGAGATTCCGGCCGGCCGCGTGGTGATCGAGCTGGCGCCCGCATTCGCGCCGAACCACGCCAAGAACATCAAGGCGCTGGTGCGCGAGCACTACTTCGACGGCCTGGCGATCATCCGCTCGCAGGACAACTGGGTGGTGCAATGGGGCGAGCCGGACGAGGTGAAGACGCCACGCGAGATCAAGACCGCGCAAAAAACGCTGAAAGCCGAGTTCACGGTGCCCATCGCGAACGACAAGCACTTCGTGCGCCAGAAGGACTTCGACGGCTATGCGCCACAGATCGGCCATTCGGACGGCTTCCCGGTCGGGCATGACCCGAAAAAGGGCGAGGCATGGCTGGCGCACTGCTACGGCATGGTCGGCGTGGGCCGCGACAACGATGCCGACAGCGGCGGCGGCACCTCGCTGTACGCGGTGATCGGCCACTCGCCGCGCCACCTGGACCGCAATATCACCGTGGTCGGCCGCGTGGTGTCGGGCATGCCGATGCTGTCGGTGCTGCCGCGCGGGACCGGGCCGATGGGCTTTTATGACAAGGCCGAGCAGTACGTGCCAATCAAGTCGGTCAAGGTCGCGGCGGATGTGCCGGAGGCGGAGCGCAGCCATCTGGAGGTGATGCGCAGCGAAGCGCCGATCTATCAGGCCGTGATCGAGGCGCAGCGCAACCGCGGCGGCCCGTGGACCAAGGTGCCGGCGGGGTACATCGATCTGTGCAACGCGCCGATTCCGGTGCGTGAGCGGAAGTGATAAGCCGGCCCGGCAAGCTATAATCCCGCCGATGAACGCCCCCGTCCCCACCCATCGCCCGATCCAGCAACTGTCGGACCAGCTGATTTCGCAAATCGCCGCCGGCGAGGTGGTCGAGCGTCCATCCGCCGTGGTCAAGGAGCTGCTCGAGAACGCGCTCGACGCCGGCTCGACCCAGATCACGGTGCGGCTGGAGGAAGGCGGCGTCAAACGCATCGCGATCACCGACAACGGCCGCGGCATCGAGCCGGAAGAGCTGCCGCTGGCGCTCTCGCGCCACGCCACCTCGAAGATCGCCTCCCTGACCGACCTGGAAAACGTGGCCACGCTCGGCTTTCGCGGCGAGGCACTGGCATCGATCGCATCGGTCGCCGCCGTGTCGATCACCTCGCGCACGCCGGACGCCGCCCACGCCTGGCAGATCGTCGGCTCGCACCAGGGCGCGGTGACGCCATCGTCCGGCGCCTGCGGCACCACGATCGACGTACAGGACCTGTACTTCAACACGCCGGCACGACGCAAATTCCTCAAGTCGGAGCAGACCGAATACGGCCACTGCGCCGAAGTCGTGCGCCGCATCGCGCTGGCGCGGCCGGACGTCTCGTTCACGCTGTCGCACAACGGCAAGGCGATCGATCACTGGAACGTCAGCGATATGGCCAAGCGGAGCGGCCAGATCGTCGGCAACGAATTCTCCGAAGCGCGCCTGGCCATCGACGAAGCCGCCGGCCCGCTGCACCTGCACGGCTTCATCGGCCTGCCCACCGCATCGAAGGCGCGCGCCGATGGCCAGTTCTTCTACGTGAACGGCCGCTTCGTGCGCGACAAGCTGCTGCTGCACGCGGTGCGCTCGGCCTACCAGGACGTGCTGCACGGCGACCGTTATCCATCGTACGTGCTGTCGCTCGACCTGGACCCGTCGCTGGTCGACGTCAACGTGCACCCGTCGAAAATCGAAGTGCGCTTCCGCGACAGCCGCGCCGTGCACCAGTTCGTATTCCACGCCGTTCAGCGCGCGCTGGCGCAGACCTCGGCCACCGCGCACGGCAGCGTGCCGGCGCCGATCACCGCCAGCGAGGTGGCGCCCTCGGCCCAAAACTGGCAGCGGCCGCACGAACAGATCTCGTTCGGCGCCCAGTTGTCTCCGACTTTTTCGCCATCGCCCTTCCCGCCCGGCAGCCGCTGGGATGCGCCGAACGGCGGCGGCGTCGCGCAGCGCACCGAAAGCTACGGCGCCCTGTTCGCGTTGAATCCTTCCTCGACCGCTTCGGTGGAAGCGGCGCCGGCGCTGGCCGCGTCCGCACGTCCGATGCCTGACGAAGACGAGTACCCGCTCGGCTTCGCCCTCGCCCAGCTGCACGGCATCTACGTGCTGGCGCAAAACCGCAAAGGCCTGGTGCTGGTGGACATGCACGCCGCGCACGAACGCATCTTGTACGAACAGCTCAAGAACGCGCTCGACGCCCAGATCGAAGGGCGCGAAATGCAGGTGCAACAGATGCTGATCCCGGTGACCTTCTTCGCCGACGCCATCGAAGTAGGCACGGTGCAGGAACACCAGGACACGCTGAAAACGCTGGGCTTCGACATCGCCGCCATCTCGCCCACCACGCTGGTGGTGCGCGCGGTGCCGACGCTGCTCAAGAACGCCGATGCGCAGACGCTGGCGCGCGACGTGCTGCGCGACGTGCGCGAATACGGCGGCTCGCGCGTGCTGATCGAGCGCCGCAACGAACTGCTCGGCACCCTCGCCTGCCACACGGCGGTGCGCGCCAACCGCATCCTCACGGTGCCCGAGATGAATTCGCTGCTGCGCCAGATGGAAGCGACCGAGCGTGCCGACCAGTGCAACCACGGCCGGCCGACCTGGGTTCAACTCGACATCTCGGCACTCGACAAACTGTTCCTGCGCGGTCAATGAACATGGACGGTCGCAAACCGCTGGCGGTGGCCATCATGGGCCCGACCGCATCCGGCAAGACCGCGGCCGCGCTGGCGATCGCGCGCGAGCGGCCGGTCGAAATCATCTCGGTCGATTCGGCACTGGTCTACCGGGGCATGGACATCGGCACCGCGAAGCCGACGGGAGATGAACTGGCGGCCGTTCCGCACCATCTCATCGACATCATCGACCCGCTGGACGCGTATTCGGTCGCGCAGTTTCGGGCCGATACGCTGCGGCTGGTGGACGAGATCAGCGCGCGCGGCAAGCTGCCGCTGCTGGTCGGCGGCACGATGATGTATTTCAAAGGGCTGACCGAAGGCCTGGACGACCTGCCGACAGCGGACGCCGACGTGCGCGCCGCCATCGACGCCGAAGCCGCGCGCATCGGCTGGCCGGGCATGCACGAGAAGCTGCGCAAGGTCGATCCCGTCACCGCCGAGCGGCTTAAGCCGAACGACGCGCAGCGCATCAATCGGGCGCTGGAAATCTACGAACTGTCGGGGAGGCCGATGTCCGAGCTGCTGACGGGACGCGGAAAACTGGAGCTGCCGTTCGAGCTGGTGTCGTACGCGCTGGAGCCGTCCGACCGCGGCGTGCTGCACGCGCGGATCGCGCAGCGCTTCGACCTGATGCTGGGCCAGCGCGACGACGAGGGCATCGTGGCCGAGGTTGCGCGCTTGCGTGCGCGCGGCGACCTGTCGCCGACGCTGCCATCGATGCGCTGCGTCGGCTACCGCCAGTCGTGGGACTACCTTGATGGGCGCATCACGCGCGCCGAGCTGCGCGAAACAGGCATCATCGCCACCCGCCAACTGGCCAAGCGGCAGCTGACCTGGCTGCGCTCGATGCCGGAACGGATCGTGGTGGATTGCCTCGGCCAGGACCCGACCGGCGCACTCCTCGCGCACCTTTCAGCCCTCGGTCGATAAAGTAGTGTAAAATTTTTGGCTCGGCTGGCTTCTCCAGCCTTGACACCGCGAGCACGATTCTGGATAATGCTCGTCGTTGCAGGTGATATAGCTCAGTTGGTTAGAGCATAGCATTCATAATGCTAGGGTCGGTGGTTCAAGTCCACCTATCACCACCAGAACATAGAACGGCCCAGCTCTCATGAGTTGGGCCGTTTGCGTTTGTGTTTCAGTTTTTTCTTGCCCGTTTTGTGTGTGGCGTGCACTGGAGTTGCAGCAAAAATTGCATCAGTGCCATTTTGCGCCCTGCTGTTTCACTTTGCCACATCGGCTGACTTGCGAATGGCGCCAGGCGACACGCGCTCAGCACCACCACTACACTAAGCTCGAAACGAGGTGACAACCGCAAGTGGAACGATGTCCGTGTCGAGCGATCGGAAGGCTGTTGTCGGTCATCGATTCGTCTCCTTCCTCGATCACGTTTGGCTTTACGTCCGGATGCTTTGGACAGGACACCTCATCGCCCTTCCGCGCCACGAAACGCCCATCAAAACGCATTGTTGAGGACGCAGTGATGACCTTGCCGCCATGATCGGTGTCGTCACCAGCACGTATGAGGTTAATCATGATCTGTTCTCTTGCGAAGCAGTTGATCAGGCTGTCCAGTTGGAGCTTGCCCGCATTTCGAAGACGCCGGCGCGTCCCGGACGCCTGCCCCTGTCAGCGTATCGCTATTTATAACGAAAATATAGATTGCCGAAGTTCCCCAGTTTGTTTTCGCCACGATGCTCCCTTGACGTCTTCCGCAGATCGATGTTCTCGATGTCAGACCACCCAAATGTTTTGAAAATTACCTCTGCGATCCGGACGAAGCCCATTAATTTTCGAGAAACCCTGAACGCCATCACTGCAGAAACCGGAATCCAAGAAGCGAACGCGATCAGCAAAAAGGACTGCATTTTCCCGTCAAGCAAAGTCCCCAATCCTCGCTGCATCACAAGGAACAATGGAAGAATCAAAAATGTAAGGAAAGAGCACCACATCCAAACTTTTACCGATTTTCGGTAATGCGCCTTTTTCCCGGCTGTGGCATGCGGATACACGGCAAGCAGGTCATCGCCGTCGCGCTTGACTGCGTACGTTACATAATCATTGTTTCCCGCCTGCTCGACGACAACCTCTACGTTGTCGCCATTACGCATTGGCATCATCCAAAGCCAACCCTTCACCAGCTTCCCGTCGAGTTCGAACTCGACCCAGTCGGCTTCTTCGTCGGAATTTCCGGCCATGCCGATCAGACCAATCCCTGTCGCCCCCATACCCATGGCCGAAGCCGCTATTGCGGTGGCGCCGATCTGCAAATGCTGAACTTCGGTCAGCACAAAGTCGTGGCTACGGCGGGATCGGTTAAGTGCCGAGATCACTCCTCGCAGCAACACCATCGAATTGTTCGGTTCCTGTTTTTTCATGAGAGATTGACCATGGCATCAACAAAATCCCTCTCCTGCTGGGAAGGGCCTGTATATCGTGCAACACGGTGATCTGAGACGCGCAATGTCGTCTCTTGCGCGGTACCAAAGGCACAGCGTGAACACCACCTTTCCAGTTCGTTTGGCGTGAGCCGGTCTGCCATAATCTGAAGCACAAGCAGCCCCATCGTTGCCTCCCACCCGGCCAGCATGGTGACAACCCGCATAGCCGCCACGGCGGCCGCTCGCGCCGTAACTGTCTCTACGACTTCGACAACGACTTTCGTCCCATACCGCTTTGCCAACTTTTCAAGCAGACGCGCTGCTGTACTCGTCGCGTCAATCAAGGTTGCCACGCCCGCTGCCCCATCTATTAGCACTTTTGCGGAATAAATCCCAAGTGCATCGAACTGATCTTTATCGAAAGCATCAGACACCTTTTCCACGTCCATCCAGGCGGAGATAAACGTGCCAAAGCTGCTCAGCCCGCTACCTACTAGCTTCCAGCTTCGCGAACGGACGGAATTTTTCAGCACCGCGTAGTATGGGGTCATCGTGATCGTGATCAGCGACGACAGCATTGATGCACCGGACTGTGCCAGTTTGATCCTGGTATCCTTGTCCGGGGCGCCGGTCATGAGTTTGTAGAAATTGACAGCTTCCATTAGCGCGGCGACCACTGCTATTCGGCTTGATCTCAACGCCTTCACGCCTTCGTCGGTCGACTTCATCTCGTCCCAAACCGCATATAGTGCCTGGGTCGATTTCGGCGCGTTGGCTGGCGCACCCGCACGCAACAGTGGCACCGCCTTTCGCACGCGCTCAATCGCCTCCATGCGGCTCAGCTTTTCCAGCTCGGCCTGCTTACGAACCAGTGCAATGGCATCGAAATTAGAAATGCCAGCACGCTGCAGCAGGACCGTTTGGACAATCTTTTCTCCAACAAAATCGCCAAGCTGGTTGATCCGGAATTTAGCAAAGATCGCATCGCCGACAGTGATCCCGAAGCGGTCGACCTCAAGACGTTTGAGCAATCCTCCAAACGGCGTGATCTTGGCCGGATCGCTCTCGAGCGCCAGCTTTGCAAGGTTCTTGTAATAACCATTGAGCTTGCCGATCATTCCGGCGGCCGAAAGCACCGCCTCCACGCCAGGACTGTTCCCCGCGCTTGCCTGGCCCTGCTCGGACGCTAGTGGCATGTCCTTCTTTGCCTGCGCTGTATTCAGAAGTTGTCCGAGCTCGTGGCGCGCGTCTTTCTGGTTCATCGCAACAACGCGCCAGATCAGGCTTGCGGGCTGGACAGGGTCCATTTGTGCAACCAGCGCATCGAGGATTGCCCTGCCCTTCGGCGTGGAGCCGATGCCGGCGAGTCCATCGGTAACCACAAGCTCGAACGCGATGGCATCAGACAGGTCCGTCGACTGGTAATCCTCTAGCGTATCGAGAAACAATTTCGCCCGAAGCCATTTACCGACGTCAGCGCTACGTAACTCTTGCAGATCAAAGACCGCGGATTGAAGGGCCTTGTACTTGTTGCGAAAATTCTCAACATCCTGACGCTTGAGTCTCGCCTCGTAATGTGACCAGCGACAAGCGATGGTTGCCGAAAGGTTCCCGTCATGCTCGCCACGTTTAGTTTCGGCGTGGGCACGCGCACCGCTCATGATCTGATCACGATCCGCACTGATATAGGGCACGTTCGAGTTTGCGCTACTGGCCAAGGTTGATTCAGCAAACTGGGCAAGCCTGAACCGGCACCAGCCGGGAATATTGTTGGCGACGACCCAATTCATGTCGTCATAGTAGGCATTGATCTGCGCCGCTCGCCTCACGTCGGCACCCGCCAACGCGCGGGCTCGCTGTGCCGCAAGTTCACTCTGCGCCTCAGCGTTGATAAACTTAGTTCCCTGCTGCTCGTAGGCCTCCCAGCTCTTCAAATCCTGTTCGGTCCGAGACTGGATGATGGTTTGGGCTGCATCAATGGCTTGGAGCGCCCCGACCTGCATCGGGCGTTCCTTTGTGACGTAAAGATCGAGCCACGACGCCGGGTCGCCACGGAACCCGTTCAGCTCATGCACATTACCGATACTGTCCCACAACGCAAGCATCATCGGAGGATGGTGCGAATCGCCGCTGGAGCCTTGGTCCTTCGTGCCGATCTGCTTCATCAGCCTCACGAGCGCCTGGCTCGCGGAGGCAGGCGATGCCTGCCTGATGTACGTGGGATAGCGCGTCACTTCGTGCTTGAGCCAGTCGTCCTTATAGCCTCCCTTTTCGTCGCTGAAGGACTGCTTGTCATCGGGGAGGGACAGCAGTTTTGGATCGAAACCGGGCATGTACTCGATGACGTCGTCAATCGCCTGCTCGGTAGCGACGATTGCATGTCCATTGGCATCCGTACCGCTACCGATCCACTTCGATGGTTCGATGAACTGCATCCGTGCCTGCATCAATGAGGCATCCGAGGCATATCGGTCGAAGACGTCCTTGTGCCAGGCGTGCTCCGAAAACGCCACGAAGACACGGCCAGTGCACTTTTCTGGACGTTCGATCGCAATCAGATCCATTGGGACTGCGATCGCGCATTGTGCGCATGCCGGATCGGTGACCGGCGCCCGTGGCAGGGGCAATGCTTGTTTCCAAAGGCGCCCGTCTGGCGTCACGTTGTACGCTTCCCAGTATCGTTTGCCGCGCGGGCCGACTTCATAGAAGAAATAGACCCAGCCTTCACGTAGCGTGCGCAGTCCGTAGTGGTGCGCATCCAGCGCAACATCGATCACCCGCGCGCCCCTGATTCCCTCCGGAATTACCGCCTTCACGCTTTTTGGCAGCACGGAATAACGCACCGGCAGGATCGGCAGGCCGGTTTTGTAGCAGTTCACGCACGTCGGGTTATTCGTCGTCATACGTTGTCATCGTATTGAATTCACTACCGAGAAGCCGAGGCACCGAGACGCTCATACCAGGATCCCTTCCGAATCTCATCGATCTCGGCGACCGATAGCTGTCCAATTTCACTGGTATAGAAATGGTCCGCAGCCTTACTGCCTAGCAGCTGCGAGACCTTCGGATGCAAGTCGAAGTGGGGATGCCACGCGAGCGCGTGGCCGATAAACGCCACTTGATCATCCCGGTCGGTCAAACCGTATCGATCTGTCCGCGCAGCCGCGGCAACAGCTGCCTCAAGCTCCCCTTGCTCTGGTTGCCGGCCGCACATCCGTGCGTGCAGCGCAAGCGCACGATTGACAAGACCGTGCCGATGAATTTCCTGCCACTGCGCGGCTGACAACACGAAGTTCGCACGCTGGTCCGCAGACACTAAATGGACACTCGGTCTGGCACTCGCATCAAGGACGTGCCACGCTATTACCGGCCCCAGCATGGCTTGCTGCTGCGCTGGCGACAGGACGCTCCAGAGCAATGCCAGTGAACGTGAGTCGTAGAAACGCAGCACACAAGCACGTCCACTGTCATCGCGCTGAAGCACAAGACGGGACCAGTGCGCGGCGACTTCGTCGAGCGACGCATGGCTCGCCAGCCAGCCACCGACCCGCTGCCCTAGGCCCTCCGCCATGGATTCCGGGCTCCGGTCCTCGAGCGCGATGCGCACAGACTGCGCCAGGGCTTTAACGCCTGTTGGTGTCGACAGATCGAGTTTCAGAAGATAAGGCCGATGCGTCTCGGGAAACGCATCATGGCCGATGAACACGTCAGCCCGAGGCAGGCCGGCAAACGGTTCCCTGTCATCGAGATCATCATTGATCAAATCTCTCTGGCTTGGGTCAACCGCGAGGAAACAGTGCATGTTCCTATGCCGACCGAACCACTCAGTATGGGTAGCGATCACCGAATCGATCCCAGCGTCTGATTCAATCGCCAATGATGTGGCCGCGCCCTCAGGATGTACAAGTGCTCCAGTTCGCAGATTTTGCATGGCGTTACTCCAGTACGACGCTGGACGCGCTATCGCCGGACGCTGCGGCGGATTTCCACGCACAACCCTTCGTGACACTGGTAAGCTGTGCTGGCAGGCGCATCGACGATGCCCCCAGCTTGTCCCACGATGCGCACTTTTCGAGAATCTGCCCGGACGTGCCGCTCTCGATCTTGTCGGCTGTAATCTGGATATATGAGCCGCCGGCACCGATCCAGATTTCCTTGTCCGCCGAGAGCACCAGCTTTCCGCTTGAACTGACGATCGTCACGTCATTAAGCGCGGACAGGTTCATCGCGTCCCCCTGCGCCTGGATCTCAACCTTCCCCTTTGCTGCGAACAGTTTCACACCAGCGTTCTGCGCGAAAAGACTGATCCTTTCCATCACACTTGCAATGAGCGATTTGCCCGCGGCCAGATGCGTATTTTTGCCGCTCACGAGATTGACATGCTGGTTCGCAGTCAGTTGCGCCGAATCCTGCGTTGATATGCCCACGCCAGCGGGACTGGCGATCAGCATGATCGGGGTCGCAAATCCATTCGCGTTGCCGACGCCACCGCCCCCCGTTCGCCCGCCGGTGGCCGCGCCACCTCCAATGTTGTATTGCGTGGCGTCCGCAAACTTCTTCAGCGCGGCTCGTCCCTCGTCCAGATTTTCGGCCTGATTCGAAGCACTCGACTGGGAAGCCAGTTCCGCGACCCGTTCCGCGCTTGCCAACTGCTCGGTCGCAGCCATCACGTTCAGTGGCTGGTTGACCGCCGCGGAATAGGTAGAAACGAACAATCCTTGACCAGCACGAATGGCTCCATAGGTGTCAGTTTTGAGATCGAACCCGTTTCCCAGGAATGCACCGCGCGCGTTGCCGGACTGCTCGACGAGATAACCCAAATGCAGGTGCGAATGGTAACTGCTCGAATACAAATGGACCCGGCCCTGCGAAGTCGAGTCGTCCATCACGAGCTGGTTATAGCCTTTACCGCTGTACTCCTTTGATCGGTATCCCGACAGCAGTCCATTTGAGTGCCACTGCGGTTTTGCGGAATTGTTATACAGACGCGATATCACCACAGGCCGGTCACAATCCCCGCCGATGTGATCGATGAGTACCTCGTCCCCAATCCGCGGGATGTGCACGCCGCCGTAGCCACGACCCGTATCCGACTGCGCCACCCGAATCCAGCAGGACGACTTTTCGTCCCCCCCGTTCAGGCGATCCCAGATGTGTCGTACCTTGATTCTGTTCAGCTCGTCCGTGTACACCTCCTCGCCTTCCGGCCCCACCACGATTGCCGACTCCAAATGTGTCTCCGGCTTTCGGTGTTCGAACGGGCTGCGATACGGCACGATGGTGCGCTGCGCCTCGATCTCCGTAAGATAGAAGCCTTCCGAGCCATCGATCTCGGAAACGCTGAATCTCGCATCGCTGGCATGCCGCGCACGGATCTCTTCGACGGCCCCCTGCAGGCTGTGCGGGAACGCGGCTCCCTGATCGGCAATCTGCAAGTTGTTCACGATCACCCAGCGTGTTTCGATCACCGCGAATTCTTTTTGGCTCGCCTGATCCCTATCATGATCAGGGTGCCCCTCCAGGATAAAGCGACGTCCCGCATCAATCGCACGCACGCTGCCGACGCCAACAAAGCGTTTCGCTCTAGACTCCCATTCCTCCATTCGGATTCTCGAGAGCTGGTTGCCCCGATCCCTGGTGGAATAGGTGTATGCCCCTGTGTATTCGTAGACCTCGGCCTGGCTCGGCAATGCGCCATGGTTTGGCATCGTTGGAACATTGGTGCCTTTGGGGTTATACGACGTCGACGGATCCTTATAGTCAAACGTACATGTCGTTAACATCGTGCTGTGCAGCGTTCGCGTGCCCGACCATTGCACCAACGCGTCGACTTCGCTGCCTGTGCCACCGCGGTAGAACGACACCGATTTTGGCGACAACGCGTCCAGGTTGGTTAGCCGGTCCGTCACCACCAGTTTGTGCGATCGCCCATCCTGAGTCTGGCGCCAAAAACCATAAAGTCCTTCGCACTCGAGCAGTCGATGAATGAAATTCCAATCATCCTCGTCTTGGCGGCAATATGACCGCGGGGGCAACGGTTTTGAGAGGATAAATTGGAATAAGCCCCTTGCTTGGGGGTGCGCGTTAAGGACGTCGGCGATAATGTCGTCAGCAGCTTTGTCCTGCCAAATTCGCTGGTCGCGACGGAACTTCAAGAAGTGCATCCAGGACGCAAAGCCAAGTTGGTAGGTGGTCAGCCCACCGTTGGACCCGAGCCTTCGCGCCGTATGCACATAACCGTTGTGAGGCTGATAAGACTCGTCGGTCTGCTTAATCCACAAGGTTACAGGTTGCGCGATCAGGCACTTTAGCTCAACGTTACTTGAGGTGGACACCGCATCAACAGTGAACTCGAAATGACGACCCAGCCGCGACCAGCCGACCGCCCGCTGCGGCACCAGAGTGTCCGGCCCTAATTTGGTATCCAACGTGACCAGACGATCGCTCTGCGACAGATCGCCTGCGATGGCGCCCGCGAAGTCTCGATTTCTCATTTCGCCTCTTCCTATACATTGTGCATTCGGCGCAATAGGGTCCTGCAAGCTGTAATGCTGGCATGGAGTTTCGAACATTAAATTGCGCTATCACAACGGCGATAGCGAGGCCCATTGCAAAGCTGCAGCGGTAGCTGAGGACGGCTGCTGCCCGGCTGTCAGTTCTTGAAACAACTGTTGCACCGCCTCGCCCCCCCTCATCTGTGGTCAAACGTACAGACCAGCCTGCGCGCTCCCTTTTATCCTGACTTCGTTCGCGCGCATCCTGCTCGCGCACCGAGTCACCCTTAAGAGGAGGCAACATGAAGATGTCAATTTTGATTGCTGCCGTGCTAGCGATGGCAGGCCTGACAGCATGCGAAAAGACCGAAAAGACCACTGTGAATCCGCCCGCCGTCGTGACGCCGGCTCCGGTACAGAAAGAAGTTGTGCCGGTACCGGGTCCGCCGGGACCGGCTGGTGAAAAAGGCGAACCTGGCGCACCTGGCACACCTGGCACGCCAGGGGAACCGGGCGAAAAAGGCGAGCCGGGCAAGAATGGCGGCACCACCGTCGTCGTTCCGCCGCCCCAGCCTCAGAACCACTGAGACCTGGCACGGGGGCGTTGGCTGGACGCACGCCTCCCGTTCCACGAAGCCGCTGTTCCGACAGGTCAGCGGCTTTTTTTGTTGCCAGTGGCGCAGCAATCATCCCTGCCAGTGCGCTAGCCGAACAGGCGTGACACCGCATACAGCAGCACCCCGACCAGGCCGCCCACCACGGTGCCGTTGATGCGGATGTATTGGAGGTCCTTGCCGATATTGAGCTCGATTTGCCTCGACATCTCGCGGCTGTCCCAGTTCTTCACGGTGTCGGCGATATGGCGGGTCAGGAAGCCTGCGAATTCAGGCGCCGCGCTGCGCGACGCGGCCTCCAGGTTCTCGTTCAGCGAGCGGCGCAGCGCCGCGTCCTGCGCCAGCGTACGGCCGATCCAGGCGCCCGTTGCGGCGACACGCCGCGCGATCTCGGAATCGGTCCGTTCCAGATCGCCCTTCAGCCACGCCTTCAGCTCCTGCCACAGCGACTTGAGGTAGGCGTTGAGCGTGTCGTCTTCCAGCAGGTAGCGCTTGATCTCCTCGCCCTTTTCCACGAACGCGGGATCTGCCTTGAGCTTGTCGATGAACTCCCCCGCGAAGACGTCGAAGCGCCGGCGCATCGGATGCTCGCGGTCCGCGGCCACGCGGGTGAGGATGCCGGACGCCAGCCGCACGGCGAGATCGGCGCCGTGCCGGCCTATCATTTCCGACGGCAGGACTTTTTCGACGAAGGCGTATTCCTCACGCAGCCAGTCGACGATGCCCTGCGAGATATAGCCTTGGGTTTCCTCGTTGCGCAGCAAGGCGGCAAGCTGGCCGATTACCTCGTCCAGCAGCTGCTGGTGGCGGCCGTCGCGCGTCAGGCTTTCCAGTATCGTGCCGGCGGAGCGCGACAGGTCGACCTGCTTGAGCATCGTGTGCACCGCCTTGCCGATGAAGTTCTGGACAGCTGCGTCCTCGGTGAAGTCGAGCACCCACGACGCGGCCTTGGCCACGTAGCCGCCGATCCTTTCGCTGTTGGCGGGCGCCACCAGCCAGTCCGCCACCTTCTGCGCCGGGTCGTGGCGCTGGATCAGGCCGACGATCGAATCGGTGTCGAGGAATTTGTCGCGCACAAAGACGGCGAGGTTGTCGGCGATCTTGTCCTTGTTGGCGGGGATGATCTCGGTGTGGCGCGACACGATAGGGATCGGCACGCGCCGGAACAGCGCCACCACCGCGAACCAGTCGGCCAGCGCGCCGACCATCGCCGCCTCGGAAAAGGCCTTGAGCAGGCCGGACCACCACGTCGCCGGCAGCAGCAGCGACACCACGAACAGCGACGCCGCGCCCGCGAAAAACAGCAGTGCCAGATTTTTCGATGCCCGCAGCTCGCCTTGTTTGTCCATCCGCTCACCTCCCGCGGACTATGCTATATGAGGCCGGCGGATTTGAACGATTCGATTGAGTCCGGCGCCAGGCCCCAGTCTGCGAGGATGGCGGCGCCGTCGCCCGGCACATGGGCCGTGACCGGGCCGGAGGGCGTTCGCGAGAAGCGCGGCGCTGGCGCGGGCTGCACCACGCCGTCGACGTCGATGAAGGTGCCGCGTGCGCGGTTGTGCGGGTGCCGCGGCGCCTCGGCCATGTCCAGCACCGGCGCGAAGCACGCATCGCTGCCTTCGAGCAGGGCGCACCATTCGTCGCGCGTGCGGGTGGCGAACAATGCGGCGAGGCGCGCCCTTTGCGCCGGCCAGTCCTGCCTGTCCCACTGCGCCGCGAGCGCGGGATCGGCGGCGCCGGCCAACGTCAGCAAGCGTTCGTAGAACTGCGGCTCGAGCGCGCCGACGGCGACGTATTTGCCGTCGGCGCAGGCATAGGTGCCGTAGCACGGCGCGCCGCCGTCGAGCATATTCGACTCGCGCTGCCCTGACCACGATCCGAAGGCGCGCAAGCCGTACATCATCGCGCCCAGCAGCGCGGCGCCGTCCGTCATCGCGGCGTCCACCACCTGCCCTTTGCCGGACCGGCGCGCTTCCAGCACCGCGCACACGACGCCGAATGCCAGCATCATCGCGCCGCCGCCAAAGTCGGCCACCAGGTTCAGCGGCGGCGACGGTGGCGCATCGGCACGCCCCATCGCATGCAGCATGCCGGTCAGCGCGAGGTAGTTGATGTCGTGGCCCGCCGCCTGCGCCAACGGTCCTTCCCGGCCCCAGCCGGTGACGCGGCCGTACACGAGGCGCGGGTTGCGCGCCAGGCAGTCGTCTGGGCCGAGGCCGCGCCGCTCCATCACGCCCGGACGGAAGCCTTCGAGCAGCACGTCCGCCTTGCCGGCCAGTTCCAGCACCAGGGCGCGCGCCTGCGGATGCTTGAGGTCCAGCGCCAGCGAACGCCGGTTGCGCGCCATGACGTCGTACTTCGTGCCCAGCATCGAAAACGGTTCGACCGCAGCGGCGCATGCGCGGTCGATGCGGATCACCTCCGCGCCCATGTCGGCCAACATCATCGCGGCGAACGGGCACGGGCCAAGGCCCGCCATTTCGATCACCCGCAGCCCTGCGAGCGGCCCGGCCATCACGCGCGCTGGTACAGCGTGACGACGCAGGCGCCGCCGAGGCCAAGGTTATGCTGCAGCGCGACGCGCGCGCCTTCGACCTGGCGCGCGCCGGCGCTGCCGCGCAGCTGGTGGGTCAGCTCGAAGCATTGCGCCAGCCCCGTCGCGCCGAGCGGATGGCCTTTCGACAGCAGGCCGCCGGAGGGATTCGTCACCACCTTGCCGCCGTAGGTATTGTCGCCCTCGCGGATGAATTTGTCGGCGCCGCCTTCCGGGCACAGGCCGAGCGCCTCGTAGCTGATCAATTCGTTGTGGGCGAAGCAGTCGTGCAGCTCGACCACGTCGATGTCGCCGGGGCCGATGCCGGCCTGCTGGTACACCCTGGCCGCCGCCTCGCGGCTCATGTCGTAGCCAACCAGGCGCATCATGTCGTTCGAGTCGAAGGTGCCGGGACGGTCGGTGGTCATGGCCTGCGCCGCGATGAACACATCGCGCTTCAGGCCACGCCGCGCCGCGAAATCTTCCGATACCAGCACCGCCGCCGCCGCGCCGCAGGTGGGCGCGCAGGCCATCAGGCGCGTCATCACGCCGGGCCAGATCACCGGTGCGTCCAGCACGTCCTGCGCGCTGAGCTCCTTGCGGAACAGCGCCAGCGGATTGTTGAGGGCGTGGCGGCTGGCCTTGGCGCGGATGCGGGCAAAGGCGTCCAGCGGCGTGCCGTATTTTTCCATGTGCGCCAGGCCCGCGCCGCCGAAGTAGCGCAGCGCCAGCGGGATCTCCGGCTTGCCGACGAGGCGATCGGTGACGGCGTCGAAATCGTCGAACGGCGCCGGACGATCGGTGAATACCGAGGCCAGCGCGCCGGGGCTCATCTGCTCGAAGCCGAGCGCCAGCACGCAGTCGGCGGCGCCGCTGGCCACCGCCTGGCGCGCCAGGTAGAGCGCGGTCGAGCCGGTCGAGCAGTTGTTGTTGACGTTGACGATGGGGATGCCGGTCATGCCGACCGGGTACAGCGCCTTCTGGCCGCAGGTCGAGTCGCCGTAGACGTAACCGGCGTAGGCCTGTTCGATGTCTCCGTACGCGAGACCGGCATCCGCCAACGCCTCGCGCGCGGCCTGGGCGCCCATCTCGAAATAGGCAGCGCCGGCACCGGGTTTGGCGAACGGGATCATGCCCACACCCGTCACTACAGCTTTGCGGCTCATTGTCGTCTCCTCGCGGCCAGGCGATGCGGCCGCTTTCCCGATTATAGACAGGATGGCCATCGAACAGCCCGACGAAGCGCATGAGATCGCACCAACGAAAAACCCGCCGGCAGCTTGCGCTGCGGGCGGGCTCGCATGAGGCGGCGAGGATCAGGCCACTTCGGCCTCGTCCTCGCACAGGTGGAGCGACGCCGGGCGGTGCACCAACGGGCCGTGCGGCAGCATCTCGTTGCGCTGCTCCAGCAGCTCGAACACGGCGTCCTTGGACAGCACATACTGGTCGAGCAGCGTATCCTTCAGGGACTCGATCACGTCCTTGTAGTCGCGCATCGCGGCCAGCGTGTAGTTGTACAGCTCATCCGATTTCTCTTCCACCTGACGCAGCGTATGCTCGGCGGAGCCTTCGTTCTTCAGCTGGGTGTAATCGAGCTTGGAGCGCGAATACATCGACAGGCGGCTCACCATCAGGTTCAACATCTTGGTGACCTTCTCGATGTCGTTCTGGCTGCCCACCGAGATGCCGCGCGCGCCGTAGAACAGCTCCTCGGCCGCCACGCCGCCGTACAGGCCGACCACGTCGCGCTCCAGTTCTTCCAGCGTGCGCAGGCTCATGTCGTCGTTCGACTGCAGCACGTAGCCCAGCGCGCCGATCTTCGACACCGCTTCGGTGCTGATCTTGATCAGGTGCGACTTCTCCTTCACTTCGGCCAGCGTCAGGCCGGCGCGCAGGTAAGGATCGACCTGCATGAAGAAGTGGCCCAGCTCATACAGCGCGATGCGCTCGCGCTGCTTGTGCTTCTCGGCGGTGGTGGCGCGGTCGGTCAGGCCGATGGTGGCGCGCTCGAAAGCGCGGAACATCAGGTCGGTGTTGATGATCTTCTTTTCCTGGATCGACAGCATGCTGGCGCGTTCGACCACGCTTTCCAGCAGCGCCGGCGACAGGTTGCTGGTGATCTCGGCCACCTGCTCGAGGTCGAGGTCGTTCCAGTCGACCAGGCCTTCCTTCTTGCGCGCCAGGAAGCTCTTGAGCAGGTCGCGGCGCTCGGCCTTGTTCGGCAGGCGGAAGTTGATCTTCACCGAGAAGCGGCGCAGCATCGCTTCGTCCATCTCGGACGAGGCGTCGTCGAAGTTGGAGGCGACCACCCAGATCACGCCCTGGCCCTTGTCGCTCTTCACCCCGTCCAGCAGGCCGAGCAGGGTGTTGGCGGTGTCGTCTTCCCATTTCTTTTCGCTGCGGCCGCGCGGCATGAACAGGCTCTGCGCCTCGTCGAGGAAGATGATGCAGCGGCCCTTGGCGGCAGCCTTGCTGTACAGCGCGTTCAGGGTCTTCGAGCCGCCGCCGACGTAGCCCGATTCGAGGGCCGAGCCGGACGCCGAGATCATCGGGATGTCGAGGCGCTTGGCCAGGTAGCCGACCAGCTTGGTCTTGCCGGTGCCGGCGGGGCCGGTCAGCATCACGTTGAAGGGCTTGTCGATATTGTGCTGCTGGTACAGGTCGCGGTTGCGGATCATGTCTTCCAGGTGCAGCACTTCCTGCTTGATGTCGTCCATGCCGATCAGGTCGTCCAGGCTGCCCTTCAGCTTGTCGGGGGTGATCAGCGCGGCGCTCATGCCCATGCCGGGGATACCAAACTTCATGCTGTAGATGATCAGCGCGATCAGGGCGATGTTAAAGCCATACATCTTGAGCAGCGTGAGGATGCCGGATGCCAGGCTGCCGCCGCCCTCGTCGAACACGGCCTTGTGCGCGGCCAGGTAATCGTCCTTCGCGATCGAATACGGGATGCCGTTCTTCAGCAGTACTTCGCGCTCGAGCGCGACGTAGGAGGTGCTGGGCACCTTGACGACGTGCAGCTCCGGCGCGCCCTTGAACTTGAAAATATAGCGCGGCGCATCCGACAGCGGGCTCGCTACCAGCAGGTAGTCGAGCTTGTCCTTCTGCGCGGCCAGCTGGGTGATCTCGGCGATGTTCTGCGAATGCACCACCGGGCTCGGGTCCTGCGGCACGTTGGACTTGTAGATGAACACGCCGACGCAGATGCCAAGCAGGACGGCAGTGAGGATGCGGACGTAGACGTTTTTAAAGGCAATGCGAAGTCGGGCAAAGTTGGGCATATCGGTACTCTACAAATATGGTGCGTGTCATGCGACATTGCAAAACAGCGTTGCCTTCCTAAACTTTGGACGAAGCTGAAAGGCGGGCGGCAGCGGGGCCGCTTGGGTGGCGTCAAACTGGTGCGTCTGACATTGTTTTGATGCCCGAAGGCAATGAGGATATGGAGACTATACGCGCAAAAAAAACCGAGGTGAACCCTATTTTCCGAAAAAATTTTTATCGCTTTCATTGATGGCGAAAGCGACAAAACTTTTCGTTAGCGAGCTGCCAAAATTTCTTATCGCACGGTCAAAAAATGCCCGGTTTATGATGTGCGTTTATCAAATACGGCCCGTCGTTGTTATGCTTGTGCAAAATGGGCAGTTGCGGATTCGCATCACTTGAGAACGGTTCAATTGGACGCGACACACCCGCGCTTTTTGTTATGCTTTCATTGAATCGGACGGTGCCGTTAGACGCGTCCAGCGCACGCTGACGAGCACGGCCGACCGGAGCATGGAGGTATCACCGTGAAGAAATTTGCACTCGCGGCAGCGGCCGCACTCGCCTTCGGCGGTGCACAGGCAGCCGTTGTCGATCTCGTTCCCGTCAGCACAGCCACCGCCCCCGTCGAGGCCGTGGCGCACCGCGTGCCCGACCTTGCCGTCACGCCCGGGGTCCAGGCCATGCTGCCCGGCAGCCTGATGTCCGAATTGCCGGAACCTGAAGTGTTCGCGATGATGCTGGTCGGCCTGATCCTGATCGGCTACCGCGCGCGGCGCGAAAGCAGCGAAAAATTCAAGTGATGCTGGCGCCCTAGTACGAGCGCTTGCTCAGCTCGCACATCCTGTCGATCCGGGCGTAGGGCACGCCGTTCTTCAGGGCGTTCGCGATGCATTTGGCCTTTTGCGGGCCCGAGCGCGAACCAAACCAGAACACCGCGCTGATGGCGATGACGATCGCAGCAATGATCGCCAGTCCTTTCAGCAGGTCCTTGTCCATCTTGTTCTCCCGACCTATTTCTCCAGAGCAGCGATTCTAAGCCGCATCGGGCAGGATGTGGACGCAAAGTTCACACTTGTTGCCGTGCGACAACTAAATCAGCGGCGATCGGCGCACAGGGCATGCAATTTGGACAAGGTATTCCAGTTGCGCGAGGTGGTCTTGTCGCCCAGCTGCTTGCCGACGGCCGCGGCGGCGGCGCTGTCGAGGACGCCTTGCGGGCACCAGACGTAGGCGGCGCGCTCGCCCAGCGCCAGCCCTTCCGGGCTCCAGTCGCGCTCGGCGAGGGGATCCAGCAGGGAGCGCAGTTCGGCTTGTTCCAGCACGAATACCAGCAGGCGCGAATGATCGGTGGCCTGCTCCAGCAAGGTATTGGCGCCGATGATGCCGGCCAGCTCGTCGCGGTCGAGCACGATCACCCGCGCCGCCACGCCCAGCCGCAGCACCAGCGCTTCCTCGATCGCGCGGGCGACCGCGGCCGGCTTCCTGGCCGGCCCGCTGAAGACGACGTTGCCGCTGTTGAGCAGGCTGCGCACGTCGGTATAGCCGAGGTCGGCAACGAGCGTGCACAGGTCCGCCATCGGCACCCGCTTTGCCTTGCCGACGTTGATACCACGAAGCAGCGCGATGTAGTGTTTGCTAGCCATCGGCCGATGGTAACCCAGTCCGGCAGGGCTGGCCCAGTTTACTTGGCGAGGCCTTCCGCGCGCAGCGCTTGCTGCACGGCCGGACGCGCGGCGACGCGGCCCAGGTAGGCCTGCAGCACCGGCCAGTCGGACAGCGAAACGTTGACGTGGCCGGACCAGCTCAGCACGACGAACAGGTAGGCGTCCGCCACCGTGTAATTGCCCATCAGGTAGTCGCCGCCCTCGAGGGTGCTGGACAGGTAGCCGAGGCGGTTGGCGATCGCCGTGCGCGCGTTCGATTTCGCCTCGTCGCTCGCGGCCGGGTTGAACAGCGGCGAGAACTGCTTGTGCACTTCGGTGCCGATGAAGTTCAGCCAGCCGATCAGCTGGTAGCGCGCCACGTCGCCGAAGGCCGGCGCCAGTTGCGCAGCCGGAGCCTGGTCGGCCACGAACTGCAGCAGGGCCGGGCCTTCGGTCAGCACGGTCCCGTCCTCGAGCTGCAGTGCCGGCACATAGCCCTTCGGATTGATGGCGCGGAAATCGGCGCCGCTGGCGGTCTGCTTGGTCTTGAGGTCAACGCGCTCGGCGCTGAAGGCGAGCCCGGTCTCGAACAGGGCGATGTGGGTTGCGAGCGAGCAGGCGCCAGGGCTGTAAAACAGTTTCATTGAATGCTTCCTTGTATGAAAGGCTGAACGGATGGCCGGAGCCGACGAACTGGCGAGGATACAAGATTCTTTTAGGCGTTGCTTGGGACCGCTCAAGCGCGCACCCGGCACTTTCGCCGATGCGCGAAGTTCTCCCGCCAAATGTGCGCAAATGAAATATTTACGGCTATGATAGTTTCCTGGCGAATATCACCGGAGTAAATACATGCGCGCACTGAAGTTGTTCCTGTTGAGCTGCTGCCTGATCACGGCCGGGGCCGCCTCGGCCAGCCCCGATCGTCCGCTGCCGGGCAAGGACTATATCGTCATGCCGAATCCCCAGGCCAGCGCGGCCCAGCCCGGCAAAGTGGAGGTGATCGAATTCTTCATGTACCACTGCCCGGCCTGCAACGCCTTCGAGCCGGCGCTGAACCGGTGGGCCGCCACGCGCGATGCCGCCATCTCCTTCCGCCGCATCCACATTCCCCACAAGCCGGACAACGATCCGGAAGCGCACCTGTTCCTGGCGCTGGATGCGATGCAGCTGGAGCCGGCCATGCACGCCAGGGTGATGCATACCTGGCACGTCGAACGGCGCCGGCTGCTATCCGACGCCGACAACCTGCAATGGGCTGCGAGCAATGGCATCGACCAGCAGAAATTCCGCTCGGTCTACGATTCGTTCTCGGTGACGACCAGGCTGCGCGCCCTGCCTCGCCTGGTGGGCAACTATGGCGTCGACAGCACGCCAACCATCGTGGTGGGCGGCCGCTACCTGACCAATCCCGCGATGGTGGCCGACGCCAACCCGGGCATTCCGAATCAGGAGGTGGGCGCGGCGACTTTGACAGTCATCGACGCGCTCATCGAACAGGCGAAGAAGCAGAAGTAAGGCCCAGCCATCCGGCGATACCGTCGTGCACGCCATCGAACTGAACGATGACGGGCACGACGTGCCGCCGGTGCCCACGGCCTTGCTGGCCGCACATGGGCTGGCTGAAGAGAAAGTTCCGCGATATCGGAACCACAGCAGGATTCACGACCCTGGCCGGTGGCGCGGCACGCCGCCAGCGAGTGGCCACACTACCCTTGCGCTAGCAGCGCACGACGCCCGCCTTGGCGCCGCGCGGTTGCCGCTTATGACCGTGAACAGTGGCTTTGCCTCTGCCACGCCCGCCAGCATCAGTGCGCATAGTTGCCGGACGGCGAACCCGTCGACGTGGCTTCCGTCTGCTGTCCCTGCTGCTGTTGCTGCTGTGCGGCGGCCGCGGCCTGTTGGGCGGCTTTTTCCTCAGGCTTCGGGCGGCCCTGGGCGTCGGACAGGCGATACTTGGTCCGGCGGTCGCCCATCAGGTCGCGCAAATCGCGGATGCTCATGCCGGTCACTTCGTGCATGCGGATCAGCAAGGATGCGCCGACCGGCAGGCGGTGATGGCGGATCTTGCTGATGACCGGCGGGGCCACCTCGAGCATGCGCGACAGTGCCGCGTCATTCTTCAGCTGCATCTTGCCGAGCAAAATGTCCAGCAGGTGGTTCGGGTTATAACTTTCCTGTGATGCCAATGCATGATGTGCCATGATTTACCTCGTCAGAGTAGTTAAGTAATTCCTTCATGAACTTTGTCAAAGACTATCTTTCGTCTGCATAAGTTCCCGGCTCGCGTTCCCATCAAACAGGACAAATCTGAGATTTGCCTTAAGAAAGCTGCCGGATTTGCATGCGCCAGCGTTTCCCGCCTCCCCCCAGCGACAACTTGTCTTTCAACTAATTATCAGACCCGCCCAGCGAAAGTACAGCCGACCTGAGCACAGATCCAATTGTTCGAAGTCAAGCTATCGTGTGGAAAGCTTGTCACAGAGGCATTTCAGCACATGGTGACAATTTGTGGCGCACGCAAGAGTTTTCTTGGATTGAATTTGCGCGCCCAACTTCTTCCGGAAATCATTGATTTACAAGAGGAAATATCTTGGGCAAGCCGCTCCCTTTGTGCAATGTAGCATCGGCCTACGCAAAATCAATATTTAACAATATGTCTTATTTGTCAATTTTTAACAGCAAGGGAAATCTTTAATTCCGCGAAGCATCAGACAGCGCTTCGCCAAGGATGCGCTTTTGGCCCGGCCAGCCGATTTACGGTAAACTGGCTCCCCTTGCCAAAGCGAGCATTTCTCCCGCCACACCCACTCCATGCAGAAAAAAGTATTCATCAAGACCTTCGGCTGCCAGATGAACGAGTACGACTCGGACAAGATGGCCGACGTGCTGGGCGCCTCCGAGGGCCTGGTGCGCACCGACAAGCCGGAGGACGCCGACGTCATCCTGTTCAATACCTGCTCGGTGCGCGAAAAGGCGCAGGAGAAAGTGTTCTCGGACTTGGGCCGCATCCGCGAATTGAAACGCCACAAGCCGGACCTGGTGATCGGCGTCGGCGGCTGCGTGGCCTCGCAGGAAGGCGCGGCCATCGTCAAGCGCGCGCCCTACGTGGACGTGGTGTTCGGCCCGCAGACCCTGCACCGCCTGCCGCAGATGATCGCGACCCGCCGCGCCACCGGCTCGGCCCAGGTCGACATCAGCTTCCCCGAGATCGAGAAGTTCGACCACCTGCCCCCGGCCAAGGTCGAGGGCGCGGTGGCCTATGTCTCGATCATGGAAGGCTGCAGCAAATACTGCAGCTACTGCGTGGTGCCCTACACGCGCGGCGAGGAAGTCTCGCGCCGTTTCGACGACGTGCTGACCGAAGTGGCGGGCCTGGCGGCCCAGGGCGTGAAGGAAATCACCCTGCTCGGCCAGAACGTGAACGCCTACCGCGGCAATATGGAGGATGGCCAGGTCGCCGACTTCGCGCTGCTGCTCGAATACGTGGCCGCGATCCCCGGCATCGAGCGCCTGCGCTTCGTCACCAGCCACCCCAAGGAATTCACCCAGCGCCTGATCGACGCCTACGCCAGGATCCCGCAGCTGGTCAACCACCTGTACCTGCCGGTGCAGCACGGTTCCGACCGCATCCTGCAGGCCATGAAGCGCGGCTACACGGCGCTCGAATACAAGTCCATCATCCGCCGCATGAAGGCGGTGCGGCCCGATATCTCGATCTCGTCCGACTTCATCGTCGGCTTCCCCGGCGAGACCGAGGCCGATTTCGAAGCGATGATGAAGCTGGTGCAGGATGTCGGCTTCGACAACAGCTTCTCCTTCATCTTCAGCAAGCGGCCGGGCACCCCGGCCGCCAACCTCGAGGACGACACCCCGCACGAGGTCAAGCTGGCGCGCCTGCAGCGCCTGCAGGCCCTGATCGACGAGAACACCCGCAAGAACAGCGCCGCCATGGTCGGCACCGTGCAGCGCGTGATCGTCGAAGGTCCGGCCAAGAGCGGCAACGGCGACATGGCCGGCCGCGCCGAAAGCAACCGCGTGGTCTCGTTCGCGCCCGGCGCCGGCGGCGCATCGCTGGCCGGCCAGCTGGTCGACGTGCGCATCACCGAGAGCCTGGGCTACACCCTGCGCGGGGAACTCGTCCCCAATACCGACACGATTGCCAAAGCCAGTTGAAGAATCCGACACCGCCTTCGTACTTCGTTCCCGAGCCGCTCGATAACCACCGGCTCGCCCACCTGTGCGGCCCGCTCGACGAGAACCTGCGCCAGATCTCGGCGGCGCTGGACGTGACCATCTTCCGCCGCGGCGAGAAGTTCATCGTCAGCGGCGCCAATGCCGAACGCGCGGTCGAACTGCTCGAACGCTTCTACGCGGTGGCCAACAAAGTGGTGCCGATCGAGGAAGTGCAGCTCGCGCTGGTCGAACAGCGCTCGGGCCTGAACGATCCCGCGGCCGAGACGGCGCCGCAGGCCGGCGCCGGCGATGAGGCGGAACCCTCGCCCGAGCTGCACGTCACGCCCACGCTCAAGACCCGCCGCAGCGATCTGCGCGGCCGCACGCCGCACCAGATCCAGTACCTGCGCGCCATCCTCGAACACGACATCAGCTTCGGCATCGGCCCGGCCGGCACCGGCAAGACCTACCTCGCGGTGGCCTGCGCGGTGGACGCGCTGGAACGCGACGCGGTCAAGCGCATCGTGCTCACGCGGCCCGCGGTGGAAGCGGGCGAACGCCTCGGCTTCCTGCCGGGTGACCTGAACCAGAAGGTCGATCCTTACCTGCGCCCGCTGTACGACGCGCTGTACGACCTGCTCGGCTTCGACCGCACCCAGAAGCTGTTCGAGAAGCAGGTGATCGAAATCGCACCGCTGGCCTACATGCGCGGCCGCACGCTCAATCATGCGTTCGTGATTCTCGACGAGGCGCAGAATACGACGGTCGAGCAGATGAAGATGTTCCTGACCCGGATCGGCTTCGGCAGCAAGGCCGTGGTCACGGGCGACGTGACCCAGGTGGACCTGCACAAGACCATGCGGAGCGGCCTGGTCGACGCCATGCATGTGCTCAAGGACGTGCGCGGCATCGCCTTCACGCAGTTCTCCAGCGCCGACGTGGTGCGCCATCCGCTGGTGGCGCGCATCGTCGACGCCTACGAGAAGTCGACCGCGCGCGAAGATATCGCCGCTTTACCCAAACCGGTAGCCGTCAAAAATGCAAGAAAAAAAACATAAGCTGGACCTCGAAGTCCAATACCCGGACGCCCGCCTGGAAGCGAGCCTGACGCCGGCGCTGATCGAAGGCTGGGTGCAGGCTACGCTGCTCGGTCCCGCCGAGCTGACGGTGCGTTTCGTCGACGCCGCCGAAGGCCGGCAGCTGAACCACGATTACCGCGCCAAGGACTACGCGACCAATGTGCTGACCTTCGCCTACAACGAAGGCGCCGAGATCGACGACGACGAGCCTACCCAGGCCGACATCATCCTGTGCACCGACGTGCTGGTGAAGGAGTCCGAGGAACAGGGCAAGACGGTCGAAGAGCATGCGGCACACCTGGTGGTGCATGGCGTGCTGCACGCTCAGGGCTTCGACCACGAGCACGACGAGGAAGCCGAGGAGATGGAACAGCTCGAGCGCGACATCATGGAAGCGCTGGGGTATCCCGATCCGTATCCGGAGAACGACTGACGCTCCACCAGGCACCGTCGTTCCCGCGCAGGCGGGAACCCATGGACCGCGAGCGCTGCCGCACTGTTCGACGCAATCGAAGCGCGCACTCGGCATGGGTCCCGCCCTCGCGGGGACGACGGCGCTGACGCTAAGAGTAGCGGCTACGCCTTCTTGAGCTGATCCCCGATCGGCAGAGTCCGTATCCTCTTCCCGGTCGCCGCGAACACCGCATTGGCCACCGCCGGCATCGACCCCGACGTTCCCGGCTCGCCGATCCCGCCCGGCTCGTCCTTGCTGTTCACGATATACACCTCGACCTGCGGCGCCTCGTTCATGCGCATGATGCGGTAGTCGCCGAAGTTCGACTGCTGCACCCGCCCCTTGTCGAGCGTGATCTCGCCCCACAGCGCGGCCGTGATGCCGAAGATGATCCCGCCTTCCATCTGCGCCGCGATGGTGTCCGGATTGACGGTCTGCCCGCAGTCCACCGCGCACACCACGCGGTGCACCTTGACGTCGCCATCCGGCCCCACCGACACGTCCGCCACCTGCGACAGGAAGCTGCCGAAGGCGAACTGGCACGACACCCCGCGCCCCATGCGCCGTCCCGCCACCCTGGCCAGCGGCTTGCCCCAGCCGGCCTTCTCCGCTGCCAGGTTCAGCACACCCAGCTTGCGCGGCGCATCCTTGAGCAGCGCGCGCCGGAACTCGACCGGATCGTGCCTGCCGGCGGCCGCCAGCTCGTCGATGAAGCTCTCGACCACGAACACATTATGGGTCGGCCCCACGCCGCGCCAGAACGCGGTGGCGATCGGCGGCTCGTGGCGCACGTACTCGACGCGGAAATCGGGAATCGCATACTGGATGTCGGCCGCCGCCTCCACCGCGTCCGGATCGACACCATTTTTCACCGCGGGAGGCGCGAAACGCGCCATGATCGACGAGCCGGTCACGCGGTGGAACCAGGCCACCGGCATGCCCTTGTCGTCCAGCCTGGCCGACAGATGGTCGAGGTAGTAAGGCCGGTACATATCGTGCTGGATGTCGTTCTCGCGCGTCCACACCAGCTTTACCGGGCCCTTGCCCGCGGCCCTGGCGATGGCCACCGCCTGCACCACGTAATCCACTTCGAGCCGGCGCCCGAAGCCGCCGCCGAGGTAGTGGTTGTGCACGCGGACCTTGTCCTGCGCCAGCCCCGCGACCCTGGCCGCGGCCC
>JAEWEK010000100.1 GCA_023389425.1 Pseudomonadota bacterium | reverse complement strand
CGGATGGGGTACGAGCACGTCGATGCCTGCGCCCGGGTAGCGAAAGAGGTGGCGGAAGCGGGCAAGCCGGTGTGAAAACGTCGTCCCCGCGCAGGCGGGGACCCATAGACCGGATGCGTAATCGCGCAAACGCCGCGAGTCAGCACACTCAGCATGGGTCCCCGCCTGCGCGGGGACGACGATAGTTAACTAAATGCTTAAGCGTCCGGCAGCACCACGTTCACATCGAGCACTTCCAGGTTGCCCTGGCGGTCGAGCGAGATCTTGATGTCGTCCGAATTGACCTTGGTGTACTTGGAGATCACCTCGATCAGCTCGCGATGCAGCGCCGGCAGGAAGTCCGGGCCGGAGCGGTTGTTGCGCTCGCGGGCGATGATGATCTGCAGGCGCTCCTTGGCCTCGGATGCCGATTTCTGCTTTTGCGGGAACAGGATTGAAAGCAGGCCCATGTCACTTCGCTCCAAAGATGCGCTGCAGCAGGCCTGGTTTCTCGTAGCTGGTGAAGCGCAGCGGCAAGTCCGTGCCGAGGAAGCGCGAGACCACGTCTTCGTAAGCCTCGGCCACATCGGTGCCCTTGAAATGGATCGCCGGATTGCCCTGGTTCGATGCATGCAGGACTTGCTCCGACTCCGGAATGATGCCGATCAGCGGAATGCGCAGGATTTCCTGCACGTCCGTGTGCGACAGCATCTCGTTGTTCTCGACGCGTTTCGGCGAGTAGCGGGTAATCAGCAGGTGTTCCTTGACCGGCTCGGCGCCGGTCTGGGCGCGGCGCGACTTGGCCTGGATGATGCCGAGGATGCGGTCCGAGTCGCGCACCGACGACACTTCCGGGTTGGTGACCACGATCGCCTCGTCGGCGAAAGTCAGGGCCATCAGCGCGCCGTGCTCGATGCCGGCCGGCGAGTCGCAGATGATGTACTCGAAGCCCATCTGCACCAGCTCGTTCAGCACGCGCTCCACGCCCGCTTCCGACAGCGCATCCTTGTCGCGCGTCTGCGACGCCGGCAGGATGAACAGGTTCTCGCAGTGCTTGTCCTTGATGAGGGCCTGGTTCAGGGTCGCTTCGCCGTTGACCACGTTGATCAGGTCGTACACCACGCGGCGTTCGCAGCCCATGATGAGGTCGAGGTTGCGCAGGCCGACGTCGAAGTCGATGACGACGGTCTTGTGCCCGCGCTGAGCCAGGCCGGTCGAAAAGCTCGCGCTCGAGGTGGTCTTGCCCACACCGCCCTTGCCGGACGTCACAACAATAATTCGTGCCACAAATAGGTCCTTTACGGTATCTGGTTTAAGTCGTCGCTCAGGCGCGGGTAGCCGAACTGAGCGGTAGTATATCGAGTCGATCGCCTGTCAGTCGAATTTGCGACGGCCCCTTGCCGATCTCGGCGGGAAAGCCATCGTCGAAGGTGCGGTACACGCCCGCGATCGAGACCAGTTCCGGCTGCATCGTCAGCGCGAAGATGCGGGCGCCGGCATTGCCGGAAGCGCCTGCCAGCGCGCGGCCGTTCAGCGGCGCGTACACGTGGATGCTGCCGTCGGCGATGATTTCGGCGCCGTTGTTGACGACAGCGGTGATGATGAGGTCGGAGCCGCGCGCGTAGATGCGCTGGCCGGCGCGGACCGGTGTATCGACGATCATCGCGGCCACCGGCGCTGCCAGCGCGACCGGCGCGGCGGCCGGAGCCGCGGTCGGGGCCGGCGCCGGAGCGGCCGCCTGCGGCAGCGCGCGGTCGCCGCTGGAGCCATCGTCCAGGAACAGTCCGGCGGCGCGGACCGCCTGTTGCATGCCGGCGGCGGCGCCACGCACCGCCACGGCATTCAGGTTGTATTTTTTCAGCAAAGCGACCAGGGCCTGCCAGTCGATCGCCGGATTCTCATCCGCGATCGCCGAGACGTCGATCACCGCGAATTCATCCTCGAAGAAATCGGCCACGCCGCCGGTCATCTGTTTCAGGGCGGCGTCGATCGACGACGGGCTGGCCGAATGCAGGATCGTCGAGATGGCAACTACCGTGGAAATCTTGATTTCGACTGGCGGGGAGAGCGTTTTGGACATAAACAGGTCAGGTTGGCACAAGCCCGTGCATTCTACTGTGAAATTTATGCTTTTGGGCATGCACCCGGCGATGAATTTTCCCTGATTTGGCGCGGGTTTTGGCTGTTTGAACACATGACGTTGCGGCGCAACGACGGCCCCCTGCGCAAGGCCAGGCAATTGCTTTATTTTAGTAAATCGGTAACATAACGTTAAAATTTCGATAACAAACCGAAGTCACCGAGGTGTCGCACGAATCTGGCATAAGCGGGTACGGGCATGAGCGAGCTGATAAGATTGACTTGCCTCAAATACGAACAGGTGCCCGATCCGTAGCATCGATGTTTTTCGACCCGCCACGCCTTACCCGGCGCGTGAGCCGGGTCGCGCTGAATCCGGACCGGCGGCCGCAGCGCTGCCGCCTAGCAAACCCCTGGCACCGCCAGGACATGGGAGAGTCAAATGGAAGATGTTGTCATTGTTGCTGCCGGCCGCACCGCAGTCGGCAAGTTCGGCGGTAGCCTCGCCAAAGTCACCGCCGCCGACCTCGGCGCCCACGTCATCAAGCAGCTGCTGGCCAGGAGCGGCATCGCGCCGGAAGCCGTCAGCGAAGTGCTGCTCGGCCAGGTGCTGACCGCGGCCGCCGGCCAGAACCCGGCGCGCCAGGCCGTCATCAAGGCCGGCCTGCCCGATACCACGCCCGCCATGACCATCAATATGGTGTGCGGCAGCGGCCTGCGCGCCACGCACCTCGCCGCGCAGGCCATCAAGTGCGGCGATGCCAAGGTCGTCATCGCCGGCGGCCAGGAGAGCATGAGCCTGGCGCCGCACGCGATGCCCGGCTCGCGCGACGGCTTCCGCATGGGCGACGCCAAGCTGGTGGACACCATGATCGTCGACGGCCTGTGGGATGCGTTCAACCAGTACCACATGGGCGTCACCGCCGAAAACGTCGCGCGCAAGTTCGACGTCTCGCGCCAGGAGCAGGACGAATTCGCGCTGCAGTCGCAGCTCAAGGCCGAAGCCGCGCAAAAGGCCGGCAAGTTCAAGGACGAGATCATCCCCTACGAAATCGTCACCAAAAAGGGCACTACGGTGTTCGACACCGACGAATACCCGAAGCACGGCACCACGCTCGAGGGCTTGTCCAGCCTGCGCCCGGCCTTCAACAAGGAAGGCTCGGTCACGGCCGGCAACGCCTCCGGCATCAACGACGGCGCCGCCGCCGTGATCATGATGTCGGCATCCACGGCCGAGCAGATGGGCCTGAAGCCGATGGCGCGCATCAAGGCCTACGCTTCGGCCGGCGTGGATCCGTCGATCATGGGCATGGGCCCGGTATCGGCCACCCGCCTGTGCCTGGAAAAGGCCGGCTGGACCGTGAACGACCTCGACCTCATGGAAATCAACGAGGCCTTCGCCGCGCAGGCCATTGCCGTCAACAAGCAGATGGGCTGGGATACGTCGAAGATCAACGTCAACGGCGGCGCGATCGCGATCGGCCACCCGATCGGCGCTTCCGGCGCGCGCATCCTCGTCACGCTGCTGCACGAGATGATCCGGCGCGACGCCAAGCGCGGCCTGGCAAGCTTGTGCATTGGCGGTGGCATGGGCGTGGCGCTGGCGGTCGAACGCTGACCGCGGCAATGAACTCGGACGGGATGTCCGGTTTTCGGAAGTAGATGACAAAAACAGGAGAAGACAGAATGGCTAGAGTGGCATTGGTAACTGGGGGCATGGGCGGCCTGGGCGAGGCCATCTGCATCAAGATGGCTGCGCTGGGCTACAAGGTGGTGGTCACGTATTCGCCGGGGAATACCAAGTACGAGGGCTGGCTGGCGGCGATGCGCGACAAAGGACACGAGTTCAAGGCCTACGAGTGCGATGTGGCCGATTACGATTCGGCCCAGGCCTGCGTCGCCAGGGTGGTGGCCGAGGTCGGTCCGGTCGACGTGCTGGTCAATAACGCCGGCATCACCCGCGACATGACCTTCAAGAAAATGGACAAGGTCAATTGGGACGCGGTCATCAAGACCAATCTCGATTCCGTGTTCAACATGACCAAGCCGGTGACCGACGGCATGGTCGAGCGCGGCTGGGGCCGCATCATCAACATCTCGTCGGTGAACGGGCAGAAGGGCGCCTTCGGCCAGACCAACTATTCGGCGGCCAAGGCCGGCATGCACGGCTTCACCAAGGCGCTGGCGCTCGAAGTGGCGCGCAAGGGCGTGACCGTCAACACTATCTCGCCGGGCTATATCGGCACCAAGATGGTGATGGACATCCCGTCCGAAGTGCTGGAGACCAAGATCATCCCGCAAATTCCGATGGGGCGCCTCGGCAAACCGGAAGAAGTGGCGGGCCTGGTCGCCTACCTGGCGTCGGACGAAGCGGCGTTCGTCACCGGCGCCAATATCGCGATCAACGGGGGCCAGCACATGTCGTAAGCGGACCGCACTGTTTGGAAAAGCACTGCCGTGGCAGACCGCCGCGGCAGTGCTTTTTTCTAGGCGCTGTCTGCGTTAAGTGTTGACTTAAGCACGTCGTCCCGGCGCAGGCCGGGACCCATACTGAGCATATTGGATCGCGGCTGCGGCGAGAGCTGCAAGCACGCACACTCAGCATGGGTTCCGGCCTGCGCCGGAACGACGAATCACTTTCAACACTTAACGCAGACAGCGCC
>JAEWEK010000092.1 GCA_023389425.1 Pseudomonadota bacterium | reverse complement strand
ACCCCGTGCGCGCTGAACACCGTGACCGCGCCGGCCGGTACCGCATCGAGTTCGTCGACGAACACGGCGCCCTTGCCCTTGAGGTCCTGGACCACCGCCTGGTTGTGCACGATCTCGTGGCGCACGTACACCGGCGCGCCGTACTTGCGCAGCGAGCGCTCGACGATCTCGATTGCGCGCACCACGCCGGCGCAGAAACCGCGCGGCTGGGCCAGGATCACGCGCAGCGGCGGGGCGCGCTTTGTCGTTTGCTGCGGCTGCATCGGAATCTCTCCGCCAAAATCGGTTTGATGCGCGTGCGCCGAACAGGTTCGCTAAAATCGTCATGACCGAAGGAGAGGGCCATGAACAGCCAGGACCGTGTGCTGGTGACGGGGGCGAGCGGTTTCGTCGGCGCGGCGGTTGCGCGCGCGCTGCAGCGGCGCGGCGTGCGCTTGCGTGTGCTGGTGCGCGGAAGCAGCGTGCGCCGCAACCTGCTCGGGCTGGATGCCGAAGTGGTGCAGGGCGACCTGTGCGACGCCGCCAGCCTCGGGCGCGCGCTGACGGATGTGCGCTACCTGTTCCACGTCGCCGCCGACTACCGGCTGTGGGCGCGCCGCCCGGCGGACATCGAGCGCAACAACGTCGAAGGCACGCGCAACGTCATGCGGGCCGCGCTGGAACGCCGGGTCGAGCGCGTGGTCTATACCAGTAGCGTGGCTACCTTGCGGGTCGGGCCGGGCACCGTCGCGGCCACCGAGGATGAACCGCTCGCGGCGGCACAGGCCATCGGCGCCTACAAGCGCAGCAAGGTGGTGGCCGAGCGGCTGGTCGAAACCATGGTGCGGCAAGACGCATTGCCGGCGGTGATCGTCAATCCGTCCACGCCCATCGGCCCGCGCGACGTGCGGCCGACGCCGACCGGACGCATCATCGTCGAGGCGGCGCGCGGACGGATGCCGGCCTATGTCGATACCGGGCTCAATGTGGTCGACGTGGACGATGTGGCGGAGGGGCATGTGCTGGCGATGGAGCGCGGGCAGGTCGGCACGCGCTACATCCTCGGCGGCGACAATATCGCCTTGCGCGAGCTGCTGGCCGAGATCGCGCAACTGAGCGGCCGCCGCTCACCTTCGCTGCGCTTGCCGGTGGCGCCGCTGGTGCCGCTGGCGAAAGTGGCGGAGGCGCTGGCGCACATCACCGGCCGCGAACCTTTCCTGACCAGCGATGGGCTGAAGATGTCGCGCAACCGCATGCATTTTTCGTCGCAAAAGGCGCGCGATGAACTGGGCTATGCGCCACGCCCGCATATCGAAGGCTTGCAGGCTGCGCTGGACTGGTTCGCGCTGGAAGGCTACCTGGGACGGAAAGCCTGAGCGCGGCCCTTCATCGCCGCGTGCGCGTCAGCCTTAGCGCAAGGCGAACCAGTGCCGGCATCGTGGTCGGTCGCAGCAGGCGCTGGTCGTAGCCGGCGAAGCGGCGGACGTTCTCGCGCAGGCACAAGTCCATCAGATCACGAATGCCGATGCCGTGGTCCGTGACCGATTGTGCGCCGCTGACGGTGAAGTTGTTGTCCTGGCGTCCGCCCCCGATGCTGCGCGCCAGCCCGATCCGCTCCCAGCCGAGGAGGCACCACACGGCCAGCACCTTCGCTTCGAAGCGCAGCCGGCGCCACCACGGCAGGCGCGCGCGGTGCCATGCGGCCCAGTTCGCGAACAGCAGTATGTGGCGGCACTCTTCCTGCATCACGGGCTCGAAAGTGTCGACCAGCTCCTGCGGGAACAGTCCCGAACGGCGCGCCGCTTCGAACAGGCCGAAGGCGAAGAAGCTGTCGATGCATTCGCTGTAGCCGGTGACGAGATAGGCCCACTCGGGATCGCGCGGCCATGCGCACGGCGGCGCGGTCGCCAGCGGGATGCCGTAGGTGGCGAGCATCCGCGCCAGCACGTCCTTGTGGCGGCTTTCTTCCCAGGCGTTCAGGGCGAGCGCGTGGCGCATGGGAGGAACGTCGAGCGTGCCGGCGTAGGCGGCCATGCGCAGCCGCGCCTTGCTTTCGGTCTGCACGGCGATGTCCCAGATCGGCAGGGCGACGATGCGCCGCAGGGTGGATGCGTCGAGCTGCGGCCACGCGAGCACGGCGGGGCGGTAGGGGTTGAAGGTGTCGCGGAACATGCGACAGGTTTCGTCCCGATGCCGGTCGGTGCCGGGCTGCAGCGGGCCGGCGAGAGGGCTGGTCCAGTGGCGCGACCTCTCGTGCGCCCTGGCGAGCTCGGACACGTCCGGCGTCGTTTGCATTTGCGGCGGCGCGCGAAAACCCGGCACGATCGCGGCCAGGTCGAAGGTGTCGATCGCCTCGTGTCTCATGCAGGTAGGACTGCTTTGCGGCTTGCCAGGTTCCGCCAATCGTGCGGCGCTTGACGAATTCATAACCGTGGGGTTATATTTAATCCATAGCCGACAAGTTATGGATCGCCATGCAAACCCCCCACGACCTGCTGTTCAGGACCCTCGCCGATCCCACGCGCCGGGCCATCTTCGAGCGCCTGTGCCGTGGTGGCGAGCAGACGGTCGGGGCGCTGACGGCTGAAGCGGGGGTGTCGCAGCCGGCGGTATCGAAGCACCTGGCGATCCTCAAGCAAGCCGGGCTGGTGCGGGACCGGCACGAAGGACGGCAGACGCATTACCTGGCGCAACCGGCCGCGCTGGCGCCGCTGCAGGACTGGACCAGCGAAATGGGCCGCTTCTGGGAGAAGCGCTTCGACGACCTCGAAGACCTCCTCAAGCGAATGGACCAATAACCAAGAAAGGATGAGACACATGAACGCAGCATCCGAAGTGCTTTCCGTCGTCGTCGAACGCGAGCTCCCGTATCCGGCAGAAAAAATCTGGCGCGCCTTGACCGAGCCGCACTTGATCGCCGAATGGCTGATGAAGAACGATTTCGCGCCGGTGCTGGACCGGAAATTCACGCTGAGCGGGGATTGGGGTTCGGTCGATTGCCAGGTGCGCGAAGTCGAGCCGAACAAGTCGCTGGCTTATACCTGGGAAGCGATGGGCCTGGACAGCGTGGTCACGTGGACCTTGTCGCCGAGCGCCGGCGGCACGCTGCTGCGCATGGAGCAGGTCGGCTTCCGTCCGGACCAGCAGCAGGCCTACCAAGGGGCCAAATACGGCTGGCAGAAGTTTTTCGGCAACCTGGAGCAGGTGCTGGCCCGAGGGGAGTGAGCCATGGCGCTGCCTCAGACGATCTTGCTCCGGTCCGCGAGCAGCGCCTCGTAGGTGAGGTTCTGCAGCAGGGTGTAGTGGACCGGATCGAGGTCGACGAATTGCACGCCGTGGCTGTGGATCGCGCGGCGGCCGCCGTCGGTTTCTTCTACGGTGACGTTGCGCACCAGCGCGCGGGCATCGATCTGGGTTTCCTGGTTGGTACCGGGGATGACGAAGCCGAACTGCAAGGTGATCGGGCTACCGTCGGCCGGCAACGGCACCGGCGAATCGACGCGCGCCCCGCTGACCGAAATATTCG
>JAEWEK010000027.1 GCA_023389425.1 Pseudomonadota bacterium | reverse complement strand
ACTCAGAAAACGGCGACGACGGCGAACCGAAGAGGCAGTGACCCTAGCTAGGATGCAGCCATGCCTCTTCTGATTGTGTCAACAAAATTATTCCGGACACTAGTGCGCGCAGGCGGGAACCCCATTTCGTATGCAGGCCAGCGACCTAAGCCGGCACCACCATATTCGCATCCCGTGACAAGCGCCATTTGCCATCGCTGCCGCGCCTGAGGATCGACAGCGTATTCCCGCTACGCCGCATCGGCAGCCCGTCATGCCTTGAAATGACCGTCACGTCGAGCCGCGTGCGGCTGTAGGCGACGTCGCCGAAGACCGCGATCTCGTCGATCGTGCTGGTGGTGTCGATGGCGTGCTTGCCGAGCACCGAGCGCAGCGCGGCGCCGAAGGCATCGCGCCCCGCCATCGGCGCCTGGCCCGGCACCAGGAAGATCACGTCCGCTTCCATCAGGCTGAGCACGGTGTCGACGTCGCCCTCGCGCGTGGCGCGCAGCCAGGTTTCGATGAGATTGCGGATTTCCTGCTCGTCCTTGCTCATGTCTTTGCTCGCTGAATGGGCCAAGGCCTCAATCTATCACTGTTTCCAGGGATCGTAGGTTCCGATACTCCAGACGTGGCCCTCGGGATCGCGGCAGGTGAAGCCGCGCCCGCCGTAGTCTTCGTCCACCAGTTGCAGTTCGATGGTGGCGCCGGCGTCGAGCGTGCGGCGGTACACCACGTCGGCGTCATCCACCACCAGGTAGACGGTCTGGGTTTGCTTGCCGCCGATCTCGCCGGGCTGCACCACCAGCTTGCCGTATTCGGACTCGTTCGACGCCGAGCCCAGCATGATCATGCCGCCGCCCAGCACGAGCTGGGCGTGCGCCACGATGCCCGGACGCTCGCCCGCCACGACGAGATGGCGTTCGAAGCCGAACACCTTGCACAGCCAGTCGATCGCCGCTTCGGCGTCGCGGTAGCGCAGGCAGGGCACAACGGTGGCAGCGGTCATGGCGGCTCCTTGAGTGGGCTGATGCGTGTTTGTACTACATCTGCTGGAACAGGTGCGCGTGGTTGCGGCTCACTTCCAGTTCGCCGGGGTAGCCGCGCACCTTCATCATCTGGCGCCCGCGGTCGTCGCGCGACACCGAGGCGATCGCGTCCACCCGCACCAGCGTCGAGCGGTGGATGCGCCAGAATTCGTCCGGGTCCAGCTCGGCCTCCAGTTCCTTGAGCGTCTTGCGGATCAGGAGCTCGGCGGTGGCGGTCTGCACCAGCGTGTATTTTTCGTCGGACTGGAAGAACAGTACCTCGCGCGTGCTGACCATGCGCAGGCTGCCGCCGACCTGGGCCTGGATCCAGCGCAGGTAGCCGGGCTTCTTTTCGCCGCCGCCCTTGAGCACTTCGGTAAGCTGCGCGAGCTGGGCGCCGATGTCCTTCGGCGCGGCGGACAGCCGCTGGCGCAGCCGCTCGCAGGTGGTGGCCAGGCGCTCCGGCGACACCGGCTTGAGCAGGTAGTCCATCGCGCCCTGTTCGAAGGCGTCCAGCGCGTACTGGTCGTAGGCGGTGGCGAACACGATGTGGCAGCGGTTGTACAGTTCGCGCGCCGCTTCGATGCCGGTCATGCCGGGCATGCGGATGTCGAGGAAGGCGATGTCCGGCTGGTGCTCCTTCGCCAGCGCGACCGCTTCCACGCCGTTGGTGGCCTCGGCGACGATCCGCAGCTCCGGCCAGGCATCGGCCAGGCGCTTGCGCAGCTGCGCGCGCATCGGCTCCTCGTCGTCCGCGATCAACGCGGTCACCGGTTTGCTGCTCATGCGTCCTCCATCATCATCTTGTAGGGAATGCGTATCGAGGCGCAGGCGCCGCCGGCGGGCGGCGTCATCACCACCAGCTCCGCGCGGCTGCCGTACAGCAGCGCCAGGCGGTCGCGGATGTTGGCCAGGCCCACGCCGTCGTCGGCGTGCGGATCGATGCCGACGCCATCATCGCACACGTCCACGTGCAGGGTCGCGCCTTCGACCCGCGCCATGACGGCGATGGTGCCGCCTTCGATCTTCGGCTCGAGCCCGTGCTTGATCGAGTTCTCGATCAGGGTCTGCAGCATCATCGGCGGGAACGGCGAGCTGCCGAGGAAGTCGGGCACCTCGAAGCGCACCTTGAGGCGCTCCTTCATTCGCGCCTGCATGATGGCCAGGTAGGCTTTCGACAGCTCGACCTGCTTGCCGAGGGTGCCGGTGCCGCCGCTGCGCATCTGCGGCAGCGCGGAGCGCAGGTAGTCGATCAGGTGCTGGTGCACGCGCGCCGCTTCCGGCGGATCGGTCTCGATCAGCTGGCCGATCAGCGCGAGCGTGTTGAACAAGAAGTGCGGCTCGATCTGCGCCTGCAGCGTGGCCATCTGGGCCTCGGTCAGCTTGCGTTCGAGGTCGGCGACGTCGGCCTTGAGCGTGGCTTCCTTGGCCACCAGTTCGGCGCGGCGCTTGCCCTTGGCCAGCACCTTGACGCCGAACGAGATCAGGATGAACCAGGTGGCCGGCTCGCCCAGATGCACCATGCTGCCGAATACGAAGACGAGGAACCAGACAAGGTAGAGCTGGCGCCATTCGATCACCGCGAGCCAGTCGAAGAAGCGCCACCACAACACGGTCGCTTCCTTGATGGCGTCGCGCACGAAGTCCATTATCCGGTTGAAGTGGCTGGCTTGCATGTCAGTGCCTCCGGCTGCGCTGCTTTTCCACGACCATCAGGCCGACTGCCAGTTTGATGACGAGGAACAGCACGAACAGCGTCAGCGCGACAGGGATCAGGGTGATCGCCAGCGCGAGCACGAAAGCGCAGGCGAGCAGCGCGGGCCACGGCAGCGTGGCGATTTGCCTGGCCGCCGCGACCAGCGCCGCGAACACGGTCAGGCAGGCGTCGCGGATATCGTCGAGCAGGGTATCGAAGTTTGCAGGTTTCACAACAGCTCCATCCATGAGAGAAGATGGTGCCATCGTAGGCCCGGCAACCCGGCAGCTCCAGCGTGTTCCGATGAACTGCGCATCGGCAGTGCCAGCCGGTGTCATTGGCTGACGAACGGTGCCGAAAGCGCGTCCCGGTAGCTGCGCAGCAGGCCGTAAAACACGGTGTCGGCCGGCTGCCCGTTGACGATCCAGCGCTGCGGCATATAGCCTTCCTTGCGAAAACCGTAACGTTCCAGCAGGCGCGCCGAGGCGATATTGGCGGGATCGATGTCGGCCTCGATGCGGTTCAGGTCGAGCACGCCGAAAGCATAGTCGAGCAGGGCGCCCATGGCTTCGCCGGCGATGCCCTGGTTCCACCAGCGGCGGGCCAGCGCGTAGCCTATTTCGCAACGGCGGCTGGCATCCATGAAGTGATGCAGCGTCACGTAGCCGATCAGCCCCGGCGTGCCGGCCAGTTCGATCACGAAGCGCACGCCGCTGCCGTCGGCATAATTGGCGAGCGAGCTCTCGATCGTGGCGCGGGCCTGGTCGATCGAGGTCCATGGCGCGCCGCTCCAGTACCGCACCACGACGGGATCGGACATCATCGCGAACAGCGCTTCGGCATCGTCATGCGTGATCCAGCGCAGGCGCAGGCGCTCGGTGGCGAGAACGGTGGGAGTCAGTACCGGCATGGCGTCCTTTCAGTCGACCGCGATGGTGCGCGTGACCATGTGCGTGATGAGTCGTTCGGCGCGTTCGAAATCGTCGTCGGTCAGTTCGGCGCGGCCCAGCACCAGCGCCATCTGCGCCGAGAAGTCCGCATACTGCTGGGTCAGCGCCCACAGCGCGAACAGCAAGTGGGTGGAGTCGATGGCGGCGGCGATGCGGCCTTGCGATTTCCAGGTCTCGAACATCTCGATATCGCGGCGCAGCAGCGGCACCACGCGGCGCTTCATCTGCTCGCCGTAGATCTTGGCGCCGCCGATCACTTCCATCGCATACACGCGCGACGCGGCCGGCTGCTCGCGCGAGAAGCGCAGCTTGGCGCGCACGTAGGCGCGCAGCACCTCGGCCGGTTCGCCGTCGGCATTGGCCAGGCTTTCCATGCGCGCCAGCCAGTCGTCCAGCACGTCGTCCAGCACGCGCTCGTACAGCGCCTGCTTGGTCGGGAAGTAATACATCAGGTTCTGCTTCGACAGCCCGGCGGCGTCGGCGATGGCGGCGACGGACGTGCCTTCGTAGCCGCATTCGGCGAAGATGCGCACGGCGGCGGCGACGATGCCGGCTTCGACGCGGTCGCGTCCAGTATGGCGTTTGGTGACCTTGCTGTGCTCAGCACTGTCCATGTAATTCTCCGGTCAGATCGACTGCAGGAAGCGCAGCAGGCCGGGATCGGCCGCATACGCGACGTTGAAACGGAACCAGATGGCATCTGGCTCGCCTAATAAAAAGAATTCGCCCGGCGCCAACTGGATGCCGGCCTTGAGCGCGGCGGCGGCGATGGTGCGGCCGTTGCGGGTGGCGCTGCGCGGGCCATCCAGCGCGGCGCTGACGAACATGCCGCCGCGCGGCGTCGCCAGCGGCTTCAGGCCGGCGTCGAGCAGCGCGTCGAGGGCGTGCTGGCGCGCGGTATCGAGCTGCTGCGCCAGGCGCGCGATATTGCGCTTGTACTTGGGCGCCGTGATCGCATCATGCACGGCGCGCTCGTTGATTTCCGACGTGGTCAGTCCGGCCAGCATCTTCACCCTCAGCAGCTCCGGCACCAGCGAGCGCGAAGCGCACATCGAGCCGACCCGCAGCAGCGGCGACAGGGTCTTGGAAAAGCTGCCGACCCGGATCACGCGGCGCAGCCCGTCCATCGCGGCCAGCGAGGCGTCGCCGGGGGCGGCCAGCTCGCGGTAGATGTCGTCCTCCACCAGCCAGAAATCGAACTGGTCGGCCAGGGCCAGCAGCCGGTGCGCCTGCGCCTGCGACAGCGAGGTGCCGAGCGGATTTTGCAGCACGGTGTTGACGAACATGAGCTTGGGCTGGGCCAGCGCGGCCTGGCGCGCCAGTTCGTCCATGTCCAACCCGGCCTCGCCGCGCGGGATGCCGACCGCGGTGCAGCCGTGGTGGCGCACCAGAGCGTGCAGGTTGCTGTAGCCGGGCTCCTCGACGAACACGGTGTCGCCCGGGCGGGTGAGGGTGCGCAGCACGAGGTCGAAGGCGTGGGTGGCGCCGTGGGTCAGCAGCAGCTGGTCGGGCTCGACGGCGAACAGTTCGGCGGATAAGGTGGTGGCCAGGTGCTGGCGCAGCGCGGCGAAGCCGAGCGGCTGGCCGTAGCCGCGCAGGCGCCCGGCCGGGATCTTCATCGCGTGGCGCACGGCGTCGGCCAGCATCGATTCGCCATACAGTTCCGGCGGCAGCCAGCCGGCGCCCACCGGCAGCAGGTCGGACTGGCCGGAGTAGAGGTCGGGCGAGAGCGCATCGACGATGCCGCTGGCCGGCTCGCTGGCCTGCTGCTGCGGCGTTTCGGTGCTGTTGCGGGCGACGAAAAAGCCCGAGCCGCGGCGCGAGGACAATAGTCCGAGATGCAACAGGCGGTCGTAGGACTCGACCACCGTGAAGGTCGACACACCATTACACTTTGCGAATTGTCGAACCGACGGCATCTTGGTCCCGGCGCGCAGCACGCGCTGGTTTACCATCTGCGAGATCGCCGCCACAATCTGGTCGACAAGGCTGCCCCGCTTGCTGCGATCGATCGCCAGCACCGGCCATGCCGGTGCGTCGGTACCGCAGGAAACTTCCTCCATCCCTTGCTCCTGGCTTAAGCCTCAACTGTACAGTTCAACCGACCAATACGGTTGGATGTGTTTGCCGGTTCTGTATCTGTGCCCCAATTGTACTGCTGATTATTATCACCTCAATGTTTTGCCAAATGGGAAAATTTGGCGAATAACCTCTCGGGAGATGCCTCATGAACGAATCGCGACCCACCTCGATGTCCTCGTTTTGGATGCCGTTTACCAATAACCGCGACTTCAAGGCGCATCCGCGCCTTTTGGTATCTGCGGAGGGAATGTACTACAAGGACGTGGATGGTAACCAAGTGCTCGACGGCACTGCCGGCCTGTGGTGCGTTCCCTGCGGCCACGCGCAGCCGAAAATCGTCGCCGCGGTGCGCGAAATGGTCGGCCAGCTCGACTTCGCGCCGACCTTCCAGATGGGGCACCCGGCCGCCTTCGACCTCGCCGACAAGCTGATGGAGTACACCGGCCACAAGTTCGGCCAGGTGTTCTACACCAACTCCGGCTCCGAATCGGTGGACACGGCACTGAAGATGGCGCTGGCCTACCACCGCGCCCGCGGCCAGGGCAGCCGCACCCGCCTGATCGGCCGCGAGCGCGGCTACCACGGCGTCGGCTTCGGCGGCCTGTCGGTCGGCGGCATCGGCCCCAATCGCAAGAGCTTCGGCCCGCTGCTGCCGGGCGCCGACCACCTGCCGCACACGCATAACCTGCAGAAGAACGCCTTTACCCGCGGCGAGCCGGAACACGGCGCCGAGCTGGCCGACGAGCTGGAAAAGATCGTCGCGCTGCACGACCCGTCCACCATCGCCGCCGTGATCGTCGAGCCGGTGGCCGGCTCCACCGGCGTGTTGATCCCGCCCAAGGGCTACCTCAAGAAGCTGCGCGAGATCTGCACCAAGCACGGCATCCTGCTGATCTTCGACGAAGTGATCACCGGTTTCGGCCGCCTCGGCACCCCGATGGCCACCGACTTCTTCGACGTCGAACCTGACATGATCACCACCGCCAAGGGCCTGACCAACGGCACCATCCCGATGGGCGCGGTGTTCACCAAGCAGTTCATCTACGACGCCTTCATGGATTCTCCGGCCGGCATCGAGCTGTTCCACGGCTATACCTACTCGGGCCACCCGGTGGCCTGCGCGGCTTCGCTGGCCACGCTGGAAGTGTTCAAGGAACAGAAGATACTCGAGCACGCGCAGGGCATGCAGGCTTACTGGGAAGACGCGGTGCACTCGCTGCGCGGCCTGCCGCACGTGATCGATATCCGCACCGTGGGCATCATCGCCGGCATCGAGCTCGAATCGATCCCCGGCAAGCCGGGTGCGCGCGCCTACGCCGCGTTCAAGCAGGCCTTCGCGGACGGTGTGCTCATTCGCGTGACGGGCGACATCATCGCGTTGTCGCCGCCGCTGGTGCTGGAGAAGAAGCACATCGACGAATTGTTCGGCAAGCTCGCCAAAGTCCTCAAGAACCTGGAATAAAGTGAACATGGAAACCATCACCCATTACATCAAAGGCGAAGCGGTCGACACCCGCGGCGGCCGTTATGCCGACGTGTTCAACCCGGCCCACGGCGAACCCTGCGCCCGCGTGGCGCTGGCCACCACCGACGAAGTCAACGAGGCGGTCGCCGCCGCGGCTGCCGCGTTCCCTTCCTGGGCCGCGACGCCGGCGCTGGCGCGTGCCCGCGTGCTGTTCCGCTACCTGCAGCTGTGCCAGCAGCACACCGAGGAATTCGCGGCCATGGTCACCCGCGAGCACGGCAAGACGCTGTCCGATGCGGCCGGCGAGGTCGCGCGCGGCATCGAGGTGGTCGAGTTCGCGGTCGGCATCCCGCAGCTGATGAAGGGCGAGTTCACCGACCAGATCGCACGCGGCATCGATGCGTGGTCGATGCGCCAGCCGCTCGGCGTGGTCGCCGGCATCACGCCGTTCAACTTCCCGGTCATGGTGCCGATGTGGATGTTCCCGATCGCGAT
>JAEWEK010000388.1 GCA_023389425.1 Pseudomonadota bacterium | reverse complement strand
TCCGGAAACGCCGAACCGCATCGACCGCATGGCCTTCTTCCGCAGCGAGCTGGAAAACACGCTGGTGCTGGCGCGCGAAACCGGCATCGACCCGCTGTCTCTGACCGGTTCGTTCGCCGGTGTCGTCGGCATGACGCAATTCATGCCGGGTAATATCTTGAAATATGGCGTGGACTTCGACGGCGACGGCAAAATCGACCTGAGCAACTCGCCGGCCGATGCGATCGGCAGCGTCGCCAACTACTTGTCCCGCTTCGGCTGGAACCGCAAGCTGGCCGGTCCGCCGGCCATCCCCGCCGACGTGTCGCCCTCGCGCGCCTGGGAGGGCCTGCTGTCCGGCGGCCTGTCGGCGCGCTACCGGCCCGAGGAACTGCAGGCGGCGGGCGTGACGACCCAGGTCGCATTGCCCGGCGACCGCCTGTACGGGCTGATCGACTTGCAGAACGGCGCCGACGCCACCGAGTATTGGGTAGCTGACGATAACTTCTTTGCTATTACTAATTACAATCGCAGTTACTTCTACGCCATGTCAGTGATCGACCTGGGCCGGGCGATCCGGCTTGCCCGGGGCGCATAAGTATTGCTGAGTCGGAAAGATTTGTAATCATTTGTAACCACAAGCTGTCTTGTTTGGGTTGCAAGACTGCTCGCCGACTGAACATACTCCCCCCAGTATCTTTGCGTTCCCCACACGCCGCCAGAGCAGAACTACGGCGGCCTATGAGATACCCCCGAATATATTGTCAAATCTGAAGGAATTTGCCGAATTGTGCGGCAGTTTCCTGCCGAATCTCATACACTCCAATTTAAGAAAAAAACAATTATTTTTTCAGTGAGTTTGTGAGAGAATTGCATTGCGGCTATTGTTGCGTATAGACAACAAGTGGGGACAAAGATTCCAACGATAAATACGCGTTGTTGGAGTGGAAACTAAAAGTAGTTGTACAATTGAATAGAAATTTTCAAAAGTGTTTCCGGAAATCGAAAAACGCCGCCAGCGATGTTCCGCAACCCCAAAATAGGATTGAATGAATCATGACAAATCAAGTCGGCATTGACATGAACAGCGATTCGGAATCGGATGAACTGCTCCAGTACAACCCGAACCGCCTTCTCGACACCCTCATCGAAAACCTGCGCCTGAAGAACGACGCTGCCCTGTCGCGCGCGTTGGAAGTGGCGCCGCCGGTGATTTCGAAAATCCGCCACCACCGCCTGCCGGTGGGTGCTTCGCTGCTGATCCGCATGCACGAAGTCAGCGACCTGTCGATCCGCGACCTGCGTTACCTGATGGGTGACCGCCGCGCCAAATTCCGCATCAGCGACAAGCAGTTCAAGCCGAAAGAGCCGAAGGGCGGCGACGACCTGTCCTGAGCCGTGCGCAGACGCGTCGCGCCGCCTGCGCCTGGCGGCGCAGCGGCGCGGACGGCAAGAGTGTTGTGATACGCCCGGCCATGCGCCGAGCGCGACTGGATCAGGCTGGGAACACGCCTGTCGACAGGTAGCGGTCGCCACGATCGCAGACGACGAACACGATCGTCGCGTTTTCCACCGTGCGCGCAAGGCGCAGCGCCACTTCGCAGGCACCGGCGGCCGAGATACCGCTGAAAATCCCCTCTTCCGCCGCGAGGCGGCGTGCCATCTGCTCGGCCGCGGCCTGGCTGACGTTTTCCACCTGGTCGACGCGCGAACGGTCGAAGATTTTCGGCAGGTAGGCTTCCGGCCATTTGCGAATGCCCGGAATCGACGAGCCTTCCTCCGGCTGGGCACCGATGATGCGCACGTCCGGATTCTGTTCCTTCAGGTAACGCGATACGCCCATGATGGTGCCGGTGGTGCCCATCGCCGACACGAAGTGGGTGATGCGCCCTTCGGTGTCGCGCCAGATTTCCGGGCCCGTGGTTTCGTAGTGGGCGCGCGGATTGTCCTGGTTGGCGAACTGGTCGAGGATGATGCCCTGGCCGTCACGCTGCATCTGCTCGGCCATGTCGCGGGCATATTCCATGCCGCCCGTCTTGGGCGTCAGGATGATCTGGGCGCCGTAGGCGGCCATGCTCTGGCGGCGCTCGACCGAGAGGTTGTCCGGCATCAGCAGGATCATCTTGTAGCCGCGGATCGCGGCCGCCATCGCCAGTGCGATCCCGGTGTTGCCGCTGGTCGCCTCGATCAGGGTATCGCCCGGCTTGATCTGGCCGCGCTCCTCCGCCCCCCGCAACATGAACATCGCCGCACGGTCCTTCACCGAGCCCGCTGGATTGTTGCCTTCCAGCTTGCCGAGGATGACGTTGCCGCGCTCGGCGATCTCGGGGCCGGGCAGCCGTTGCAGCTGGACCAGCGGCGTGTTACCGATCGTGTCTTCGATGGTCTTGTATGCCATTGCTTGCTTCCTAGTGTCTAGCGGGGTTTGCCAGGTCACATTCTAATCGGAGATGCAAGTCGGCGTATGAGAGGGCTCAGGTTTGGAAAGGCATCCCGGCGCCGCGGGAACGACGGTAACTTGCCAGGCCGTCGTTCCCGCGCAGGCGGGAACCCCATTTTGGACGCGCAGGGTTAGCGCTTCGGCATTGGATACGTTGCCGGAGAAACGTTACCGTCCTTGTCCACGGCCTGCACCCCGAAGAAGTAATTGTCCTTCGACAGCTTCACGCTGGCCTCGGTGACATTGCCCACAAACTTGGAACCTTGCCAGAACGGCGCCGTCGTCTCGCGCCACACGATGCGGTAACCCGCCAGGTCCGGCTCCTTGTTCGCCTCCCACACCAGCGTCGTATCGTTCTCCAGCTTGTCCGTGCGCGCGCCGACCTTCTGCGGGGCGGCAGGAGCGAGCGCCAGCGAGGCCAGGCCGGCCACGTTCACCTTGGTCACCCTGGCGATGTAGTTGAAGTCGTCGAACTCCGGCAGGTCGCCGTAGACCTTGCCGTTCTCGGTGCGCAAGTCCTGGTGCTGGTGGTCGAAATTCTCGTTCGGCTCGGTGAAGCGCACCGCCGCGTAGCCGTTCGCCAGGAAGGGGCTGTGGTCGCCGCCGCGCAGGTAGCGGTCGGTACGATAGATGACGTTGACCTTGAAGCCCTTCACGTAGCGCTCGCCCTGCTCCTTGGTGTGGCGCGCGAGCTGGCGCGTGATCGAGTCGTTCTCGCCGCCCGTGGTCACCAGCGTGCGGTTGGCGTCGCTCAGTTCCTTGGTCGGCGGAATGCCTTGCGCGAACAGGCGCACTTGCGTGTCGTCCTTGCGGCCGTCGTCGGCGTGCGAGCTGCCGATGATGTCGTTGTCGTACATGCCGGCGATGTTCCAGCCGTTCTTCTTCGCTTCGTCGGCGAAGTGCTTCGAGCCGAGCAGGCCCTGTTCTTCCCCGGCCACCGTGATGAACACGAGGGTCGCGTCGAAATTGTGTTTGGCCATCACGCAGGCCATTTCCATCACGGCCGCGGTGCCGGAGGCGTCGTCGTTGGCGCCCGGCGCGTCCGCGGTGTCGTTCATCACGTCGCTCACGCGCGAATCGTAGTGGCCGCTGACCACGTACATGCGGTCTTTCGATTCCGGCTGCGTGCCCGGCAGCGTCGCCACCACGTTGACCACTTCGGTCGGGCGGGAGATGCGCGGGCCGCCCTGGTCGACGTAGCTGTCGTAGCCGACCTGCATGCGGGTGCCGGCGCCGCAGCGCTCCAGCTCGCTCTTGATCCAGCGGCGGGCCGCGCCGATGCCGCGCGTGTCCGAGGTGGCGTCGGACATCGTGTGGCGGGTACCGAAGCTGACCAGCTTGCGGATATAGGCTTCGATCCGCTTGGCCGAGATCTCGGAAACGGCTTTCTCGATGTCCGGCTGGCGTTTATTCACATCGGGAACGGCGGGTTGGGCGGCAAAGGCCGAGGTGGCCGCGGCGGCGACCAGGCCGGCGAGCAGGGTCCGGGGCAGGCGGGATTTTTGCATGGGAATCCTTCGAATAATGGCGCTTCAATCAAGCGCCAACATCTTCTCATGCTCTAGGGTAATTTTGTTGCCCGTACAGTCAAAAAAGGCGGGGAACTGGTGGGCCGCGCTTCTGGGTGCGGCCCGGATATGGCAGGAGCTGCCGGCTGCGGCGAGGCCGCCGCGCCGGCGATCGAGGATTACATCGTGGGCTTGGCGCCGGCTTCGGCTTTCTTGTCGGCCTTGGAACCCTTGGCCGGCTTGGCCGGTTTTTCGGTCATGTCGGCCTTGGCTGCTTTTTCGGTCTTGGTCGAGGAGGCTGCCATGGCGTTCATGGGCGCGCCTTCCTTGGATTTGCCATTCACTTGCAGGCCGGCTTCCGACAGCTTGCTGCCGTGCTTGTCGCCGATGCCTTTCACGCGTTTCTGCAGGTCTGCCCAGTCCTTGAAGTCGCCGTTCTTGGTCCGCTCGTCGAGAATTTTCTTGGACATGGCCGGGCCGATGCCCTTGACCGAATCCAGCGCGGCGGCGTCGCCCTTGTTCACGTCGACCTGGGCAAAAGCGAAGCTAATCGATGCGACCAGGGTGGCAACTGCAAGTATCAGTTTCTTGATCATCGTTCGTCTCCGGTTGAAAAGGAGCGGCGGGCGCCGTCCATTGGGCTTTAACGGGACGAATGCGGTGGCGGTTGACGAGTTTGCTTGAGCTTGCTCAAAGGCGAGCGGTGAAGAGGTTAAGTTGCCGCTGATCACGCAAAATGGGATTCCCGCCTGCGCGGGAACGACGGTAGCTTTATACGTCGTTCCCGCGCAGGCGGGAACCCCATTTCCGGCAGCAGCGGCGACGCTTACTTGCGCGTGAGGATCGAGCGGCCGATACCGTGGTACTCGACCCCCTGCTCCGTCATCAGGCGCGGATCGTACAAATTGCGCCCGTCGATGATCACCGGATTCACCAGCCGCGCCTTGATCGCCTCGAAGTCCGGGCTGCGGAACGCCTTCCACTCGGTAACGATCACCAGCGCGGCCGCGCCATCCAGCGCGTCCATCGGTGCGTCGACGAAGCGGATTTTAGACAGCTTGTCGGCGCCGAGATCCAGCTCCAGCACGCGCTTGGCCTCGGCCATCGCGACCGGGTCGAACACCGACACCGTGGCGCCGCGCTCGATCAGTTCCTGCAGCAGCACGCGCGACGGCGCTTCGCGCATGTCGTCGGTGTTCGGCTT
>JAEWEK010000346.1 GCA_023389425.1 Pseudomonadota bacterium | reverse complement strand
CAATATGGCCAGCTACGTCACAGAAGCGCGCGCGCTGGGCGGCGTGCCGGTGCTGGTCACGCCGCTGGCGCGCCGCACCTTCAAGGGCGACAACCTGCCGAACGGCCTCGCGCCGTGGGCCGCCGCCACGCGTAAAGTCGCACAGGAACAACACGCCGTCCTGCTCGACCTGAACGAAGACAGCGTCGCCGCCGTCCAGAAGATGGGCCAGGCCGAAGCCGACACCCTGGCAATGGCGCCGCCGCCGGCACAGGAGCAAGCGCCGGTCGACGCCAACAAGGCCGAACCGGTCGGCACGCCGAAGAGCGCATTCGACCGCACCCACGTCGGCAAGAAGGGAGCGGACCTGTTCTCCGGCATGGTCGCCAGGGAGTTCGTGCAAGCGGTTCCCGAGATTGCGCCTTACCTGAAACAGCAGTAATCTCGACCTTCCAGACAGGAGCTGCAGATGCGAGCGACAACGATATTGACACTGCTGACGCTCGCCTCACCGTGCGCCGCGGTGGCGGGCGTGGTGGGTTACATGACACCAGCCGAACCGCTCACCGTGGAGCGCATTCGCACGCTGCCCGCGGCGCAGCAGGCGCCATGGTTCACCTACCTGGCGCGTTCGCACGCCCAGATGGAGGAGGACAAGGCGACGCTGGCGGCCGAACGCGCCGGCCTGCCCGCGCCGGAAGCGCCGCCGCACGGGCGCGCCGGCACCGGCATGCCCTTGCATAAGGCGGCCGCTTTCTACGCCTCGGCCGAAGCGCGCCGCGTGGCCGACAACATCCTCAGCTTCCAGACCCCGGCCGGCGGCTGGGGCAAGAACGCCGACCGCTCCGGGCCGCCGCGCGCGCGCGGCCAAAGCTATGTCGGCGACAACGGCTGGAACTACGTCGGCACCATCGACAACCAGGCCACCGTCGCCGAACTGCGCTTCCTGGCCCTCGTCCAGGCGCAGCAGCCGGCGGCCGCCGGCAACGCCTGGCGCACTGCATTCGTCAACGGCGTGCGCTACCTGCTGCGCGCGCAATTTCCGAACGGAGGCTTCCCGCAGATCTATCCGCTGGCGGGCGGCTACCACGATGCGGTGACCATCAACGACAACGCGATGGTCAATGTGGTCGAACTGCTGGCCGACGTGGCGCGGCACCAGGGCGACTACGCGTTCGTCCCGGCCAACGTCGCCGATGCGGCGAAAGACGCCGTCGACCGCTCGATCGGTGCCTTCCTCGCGGCGCAAATCAGCAGTGGTGGCGTACTGACCGGCTGGGCCCAGCAATACGACGAGCTGACGCTGGCCCCGGCCGGTGCCCGCAATTTCGAACCGGCCGCCCTGTCCAGCGCGGAAAGCGCGCGCGTGCTGATGTTCCTGATGAACCAGCCCAATCCCTCGCCCGACGTCATCCGCTCGATCCGGGCCGCCGCCGCATGGCTGGAGCGCACCGCGCTGCGCGACGTGGTGTGGACCGGCAAATCGCCGGACAAGGGCCGCATGCTGATCGCCGCCCAGGGCGCAGGCCCGCTGTGGGCGCGCTACTACGACATCGCCACCATGAAGCCCATCTTCGGCGACCGCGACCGCAGCATCCACGACGACGTCAACGAGATCAGCATCGAGCGCCGCAACGGTTACGGCTGGTATGGCCCGTGGCCGTCGGAGGCGCTGGCCCAATACGCCGCCTGGTCGCGCGCGCATCCTTGACCGGCCGGCCAGGCGTGAGCGGTCGACAGGAAAACGGCAACAGCTGAATGCTGTTCGCGAGCGTTTCAGCGCGCCGCTTCGATCAGCTCGATACGGTTTCCGAACGGGTCTTCGATGCCGGCGCGGCGGCGGCCATAAACCTGCGGCTCTTCGCGCACTTCGACGTGGCGCTCGCGCAGCATCGCACAATAATCGCCGAAGTCCTCGATCAGGAAGGCCGGATGCGCCTTCTTGGCCGGGACAAAGTTGACCTGCCCGCCGATGTGCAACTGCGACGTCCCGGTCTGGAACCACAAACCGCCCGAGGCATTGAGCGGCGCGGGCTTGGGAATCTCCGCCAGTCCCAGCACGCCGCCATAAAACGCACGCGCCTGCTCATCGGCGCCCGGCGGAATGGCGACTTGAACGTGGTCGATACCGGCAATGTGTGCCATTGATTTTCCTCTGAATTTGTCGACGTGACAGCGGCCGTCAGGCCGTCTCGATGTATCGGCTGATCGCCTCGCCCACCTCGGTGGTGTTGGCGCTGCCGCCCATGTCGGGCGTACGCGGCCCTTCGGTGAGGCAGCGCTCGATGGCGCGCATGATGGCGTCGTGCGCGGCCTTGCAGCTGTCGTCGCCCTGCCCGAGGAAGTCCAGCATCATCGCGCCCGACCAGATCATCGCGATCGGATTGGCGATGTTCTTGCCGGCGATGTCGGGCGCCGAGCCGTGGACCGGCTCGAACAGCGAGGGGAAGCGGCGCTCCGGATTCAGGTTGGCCGACGGCGCGATGCCGATCGTGCCGGTGCACGCCGGCCCCAGGTCGGACAGGATGTCGCCGAACAGGTTGCTGGCGACGACCACGTCAAAGCGCTCCGGCGACAGCACGAAACGCGCGGCCAGGATGTCGATGTGGTACTTGTCCCATTTGACGTCCGGGTAGGCCTCGCCCACCACGGCCACGCGCTCGTCCCAGTATGGCATCGAGATGGCGATGCCGTTCGACTTGGTGGCCGAGGTCAGGTGCTTCTTCGGGCGCCGCTGGGCCAGCTCGAAGGCATAGCGCAGGATGCGGTCGGTGCCGTAGCGGGTGAACACCGCCTCCTGCAGCACCAGTTCGCGCTCGGTGCCGTCGAAGATGCGGCCGCCGACCGACGAGTATTCGCCTTCGGTATTCTCGCGCACCACATAGAAGTCGATATCGCCGGGCTTCTTGTTGGCCAGCGGACAAGGCACGCCCGGCATCAGGCGCACCGGGCGCAGGTTGACGTACTGGTCGAACTCGCGCCGGAACTTGATCAAGGAGCCCCACAGCGAGATATGGTCGGGAACCGTGGCCGGCCAGCCCACCGCGCCGAAGAAGATGGCGTCGAAGCCGGCGAGCTGCTCGTGCCAGTCGCTCGGCATCATCTGCCCGTGCTCGGCGTAGTAATCGCAATCGGCCCATTCGAAGCGTGTGAAGTCGAGCGACACACCGAAACGGCGCGCAGCGGCTTGCACCGCGCGCTGGCCCTCCGGCATGACTTCCTTGCCGATGCCGTCACCGGCGATGACCGCAATCCGATGCGTTTTCATTTGAAGCCTCTTTTGCTTGGACGGTGAAATGCTACCTTACTTTGTATCGGCCGCGGACAGCGCCAGCGTTTCCTTCACCTCTTCCATCACCACATAACTCTTGGACTGGCCGCCATCGGCGACGTGCAGGATCTCGCCGAGCAGGCGGCGATATTCCGTCATCTCCGGGATCCGCGCCTTGATGAGGTAGTCGAAATCGCCCGACACGAGGTGGCATTCGAGCACTTCGGGAATGGCCAGCATGGCGCGGCGGAAGCGCTCGAATGCCTTCTCGGATTTCTGGTGCAATGTGATCTCGACGAAGACCAGGATCCGCAATCCCAGCGCCACCGGGGCCACGCGCGCATGGTAGCCGGCAATGACGCCGTCGCGTTCCATGCGCTTGACGCGCTCGATGCAGGGCGTCAGCGACAGGCCCACCTGCTCGGCCAGGTCCTTCATCACGATGCGCCCGTCCTCCTGCAGGATGGACAGGATATGGAGGTCGATCTTGTCGAGCACGCGGCTCGATTCCTTGTGAACCCGCATATTTCACCAAAAACAGTAATTTTTACAGGAACAAGTATGCCTGTTGACGAGATACCATAGCAAGCATTACTAAACCTAATACACTTTTCGGGGACATCAATGGGAGCATCGCGGGTTCTGGTACTGGGCAGCGGCGTGGTCGGCGTGACCACGGCCTATTATCTGGCGAAAGCCGGCCACCAGGTGACGGTCATCGACCGCCAGCCTGGCCCGGCGCTCGAGACCAGTTTTGCCAACGCCGGCCAGATCTCGCCCGGCTATGCTTCGCCGTGGGCCGCGCCGGGTGTTCCCCTGAAGGCCGCCAAGTGGCTGTTCCAGCGCCACGCGCCGCTGGCGATCCGTCCGGACGGTTCGCTGTTCCAGCTGCAGTGGATGTGGGAGATGTTCCGCAACTGCTCGGCCGAACGCTATGCCGTCAACAAGGAGCGCATGGTGCGGTTGGCCGAGTACAGCCGCGACTGCATCCGGCAGCTGCGCCAGGATACGGGCATCGCCTACGAAGGCCGCCAGCAAGGTACGCTCCAGCTGTTCCGCACCAGCCAGCAATACGACAGCGCCGCCAAGGACATCGACGTGCTCAAGCAGGCCGGCGTGGCGTATGAACTGCTCACCCGCGACCAACTGGCCCAGGCCGAGCCGGCGCTGGCCAAGGTCAAGGACAAGCTGGTGGGCGGCCTGCGCCTGCCCAACGATGAGACCGGCGACTGCCAGCTGTTCACCACCCGCCTCGCCCAGATGGCGCAGGAGTTGGGCGTGCGCTTCGAATTCGGCACCGGGATCCGCAAGCTGGACATCGCGGACGGCGCCATCACCGGGGTGCAAACCGACAAAGGCGTGTTCACCGCCGACCGCTACGTGCTCGCGCTGGGCAGCTACTCGCGGCTGCTGCTGAAGGAGCAGTTCCCGGTGCCGGTCTATCCGCTCAAGGGCTACTCGATCACCGTGCCGATCACCGATGCCGCGATGGCGCCTGTATCGACCATTCTCGACGAGACCTACAAGGTCGCGGTGACCCGCTTCGACGACCGCATCCGCGTGGGCGGCATGGCCGAAATCGGCGGCTACAACACGACGCTCAATCCGCGCCGGCGCGAGACGCTGGAGCTGGTGGTCAACGACCTGTTCCCGGCGGGTGGCGACGTCAGCCGCGCCACCTTCTGGACCGGCTTGCGCCCGATGACGCCGGACAGCACGCCGATCGTCGGCGCCACGCCGCTGCGCAACCTGTTCCTGAACACCGGCCACGGCACGCTCGGCTGGACCATGGCCTGCGGATCGGCCAGCGTCATCGCCGACATGGTCAGCGGAAAGAGCCCGGCCATCCACGCGGACGACCTGGCGGTGTTCCGCTATGCCGGCGACACGCCGCTTGCCGGCCGTCCCAGCCTGATCGGCGCTTGACGGCATGATGGAACTGGACGCTCCCGTGCGGCCGGTGTCCGTCGCATCGGTCCCGGCGCCGCGCGCCGGTGCTGTGTTGACGGTCGACCTGGCCGCCATTCGCGCGAACTATCGCCTGCTCGCCATGCGCGCCGGCGGCGCCGAAGTGGCTGGGGTGATGAAGGCGGACGCCTACGGACTCGGCATGGCGCAGGTAGCGCCCGCGCTGGCGCGTGAAGGCTGCCGCACCTTCTTTACCGCGCACCTGGAGGAAGGCATCCGCCTGCGTCCGCTGGTGCCGCCCGATAGCCGCATCCATGTCCTGCACGGGCCGATGCCGGGCACCGGGCGGGAGTTTCTTGAACATGGGCTGGTGCCTGTCCTGAACGATCCCGGCCAGGTGCAGGAATGGGCTGAATGCGCGCGCGCGGCGCGACGGCGCCTGGCCTGCGCCTTGCAGGTCGATACCGGCATGTCGCGGATGGGCCTGGCTGCCGCCGACCTGGACCGGATAATGGAATCGTCATCCTGGCTCGACGGCATCGATGTGCAGCTGGTGATGAGCCACCTGGCGTGCGCGGATGTTCCGGAGCATCCGATGAATGCGCGCCAGCGCCAACGCTTCGAGGCGCTGCGTGCGCGCTTTCCCGGCATCCGTGCCAGCTTGGCGAACTCGTCGGCGGTCTTTCTGGGCTCCGACTTTCACTACGACCTGGTACGGCCGGGTGCGGCCCTGTACGGAATCAATCCTCAGCCGGGCAAGCCGAATCCCTTGCATCAGGCGGTCTCGCTGGACGCGCGCATCGTCCAGGTGCGGACCATCGATGCCGGCGACGTGGTGGGCTACGGCGCGCGCTACAAGGCCGACGGCAAGCGCCGCATCGCGACGATTTCCATCGGTTATGCGGACGGCTGGATTCGTTCGCTCTCGGGCCATGGCCATGCCTGGATCGACGGCGTGCAAGTGCCGGTCGCCGGCACGGTATCGATGGATAGCATCACGCTGGATGTGACGGGCCTGCCGGAAATGCGCGTCGCGCCCGGCCAAGTGGTCGAACTACTCGGGCCACATCAGCATGTGGACGAAGTGGCGAGCCAGGCTGGGACGATTGGGTACGAAATGCTGACGCGGCTCGGCGCGCGCTTTCATCGGCGCTACACGGAATAGCGCTGTCTGCGTTAAGTGTTGACTTAAGCACGTCGTCCCGGCGCAGGCCGGGACCCATACTGAGCATATTGGATCGCGGCTGTGGCGAGAGCTGCAAGCAGGCACATTCAGCATGGGTTCCGGCCTCCGCCGGAACGACGAATCACTTTCAACACTTAACGCAGATAGCGCCTTTTGTTTGACGCTGTCTGCGTTAAGTGTTGACTTAAGCACGTCGTCCCGGCGCAGGCCGGGACCCATACTGAGCATATTGGATCGCGGCTGCGGCGAGAGCTGCAAGCAGGCACATTCAGCATGGATTCCGGCCTTCGCCGGAACGACGAATCACTTCCAACACTTAACGCAGCCGGCGCCTTTTGTTTTGCTTGCGATTATTTCGCGGCGTCGTGCCAGGCCTTTACAGCATTCATCGTCTTCTGGATGTGCTGTTCGGGGCTCGGATCGGTGTAGCTCATCAAAATCTTTCCATCCGGAGCAATGACGAAGGAAGTCCGCTCCGAGAGCGCGGTGCCGCTCTTGGTGGTGAACTGGGTCTGATACTCGGCCGCCACCTTGGCGCCAGGATCCGCTGCAACGGCAAACTTGTCGCGGCATTCGACGTTCGAGAACTCGGCCACACGGTCGATATTGCCGGCGGTGACACCGATGACCGTCGCATTCAGCTTGTTGAAGTCCTCCGTTGCCTCGGCAAATGCATGCGCTTCTATGGTGCAGCCCTTGGTGAAGGCAGCGGGGAAAAAGTACAGCACCACCGGGCCCTTATGGAGCGCTTGTGCGAGCGAAAACGTCATCGGCTTGCCGGCCAGCGCGGCGTTCAGTTGGAAATCCGGGGCCTTGGCGCCTTCCGGCAGGGCCGCCAGGGCCACGGACGCAAAAAGCGCCAGTACGCTGCCGATTGCCGCGCGCGAGAGTTGCTTGCCGAAATGGGTCATGTTGAGCTCCTTTGTTGGGGGTGATTCAATGTTCGATCGCCATCTTTGCCGATTCACCCATCGGGGTCAACAAATTATGGTCCGAAACAAACCGATGGCTCTTAAGATACAAGCTGGCCAGCCAGCACGACCTCAAACTCTGCGGCAGGCACAGGCCTGCCGAAATGGTAGCCTTGGAATTCGTCGCACCCGAGCTTGCGCAGGCTGTTCGCTTGCTCCGGCGTTTCGACGCCTTCCGCAGTAACGTGAAATCCCACTTCGGTGGCGATCGCAACGACGGCGCCGATGATGGCACGGTCGCGTGCATCGTCCGGCAGACCGGCAACGAATGCCCGGTCGACCTTCAATCTGTCTATCGGCAGGTGTTTAAGGTAGGCCAGGCTCGAATAGCCGGTGCCGAAATCGTCGACGGCGACCGCGACGCCGAGCGCACGTAACCGATGCAGGGCCTCGATTGCCTCGGCAGGATCGTGCATCAGCGCCCCTTCCGTGATCTCGATTTCGAGCCGGTTTCCCGGTACCGCGGCCTCCTGCAGCAGCCTCGCGACATCATTGGACAGGTCACGCTCATTGAACTGGCGGGGCGACAGGTTCACGGCGATTTTGAACTGCTCGGGAATCCGGCCCTGCCACGCACGCAACTGCGCACAGGCCGTGCGCAACACCCAATCGCCGATGTCGGCAATGACGCCAGTCTGCTCGGCAAGCGGGATGAACTGGGCGGGCGAAACGGGGCCGAGCACGGGGCTGTTCCAGCGCACCAGGGCTTCGCACCCGGACAGCTTGCCGGATCGCGCATCGACCTTCGGCTGGTAGTGCAGCACCAACTCCTTACGCGCCACCGCCTCCTTCAACAAATGATGCATCCTGAGCCGCGCCGGGGCATCGGCGTTCAGCTCCGGCGCAAACACACAAAATCCGGCCCGCTTGTGGCGCTTGGCCTGGTACATGGCGACGTCCGCGTTCTGTATCAGGGTGTCGACATCCGTTCCATGTTCGGGAGCGAGCACGATCCCGCCGCTGGCCGCCAGCAAGAACTTGTGATCAGCCACGGCAAGCGGATGCATGATGCGGTCCCTGATGGCGACCGCCAGCGATTCGACCGATGCCGCATCGTCCTGATGCCGGACCACGATCACGAACTCATCGCCACCAAGCCGGGCCGGCATGGCGTGCGGCCAGTCCTGCGCCGTCGCGAGCAGCTGCTCGGCGATGTGTACCAGCACCTGGTCCCCGACGGGGTGGCCGAGACTGTCGTTGATTTCCTTGAAGCCGTCCAGGTCCAGCAGGATGACCGCGACGCCATTCATCCTGCCCGCGGCAACCTCCTCCAGCGCGCCGGCGAGCGCCTGCCGCATCGCGGCACGGTTGAACAAGCCAGTGAGCGGATCGTGCATCGCCAGCCGCTGCAGGCCTTCGCGGTCTTCCGCGAGCCGGTCGGCCATGTTGTCGAAGGCGCTGGCCAATTCGCCCAGCTCGCCACGCACCTTCACCGGGCCGACCCGGGCCGAGAAATCTCCCTGCCGCAGCGCATTGGCGGCCCGCCACACCTTGCGCAGAGGGCGCAAGACCAGGCTTTCGCTGGCGAACCAGGTAAGCGCGAGTGCGAGTGTCATGACCGCGACGACGATGCCGATGCGCGCCCCGGTCGACCGCGCGAGCGTACCCATCACGGGATCGATCGGTACGCCCACCCGCACGTGGATGGCGCCATTGGGCGCATCGAACAGGCGCACGTAGGCGCTTGCCCGGCGCACGCCGTCACGCCAGACCTCATCGCGTACGATCGGGGTGGGCGCCGACAAGGCGGCATGCACCGCGGACCAGTTTCTCACTTTGCTGCCCCGGCTGGCGAACGTGGCTGGCGCGGACGCCACCACCGTTCCCGCATCATCCACGACCACTGCAACCGCGCCCGTGGGGAGGTGGGCCCGCGTCACCGCGTCCTGCAGCGTGCGCGCGAGCCAGTCCGCGCTCAGGCCCAGAATGAGCACATTGTGCAGATGCCGCGCGTCGTCCAGTACCGGCGCACTGAAGATGATCGAATCCTTGCCGGTGAAGCGGTCGGTCACCAGGTTGCTGATGGTGTAGCTGCCTGTGCGCACGATCTGGCGGAAATACGAGCGGTCGGCGACATTCACCTCCCTGTCCCGCGGCATGTAATGGCAGGTCGCCTGGCCGTTCAGGTCAAGCAGGCTCAAGGTGGTGAAGTAGGGATGGGCCTCAAGCAATGGGCTGAACAAGCGGGACAGGCCGCCACAGCCGTCGCGCGCGCGGGCCTGCACCAGCCGGGCAAGCGTTGCCAGGTAACTGTGGGGAGCCGGAATGATCATCCTCGGTTGATCCGCGATCATCATCGCCGACGCCTGGGCATCCTTGAACAAGTTCGCGGCCTGCTCTCGATGCAATGTGGTTATTTGCAGCCCAAGCACGATCGTCAGCGGTGTGACGATCAATAGCACGAGCAAGACGATCCTGGCACGCAGGCCCAGTCCACCGAGCGTAAAGAGGCGCAAAGTAGGCATGAATTTTTTGAAACAAGATTAACCAGAGATCATGTCTCGTCAAGATACATGGATCAGATTGCCTTGTCGACACAATGGGAAGGAAGGGTCAGCCCTGCGAGGACGCTATCGCCGCATACTCGCGCGCGCTCACGGTGCAAAAAACAAAAACCCGCATTGCTTGCGACTTGCGGGTTTCCTGATTGTTGAAGCTTGGCTCTAACAAATATTTCTCGGTGCATGAATAAGGGGACAGCCACCCGTTCTCGTTCAAGCAGCCAAAGCGTCGTCCTTGTCGTGTGCAAGAGACTCCTTCGGCACGATCTTTATGCTCATGCCGAGGGCGTCCAGCATCGCCATCGCCGTTGCGAGCTGGGTTTTCGTACCTGGCTTGAGCGACTTGTAGGCGCCCTCGCGGGTGATGCCGGCCGCTTCTGCCAGCTTTGCCATGCTCACTGCTCGGGCCGCGGTTCTGATGGCGGTCTTGAGGTGTTCTGCGTCACCCGACTGTGCGGCAAAGCTCAGGTACGCGGCGATCGATTCCTTGGTCTTCAGGTAATTGGCCGAGTCAAAATCGCTCACGCCCTCGATACCCTCAAGATCGCTCAGTCCTTCCACGCTTTCCAGGAATTTCGGCAGAAATTCAGTGTTCTCACTCACGACTTACTTCCTCTTTGATTTGTGTGACTGACGGGCCTTCTCGGCCGCCGTCACTGCCTTTCGCTCTTCCTCCTCCCGCTTTTTCTTTGCTGCAGCGGCACACTCCTTCATATCGTCAAGCATGCGCTTTGCCCTTTTGATATCGCCCTTCTGTGTGCTTTTGTCGCCGCCTAGCAGCAATAGAATGATCGTGTTACCGACCACAACGAAGTAAACGCGATATCCCGGCCCAACGTCGACACGGATCTCGTACAGTCCCTGTGCGCCCTTCACCGGCTTGACGTCACCGACATTGCCGCCCTTGAGCCGGTCAATGCGCTCGTTGATCGCAGCCTTTCCGATTTCGTCCAGCAGGCCATCGAGCCATAGGTCGAATTCGTCAGTGCGCTTTACTTTTTTCGAAGTTACGGCGCCCATTGTAATCTACGGTTCACACAAGTCAATCGTGCCGACATCATGCCAACACTACTGTTATGGAGGTAGGTCGGTGGCTGTGCTTCTTGGATCTTGTAGTGCTCGGAAACGTGGATCAGCGTCAAGCCTGAGTCGGGCGCGGTTATGCACCTGTGTTGAGTGTGCACAATCATCCCACACGTGAAGCGCGCAGGAGCTTCACTCGCCTCCGACAATGAAAAAAGCCGCTTTGCAGCGGCTTTTTTGCTCAACTTGGCGGAGGCGGTGGGATTCGAACCCACGATACAGGTTTAAGCCCGTATGCTTCCTTAGCAGGGAAGTGCCTTCGGCCACTCGGCCACGCCTCCAACTCGTGTTCCAGTAGTCCAGAACCGAGAGCACGCATCTTAATGGGCGCGATTCATTTGGTCAAGGAAAGCGGCCCACTTTTTTTCACTTTTTTAAGCCTTTTCCAGGCCGAAGGTCTGGTGCAGCGCGCGCACGGCCAGCTCCATGTACTTCTCGTCGATCAGCACCGAAATCTTGATCTCGGAAGTCGAGATCATCATGATGTTGATGCCTTCCTGCGCCAGCGTGCTGAACATCTGCGAGGCGACGCCGACGTGGCTGCGCATGCCCACGCCCACCGCCGACACCTTCGACACCTTGGCGTCGCCCATGATGCGTGCCGCGCCCAGATGCTCGCGCACGCCTTCCAGCACCGCCATCGCCTTGGCGTAGTCGCCGCGCGAGACGGTGAAGGTGAAGTCGGTTTTGCCGTCCACCGACTGGTTCTGGATGATCATGTCGACTTCGATGTTGGCGTCGGAAATCGGGCCGAGGATGCCGAAGGCAACGCCCGGACGGTCCGGCACGCCCAGGACGGTGATTTTGGCTTCATCGCGGTGGAAAGCGATACCGGAGATGACGGCTTGTTCCATGTTGGTTTCTTCCTCAAACGAAATCAGGGTGCCGGAATTGGCTTCTTCTTCCAACGGCATATTGGGGTCGGTCAGCGACGACAGCACGCGCGTGGGCACGCGATAGTTACCGGCGAATTCTACCGAACGGGTCTGCAGCACTTTCGAACCCAGCGAGGCTAGCTCGAGCATTTCCTCGAAGGTGATCTTGGTCAGGCGGCGCGCTTCTTCGACCACGCGCGGGTCGGTGGTGTAGACGCCGTCGACGTCGGTGTAGATCAGGCACTCGTCGGCCTTCAGCGCGGCGGCGATCGCCACGGCGGACGTATCCGAGCCGCCACGGCCCAGCGTCGAGATATTGCCTTCGTCGTCCACGCCCTGGAAACCGGTGATGATGACGATCTTGCCGGCCGCCAGGTCGGATTTCACGCGGCTGTCGTCGATCGACTGGATGCGCGCCTTGGTGAAGGCGGAGTCGGTCTTGATGCCGACCTGCCAACCGGTGTACGACACGGCATCCTTGCCGCGCGCCAGCAGCGCCATCGCCAGCAAGCCTACCGATACCTGCTCGCCGGTGGAGGCGATCATGTCCAGTTCACGCGGGTCGGGCTGGGCCATGATTTCCTTGGCCAGCGCGATCAGCCGGTTGGTCTCGCCGGACATGGCCGACGGAACCACCACTACCTGGTGGCCCGCGTCATGCCATTTGGCGACGCGCGCGGCCACGTTCTTGATCCGTTCCGTCGAACCCATCGACGTCCCGCCGTATTTGTGGACAATTAAAGCCATAGCGATTCAGGTTTCCAACTAAGAAAAATCGAAAAAGTAATCCTAACTCTAGCATGCTGCAGCGCAAAATAACAAGATCGAAAAAGGCAAATTCTCAGAACGAATAAGAATATGCAAATTCTGATTTGTGCAATTTATTGCGCGGACAGGGGTTCCCAGCGCAGCGCGACCAGTGCCGAAGAGTGAACGTCGTTCCCGCGCAGGCGGGAATCCCATGTCTCATGCGTACCGTCACCGTTCGCATTGGCGTCCTGCCCGCACAATGGGGTCCCCGCCTGCGCGGGGACGACGTACTCGCTGTTGGAAGGGTTCGCGAAATGCTGGCAATCCATGCCGATGCCGGCGGCGAACAGCAGCTCGGCGTCGGCAAACACGAGCGGCAGGCGCTCGCGCTCCCAGGCCGGCACGCCCAGCGACTGGTAGTGCGCCTTCAGGCCGCGCGACGGCCGGTTCGCTGCCAGCTTGAGGCGTTCGCCGCCCTGGCGGAAGTCGATGCGCAGCGCGCGGCCGCGCAGCCAGCCGGCGTCGAAGCCCTGCCCTGCGTCCAGGTCGAAATGCAGCACGCCGCCGTAGTCAGGGAAGAAAATCTGCTGCTCGCCTTGCCACACGAAGCCCTGCCCTTCCTTGACGAGGATGCCGATGTCGTCGGGATCACGCATGCCGGCCAGGTCGGGCAGGCGCGGCGTGATGAACAGGCGGTCGCGGTGGCGCCGGATTTCGCATTCGGGGTGCGTGACGCGCAGCTGCGCATCCTCCCGGGCATCGAGCACCTGGCCGACCATCTCGTCCAGCCAACTGGTCGATGGCATGCGGAAACCGCGCGTGCCAAACCAGTAGCGCAGCAGGTTGTCGATACGGTCCTTGCCGAGCGGTCGCACGCGCGCCATCGCCAGCGCCTCGCCGTCGAGACAGGCGGCCAGGTCTTGCGCCGCCAGCTGGTCCAGCAGGCGCTGCGCCGATTGCGCGTGGGCCGCGCTGCGGGCGATGCGCTGCTGGAAGCCAGGGAAAGCTTGCGCCAGCGCCGGCATCACCTGGTGACGCAGCGCGTTGCGGGCGTAGCGTGGATCGGTGTTGGATTCGTCGTCCACCCAGGAGACCGCATGCGCGCGGGCCCACTCTTCCATCTCGGCGCGCGACACCGGCAGCAGCGGGCGCGCCATCACGGTATCGCCGTCGCCCAGCAAGGACGAGGCACGATTTGCGACATCCATTCCGGACAGGCCGGCCGGACCGGAGCCGCGCATCAGCTGCAGCAGCACGGTTTCGGCCTGGTCGTCGAGGTGGTGCGCGGTCATCAGCAGATGCACGCCGTGCGCACGGCACATGGCGCCGAGCGCCTGGTAGCGCTGCTTGCGCGCGGCCTGTTCGATGCCGGAACCATCCTTGTCGACGACCACGCGGCGATGATCGAAGCTCACGCCGAGTTCACCGCAAGCGCGTTCGCAATGCGCGAGCCACTGGTCGGCATTGACGGACAGGCCGTGGTGAACGTGGAAGGCGTGCAAGGCCACCGCATGCTCCTGCGCCCAGGCACGGGCGAGGTGCAGCAGCACCATCGAATCGAGGCCGCCGCTCAGGGCGATGGCGATGGCGGGGGAAGGCAGATCGGCCCGCAGCGCGTCCAGCGCGCGTGCGAGCGTGTTTGGAATCGACCGGGCCGCGGACGACCCGGCGCGGGAACGGCTCACTCTTCGGTCGGGGTCGTCTCTTTGAACTTACCGTAGCTCATCAGTTTCTGGTGACGCGCTTCCAGCAGGTCCTTGGTCTTCACGCCCTGGAACTGGCGCAGGGTGTCGGCCAGCGCGCGCTTGAGCAGCTGCGCCATCTGGGCCGGATCGCGGTGCGCGCCGCCCAGCGGCTCGCTGACGATCTTGTCGACCAGGCCCATGGCCTTGAGGCGGTGGGCGGTCAGGCCCAGCGCGTCGGCGGCGTCGGACGCGCGCTCGGCGGTCTTCCACAGGATCGAGGCGCAGCCTTCCGGCGAGATCACCGAGTAGGTCGCGTATTGCAGCATCAGCACGGCGTCGCCGACGGCGATGGCCAGCGCCCCGCCCGAGCCGCCTTCACCGATGATGGTGGCGATCAGCGGCACTTTCAGTTCGGCCATCACGTACAGGTTGTGGCCGATGGCTTCGGACTGGCCGCGCTCTTCGGCGTCAATGCCGGGGAACGCGCCCGGGGTGTCGACGAAGGTGAAGATTGGCAGGTTGAATTTCTCGGCCAGCTTCATCAGGCGCATGGCCTTGCGATAGCCTTCCGGACGCGGCATGCCGAAGTTGCGCGCGGCGCGCTCCTTGGTGTCGCGGCCTTTCTGGTGGCCAATGACCATGCAGGCCTGGCCGTTGAAGCGCGCAAGGCCGCCGATGATCGACTGGTCGTCGGCGAAGCTGCGGTCGCCGTGCAGTTCATGGAAGTCGGTGAAGATCGCGTTCACGTAGTCCATCGTGTACGGCCGCTGCGGATGGCGCGCGATCTGCGACACTTGCCACGGGGTCAGCTTGGCGTAGATGTCTTTGGTCAGTTGCTGGCTTTTTTTGGCGAGGCGATCGATCTCTTCAGAAATGTCGACGGCGGAATCGTCCTGCACGAAGCGCAGCTCTTCAATTTTCGAATCGAGCTCGGCGATCGGCTGTTCGAAACTGAGGAAGGTTGTTTTAGTCATTATTACTCCGGAATTTGTTCTGGCCCGTTCACTTGAAACCGTCGTCCCCGCGCAGGCGGGGACCCATGCTGAGCGTCACGGAACGCCGTCCATGGGTTCCCGCCTGCGCGGGAAGTCGTTTCCGGCAGTGCCGGGAACGACGGCTTGGGGGCCGTTTATTCTTGGCCGCGGAGCAATACTTGTTCCCCTCGCGGCGATGTCAGGCGTTATTCTACCGGAACCGGATCCAAACTACGCCATAAATACCATGTGGCTACCGTCCGCCACGGCTCCCAGTTGGCCGAAACTTCGCGCGCATCGCTGCGCGAGACGGGCTCGCCCGAGAAGTAATTCTGGCTGATGCCCTGGATCAGGCCCGGGTCGTCCAATGGCAAGACGTTCGGCCGGAGCAGATTAAATATCAAAAACATCTCGGCTGTCCAGCGGGTAATCCCGCGGATCTGGACCAGTTCGGCGATCACCGCCTCGTCGTCCATCTCGGCCCACAGGTCGCTGTGCACGCGCTTGGCCTTGAAGCTGTCGGCCAGGTCGAGGATGTATTCGGTCTTGCGCTTGGACAGGCCGCAGCCGGCGATCTGGGCCGCACCCAGTTTGATGAGCTGGCTTGAGGTGAACTTCGGGCACAGGTCCTGCAGCTTGCCCCAGGCCGTGTCGGCCGCCTTGGGCGTGGCTTGCTGGCCGACGATCGAGCGCGCCAGCGTGGTGAACGGGTCCGGATGGCCGCGCAAGTGCATGTCGCCGAACTGCGGGATCAGCTTGTTCATGATCCGGTCGCGCTTCATCAGCTCGGCCTTGGCCTCGGCCCAATATGCGGGAACGTCGAACGGCGGGGCTGCCCCCGCTTTATCCTTGCCTGGTGCCATTATGCGCGGCGCCAGTTGGTGGTGCCGTCGGGCTTGTCTTCGAGGACGACGCCGGCCGCCGTCAGCTCGCCGCGGATGCGGTCGGCCTCGGCGAAGTTGCGCGCCTGCTTGGCAGCCTTGCGTTGTTCAATGGCTTCGAGGATCTTGCCCTCGTCCATGCCACCCTCGCCCGCACCGGAGCGCAGGAACTGCTGCGGTTCGCGTTCGAGCAGGCCCAGCACGGCGCCCAGCGCCTTCAGCTGGCGCGCGTCGGCCACCGACCTGGTCTTGTTGACCTGATTGGCCAGGTCGAACAGCTCGGCCACCGCCAGCGGGGTATTGAAGTCGTCGTCCATCGCCTCGCGGAAACGCACGGCATGCGCCTCGCTCCAGTCGACGTCAGGCGTGCCGGCACCGAGGTCGATATCGGCCAGCGCCGTGTACAGGCGGGTCAGCGCCGCCTTTGCGTCGTCGAGGTTGGTGTCGGCGTAATTGATCGGGCTGCGGTAGTGGGCGCGCACGACGAAGAAGCGGATGACTTCGCCATCGTATTTCTGCAGCACGTCGCGGATCGTGAAGAAGTTGCCCA
>JAEWEK010000340.1 GCA_023389425.1 Pseudomonadota bacterium | reverse complement strand
GTGGATCGCCGCTTCCGCCACGCGGTACACGAGGTTGTTCTTCACCGTGCCCGAAGTCGACACATAGATGCCCTGGACATAGGTGCAGCCGGCCGGGCCGATGTCGTTGACGGTGTTGCTCACCACGTCATTCCACACGCCGCCGTAGTAGCTGTCCACGCCGATCGCCGAGCCGCCGGCGCTGGTGCAGGCAGCGCTGTTGGCGATGTGGTGCACGTGGTTATCCTGGATCATGCTGTACGAGCCGCCCGTGTAGATGCCGTGGGTCACGCTCGGCTTGGTGCTGCCATCGATGTCGAAGCCGATGATGCTGACGTAGTTGCCGCGGTTATCCCAGACGTTGGCGCTGCTGCCCGGGACGATCCTGGCGCCCCACTTGGCGGTCGACACCCAGTAGATGCGGGCCGACGAGGTGCCGCTGGCGGTCGTCTTGATGCCGCCGTTGTAGGTACCTGGAGCCACCCACACGGTCGTGCCCGGCTTGGTCGCCACCTGGGCGGCCCGCACCAGGGTCTTGAACGGCGCCGCCTTGCTGCCGGCCGCGCTGTCGCTGCCGGTCGGCGACACGTAGTAGTTGTAAGTGGTGGCCGGGGTGGTCGTGGCCGAGGCAGAACCGGCTGCGGCAAGCAGGACGGCGGCACTGGCGGCGAGCATGGCGTTGACACGGGCAGCTTTGGCGATGGTTCCGAGTTTTTGCATTGGGAAGGTTCCTTACCTCAACAAGTGAATGAGTACCTTTGAGGTGCGGAAACTGCCCAAGTTCAATCTTTTCGCGAAAAAATTTTTTTGACGTAATAGATTCGCAAAGGAACGTTCTGGCTAGAAATCGAACGCTCGCATGAGATAGATCGCATTGCGCGCGCAACTAAGCGGGCCAATCCGCAGTCTTAGCTAGCTGCTACCGACGATGCGAGAGGACGATCCCGATGATGGAATATGCGGAAGTAAAAGATGGACTCCTGGAAGGCGAACTCTATGCCGGGCTCATTCTCGGCAGGCAGGGCGAGCCCGACCACCACCTGGTGTTGCTGCCTGGCCGCGCCAGCGATGTCAGCTGGCCCGCCGCCCAAGAGTGGGCGGCCGCGCGCGGCGGCGCCCTGCCCTCGCGGCGCGAGCTGGCCTTGTTGTTCGCTAATTTGCGCGAGGAATTCGACCGGGCATGGTACTGGTCGAGCGAGCAGCACGAAACGCGCGCCCAGCTGGTCTGGGGGCAAAACTTCGCCAGCGGCATCCAGACCGTGTACGGGCGCCCGTTTCGCGGCAACGCGCGAGCGGTGCGGCGGGTGCCGATCGGGTAAGCTGGCCGGCGCGCGCACGAACTGCCAGATGCCCTGCGGACCGTTGGTTCCCGCACCACCAGCGCGCTGGAACCACCGGCGCCTTAGCGCGTCGTGGCGGGCGCGCGGCCGACCGGCTGGTCGGTATTGGCCAGGAACCAGGCGGTGGTCGCCATCACGGCCGCATGGCGGCGCAGGTTGTCCGGATTGACCTTGTCGAAGGTGTCCGCCGTGGTGTGGTGGTAGTTGAAGTAATCGGACGAATCGATCACCGGCTCGAAGCTCGGCACGCCATCGCGCTCGAGCAGCGACAGGTCGCCCGTTCCGAGCTCGTCTTCGCGCTTGAACACGCCGGCGCCGATCGGCTGCAGCGCTTTCTGCAGCGGGGCGAAGTACTTCACCGAGGCCGCGCCGATGCTGGCCTTGATCCCGAACGGACGGCCCGAGCCGTTATCGTCTTCATACGCGGCGATATGCTTCTCGGCGTTGGCCTTCTGCGCCTCGGCATAGGCACGGCCGCCGCGGCCGCCGTTTTCCTCGTTCATCCAGGCGATCATGCGGATCGTGCGCTTCGGCTGCAGGCCGAGCTGCTTGATCGTGTGGATCACTTCCATCGCGCTGGTCACGCCGGTGGCGTCGTCGTTGGCGCCCGTGGCCAGATCCCAGGAGTCGAGGTGGCCCGACACGATCACGATCTCGTCCGGCCTGGCGCTGCCCGGGATGTCGGCGATGACGTTGAAGCTGTCCGCGTCCGGCAAGGTCTGCGGCGTCAGGGTCAGGTGCATGGTCACCGGGCCGCGCTTGGACAGGCGGTTCATCAGCAGCGAATCCTCGATCGTGACCGCCGCCGCCGGGATGCGGCCGCCGTCGGTCAGCTGGGTCGCGCCGGTGTGCGGGATGCGGTAGGCCGCGCCGCCGACGGCACGCACCAGTGCCGCGGCCGCGCCCATCTCGGCCGCCATGCGGGGGCCGGCGCCGCGATAGGCCACCGCCTGGCCGTAGGCATTGCCGGCCAGGCCACGGTCGGCCATCAGCTGGTCGAAGGGCACGTCGAACAGCACGATCTTGCCCTTCACGTCGGCCGGCTTGTAGGCCTTGAGCTCATCGAAATTGTGGACCACGATCACCGGCGCGGTAATGCCGCCCGCCGGCGTCGCGCCCGAACCGCCCAGCGCGGTCAGCACGATGCGCTGGGTTACGCCTTGCGGCTGGCCGGTGTAGCCCACCAGCTCCGCCTTTTCCTCGCCGCGCACCCAGTGCGGCACCTTGACCGGCTGCAGCGTCACCTTCGCGCCCAGCTTGCGCATGGCGTCGGCCACTTGCTGCACCGCCGCTGCCGCTCCCGCCGAGCCGGACAGGCGCGGGCCGACCAGGTCGGTCAGGTCTTCCAGGCGCTCGTAGGCGTAGTTGCTTTGCATCGCGCTGTCGCGGATCTTGGCGAGCGCGGCCGGATCGACATCCGGGCCGGCAGCGCAGGCGGCGCCGGCAAACAGGGCAGTTGCAAGGACGGTCAGGGCGGGAATGCGGCGGTTCATTTCGGTCCTTCTGAAAAGTTGCAAAGCGTACACAATAACGCATCTTTTGCAAAAAATCAGTATGGACATTCCATCATGCCGGGATCAGGCGCAACAAAGTGATCTCGGAAGGGGCGCCGAAGCGTTTCGGCGGTCCCCAGTAGCCGGTGCCGCGGCTGGTATAGACCCACATGTCGCGCACCCGGTTGAGGCCGGCCACGAAGGGCTGCTGCAGTGGAACGAACAGGTTCCAGGGGAAGAACTGGCCGCCGTGGGTGTGGCCGGACAGCTGCAGGTGGTAGCCGGCCTGGGATGCCGCCTCGGCCGAGCGGGGCTGGTGGGCCAGCAGGATGCGCACGTCCACGTCCACCGCGCCCGACGCCGCCGCCTGCGGATCGCTGCGGTGGGCGGGAATGAAATTGTGGGCGGTATAGTCGGCGACCCCGGCGATCATCACGGCCCCGTCGCTGCGCTTGCGCACCACGTGCTCGTTCAACAATACCGTCAGTCCCAGACGCCGCAGTTCGGCGATCCACTCTTCCGCGCCGGAATAGTATTCGTGGTTGCCGGTGACAAAGAACACGCCGTCGCGCGCCGCCAGCCGCCGCAGTGGCTCGGTATGGACGGCAAGGCGCCGTACGCTGCCGTCGACGAGGTCGCCGGTGATGGCGATGCTGTCCGCCTTCAGGGCGTTGACGCGGTTCACGATGGCGTTCAGGTAGGCCCGCTTGATGGTCGGCCCCACGTGGATG
>JAEWEK010000325.1 GCA_023389425.1 Pseudomonadota bacterium | reverse complement strand
GCGTACACCCAGGCGGCGCGCCAGTGCGCGTTCCTTCTCCGCATGCTTGAACGGCTCCAGCGGACCGTCGTTGTTAACCGGCCCCACCATGACGAAGGGCTCGCCGGTCCTGGCATTGAACGAATGCAGGTCCAGCAGCACGTCATGCTGCGCCAGGAGCGGGCACAGCCAGTTCGCGACCTGGTCCTCGAAATCCTGCGGATGTTCTTTCGGGAACAGGTTGCGGTTCAGGTTGCGGTCGCCCGAGCGGGTGTTCTTGGCGTAGGCCAGCGGGTTGACGATGGGGACGAAGGTCACGCTGCCGTTCGCAATGTGCAGCTTGCCGCTGTCGATTTCCTCCATCACGCGCCGGATGGCCTTGGTGCCGCACACCTCGTTGCCGTGGGTGGCGCCCATGATGATGACGCGCGGGCCTTGGCCGAGCCCGGTGTAGTTGACGGATTTGAACTGGAAATTGCTGGCGGAGGTCATTACGAACTGATCCAAAAGAAATGTCGGTGCCGACATTTTATCGGGAAAAGCTGGCGGCGGCAGGGACGGCATGGCATCATTCGCAACTTCCCACGAATCCCAGCCAGAATGTCCACCTCGCTTCGCAGCCGTCGTGTACACGGCCTCGACACCCTGCGTGCGCTCGCCGTCAGCCTCGTCGTCCTGCATCACTATGTGCTGTTCGTCAGCGGCCGCGATACCTTCGGATGGGTCGGCGAGCTGGGCTGGGCCGGCGTCGACCTGTTCTTTGCGCTCTCCGGTTATCTGATCGGCAACCAGATTTTCGCGGCAATGCGCAGCAGCGACGGCTTTTCGCTGCGCCACTTCTACGCGCGCCGCTTCCTGCGCACGCTGCCCAATTTCTACCTGGTGCTGGCCTTGTACTTCCTGTGGCCGGCATTCCGGGGAGACGCGCCGCTGCTGCCGCTCTGGAAGTACCTGAGCTTCACCCAGAACATCGCCCTCGAACCGGGCACCGCCTTTTCGCACGCCTGGTCGCTGTCGATCGAGGAGCAGTTCTACATGCTGCTGCCGGCACTGGCCCTGGCCGGCGCCGCCCTCGGCAGCTCGCGCCGCGCCGCCTGGATCGCCGTCGCGCTTGCATTCGGCGCCGGCATGCTGTGCCGCGCCGACGCCTGGCTCGACCATGTCCAAGGCCAGGCCAACTGGATGCGCGCCTACTACAAATACATCTACTACTCCAGTTTCTGCCGCTTCGACGAGTTGTTGGCCGGCGTCGCCCTGGCGCTGCTGAAGAACCAGCAGCCGGCGCTGTGGCAGCGCCTGTCGCGCTACGGGAATGCGTTTCTCGTCGCTGGCGTGCTGGTCACGCTGCTGGCGTGCGCGCTGTTCCTGCGCGATCACTTCGGCTTTGCCGTGACGGTATTCGGCTATCCGCTGCTCGCCCTCGGCATCGCGATGCTGATCCTCGCGGCCGCCGCCGAAGGCTCGCTGCTGCGCGAGACGCGGATTCCCGGCGCCGGCAGTCTCGCCTTGTGGTCATACGCGATCTACCTGACGCACAAACAGCTTTGCATCATCATCGGCGACCAGTTGCGCGCGGCTGGCTACAAGGTCGACTCGCCCGGCGCGATCGCGCTGATGCTGTTCGCCTCGCTTGCTGCCGGCTGGCTGCTGTATCGATTGGTGGAAACGCCGTTCATGGCGCTGCGCGAACGCTACCTGCCTTCGAATTCACCGCGCAAGATCACGGCCGTGCCGCAACAGCAGGCGCAAGCCTAACGCCGGCCGCCGTGCATCAGCCGCAGCGTGCGGCCCGGCAGGTCGCCATCGATCACGTCGAAGTCCGAAGGAATGGTGCTCAGGAAGACCGACAACTGGCGCACCCGCTCGCCCATTTCCAGCCCATCGGAATCGTCGATCGCCTGGCGCATGCCGGGCAGGGCTTCCAGCGTGTGCCGGCTGTCGTAGGCATTGACCAGTAGCCTGAGCAGCTCGCCCTGGTTGCCGGTGCCGCGCCGGCGGCGTTCGTCCACCATCCCCAGCAGCACGCGCTGCATGCGTGGGGTCGGGTTGACGATGCGCGCGAAGACGGCCGGCGTGTTGGCGATCGCCTGGCAGATCGTGCGCTCGATCGCGTCCGGCTTGAGGTCGGACGCGACGTCGAAATAGGCGCGGTCCCAGCGCGTGCGGGCATAGGCGTGGCCGGCGGGGAAGGAGTCGACCGTCTCCAGGCCGAGCGCGCGGCTGGCGCGGGCGTACAGGTCGGCGAGGGTGTCGATCAGCGGCATGTTGGATGTGGTGGTCGATGCATGGCGCAGAGTGTAGCGCAAATAAGAACGTCGTTCCCGCTCTCGCGGCAACGACGTCCCCTGTCTCACGACGCTATGCGATCAAGCCGCGAACTTCCCGGCCCGGAAGTCCTCGACCGCCTGGTACAGCTCCTCCTGCGTGTTCATCACGAACGGCCCGTACTGCGCGATCGGCTCGCCCAGCGGCCGCCCCGCGATCACGAGGAACTTGCTGTCCTGCGCCGCCTTGATGCGCACGCCGTCGGCACCAGGCGCGTTGTCGAGGATCGCCATGCGCGCCTGCGCCACGCCCTTGCCTTCGACCACCAGCTCGCCCCGATACACGTACACGAAGGCGTTGTGCCCTGCCGGCAGCGGCAGGTCCAGGCTAGCGCCTTCCGCCAGCGCGATGTCGAGGTAGAGCGGCTGCGTCCCCTCACGCACCACCGCGCCGGTGACACCGTGGGTTTCGCCGGCGATCACCTGCACCGATGCGCCATTCTCCAGCGTGAAGCGCGGCAGCTCCTCGCCCGGGATGTCGCGGTACCACGGGTCCGACATCTTGTCCTTGGCCGGCAGGTTGAGCCACAGCTGGAAGCCTTCCATCAGGCCTTCGTTCTGCTCCGGCATTTCGGAGTGGACCACGCCGCGGCCCGCGGTCATCCACTGCACGCCGCCGTTGGTGATCAAACCTTCGTTGCCGCCGCTGTCGCGGTGGCGCATCCGGCCGTTCAGCATGTAGGTGATGGTTTCGAAGCCGCGGTGCGGGTGCTCCGGGAAGCCGGCGATGTAGTCGCCCGCCTTGTCGCTGCCGAAGGCGTCCAGCATCAGGAAAGGATCCAGGCGGCGCTGCAAGGGGCCGGTCAGCACACGGTTGATCTTCACGCCGGCGCCATCCATCACGAACTGGCCGCCCACCAGGCGCTCCACGCCACGCGACTTGCTCACGCTTGCTGCTTGCACTTGCTTGGTCATGCTGTTCTCCTCGTTGCCGGCGCCGCCGCGCCGCTGCTGCTGATTAAGCGAATACCGCTTCGATGGCCTGGTCGGCCTCGGCCTGGCCTTTTGCCGCCGCATCCGGACCCATCGACTGCGCCGCAGAATACACGAAATGATGTTCCTTCAGGCCCAGGAAGTTAAGCAGGGTGACGATCTGCGGCACCTGCGGGTCGGCTTCCTTGGGATACACGCCGCCGCGCGCTGCCGCCACGTACACCTTCTTGTTCTTCAGCAGGCCTTCCTGGCCGGCCTCGGTGTAGCGGAAGGTCACGCCGGCGCGGGCCACCGCGTCGAACCAGCCCTTGAGCTGCACCGGCATCGCGAAGTTGTACATCGGCGCACCCATCACGATCACGTCGGCGGCCTGCGCTTCGGCGATCAGCGCGTCATCCTTGGCCACACGCGCGGCCTGTTCGGGCGTACGCTGGTCGGCGGGAGTGAACAGGGCGCCGAGGGTCGCTTCGTCCAGGATCGGGTGCTGGTCGGCGACCAGGTCGCGCACGACGACGGTCGCGCCCGGGTTGGCGGCCAGCAGTTTGGAGGTGATGGCGTTGGCGACGCGGATCGATTCGGATTGGGCGCCGCGGAGGCTGCTGTTGAGCTGCAGGATGTTCATTCTTACGTTCCCTTCTGGCTGGTGAGAATTGGTGATGAACACACTTTATCAATTCCAAATTCAATCCAGAAGACGTTAAAATGGATAACATTATTCATCAGGTGGAACAATATGCATATCGAACCGAATGATCTTGTTCTTTTCGCCCGGATCGTCGACGCAGGGAGCTTCAGCAAGGCGGCGGAGCGGGTGGGGCAGCCCAAATCGACCGTGTCGCGCCGCATTTCCTTGATGGAGGCGCAGCTCGGCGAGCGCCTGCTGCAGCGGACCACGCGCAAGCTGGTGGTGACGGAGTTCGGCGCCAGCCTGCTCGAACATGCGCGCAAGGTCGCCGAGGAAGTGGATGCGGCGGGCGCGCTGGCCCAGCACCGCCAGGCCGCGCCCAGCGGCAAGCTGCGCATCTCGCTGCCGCACGACCTTGCCAATATGGGACTGGTGCCGGTGATCGCGGCATTCGTCGAACGCTATCCCGAGGTGAGCCTGGAGCTCGACCTCTCGCCGCGCCGCGTCGACCTGCTGGCCGAGAATTTCGACATCGCCATCCGCATGGGCGACCTGCCGGATGACGCTTCGCTCAACGCGCGCCGGGTGTCCTTCGAGCGCTTCGGCCTGTACGCGGCGCCTTCCTATATCGCCCAGCGCGGCCTGCCGGAACAACCGGACGACCTGGTCGAGCACGACCTGCTGTGCATCCTGTCACGCAACGGCGGCCCGGCGCCGTGGGTGCTCACGCGCGGCAAGCAACGCTGGGAACGCGCGCTGCCGGCACGCCTGACCGCGAATTCGCCGGACCTGCTGGCACGCATCGCGCGCAGCGGCGCGGGCATCGCGCTCAGCGGCTGGAAGCTGGCGCAACCTTATGTGGAACTGGGAGAGCTGGTGCGCGTGCTGCCCGAATGGGAACTGCCGCCCGATACCGGATGGGCGGTGTTCCCCGGCCGGCGCCTGATGCCGGCCAAGACCCGGGCCTTCCTCGACATGATGGAAGAAATGTGCTGCGGCCAGCACCGGGCCGCGCTGGAAAAACCTTAGCGCGGGCGGTTGCCCATGAGTTCACCGAGGCGCACGCTGCGCTCCGGCGCCCAGTCGGGATTGAAGGCGATGGTGTCTTTCTTGAACAGCATGACGACGGTCGAGCCGAGCAGGAAGCGTCCCATCTCATCGCCCTTCTTCAGCAGCACCTGCTGGCCTTCGTAGCTCCACTCGAACACCTTGGGCAGCCGCGGCGGATTGACCACGCCGTGCCACACGGTCGCCATGCTGCCGACGATGGTCGCGCCGACCAGCACCATCACGAACGGCCCGAATTCATCCGACTCGAACACGCAGACCACACGCTCGTTACGCGCGAACAGGCCGGGCACGCCACGCGCCGTGGTCGGGTTCACCGAGAACAGCTCGCCCGGCACGTAAATCATGCGCGTCAGCCGTCCGTCGCACGGCATGTGGATGCGGTGGTAGTCCTTCGGCGACAGGTACAGGTTGGCGAAGCTGCCGTGCGCGAACTGCCCGGCCAGCGCGGCATCGCCGCCGACCAGCTGGGTGGTGGTGAACTTGTGCCCCTTGGCCTGGAGGATATCGTGCTCGTCGATCGCGCCGAACTGGCTGATCGCGCCATCGACCGGACAGACGAAGTCCGCCTGCGCCAGCGGCCGCGCGCCGTCCCTCAAGGGCCGGGTGAAGAACTCGTTGAAGCTGGCGTAGCCGGCAATGTCCGGATTGGCCGCTTCGCCCATGTTGACGCCGTACTTCCCGACGAACCAGCGGATCAGGCTCGTGGTCATCGCGCCGCCCTGGGCGCCGGCGACGCGGCCCGCCAGCGTGGTCAGCGCCTGCTTCGGCAATACATATTGCGGCAGAACTTTGATTCGATCGGACACGGTCGGGAACCTTTTGGCGACTTAACAAGAATAGGGATTATAACGGGCTGCTGTACCGATGCGGAATGCCGTTTTTCGAAAGCTGCCAGCCCTGTTATGCATATTCCTGTAACCGCTACCTGAAGGATAAACCGTGATCGACACCAGGTTGACCGCGGCGCATGCATATCCAGGGCGGCTGCGGCTGACCGTGCTCGTCACGGCGCTCGCGGCGGCCGGCCTCGCGCATGCGCAGCAAACCCCGAATGCCACCAGCACCGAGACCGCGCCCATGCAGAAAGTGGAGGTGCGCGGCAGCGCCGATGCCTACGATCCGCGGCGCGACGACACCGCCTCCAAAATCGTCGTCACGCGCGAGGAGATCGTCAAGTACGGCGACACCAGCGTGCTCGATGTGCTCAAGCGCGTGCCCGGCGTGACCGTCACCGGCGCCAATGGCCGCGGCGGCGAAGTGCGCATGCGCGGCCTGGGCAGCGGCTACACGCAGATCCTCATCAACGGCGAGCGAGCGCCGGCCGGCTTCACCATCGATTCGCTCTCGCCCGACGTCATCGAACGGATCGAGGTGCTGCGCGCCGCCACGGCGGAATTCTCGACCCAGTCGGTGGCCGGCACCATCAACATCGTGCTGAAGAAGACCGCCAAGGCCGGCCAGCGCGAGCTCAAGGTGGGCATGGCGAAAGGGCCGGGCTTCTCGAACCCGATCGTGAACCTGATGCTGTCTGACCGCGCCGACAAGATGTCGTGGTCGCTGCCGGTGAACTTCATCTACCAGCATGCCGAGCGCCTGGCGCCGGCGCGCGAAATCGACTACGACCTCCAGGGTGCGCCGGTCCTGCGCAGCTACAACGACGCCTTCGGCACCAGCCACGCGGCGGTCCTGACCGCTTCTCCGCGCGTGAACTGGAACCTGGACGGCGGTGACACGCTGACCTGGCAAAGCTTCCTGAACGCGAACCGCTTCCGGGGCGATAACTACGCGCGCACGAGCACCGAGCTGGGTGCTGCGCCGCCGTATCCATCGCAGGAAATGCGGCCTTCCAGCAAATTCGGCATGCTGCGTTCGGAGCTCAACTGGGTGCACAAATTCGACGGCGGTTCGAAGCTGGACATGAAAATTGGCGGCGTGGGTATCGCCGCCAGCAATATCCAGGACCGGACAGCATACCGTGGCGCGGCCCAGGTGCTCGACAGCGCGACGGAAAGCCGCGGCCACGACTTCGGCCTGACCAGCACCGGAAAATATACCAACCCGCTGCTCGAAGGCCATTCGCTCGCGCTCGGATGGGACGCCGGCTACAACCGCCATTTCGAGAGCCGCGAGCAGAACGATGCCGCGGTCGGCGGCAGTCCGGCCTACTTCCTCGACCAGCGCTTCCAGGCCCGTTCCTCGCGCGTGGCAGCCTATGCCCAGGACGAGTGGAACATCACGCCGCGCTGGTCGCTGTACTTCGGCCTGCGCTGGGAAGGTATCCGCATCCAGACATCGGGGAACGACTTCGCCACCGCCCGCAGCAATTCCTCGGTGCTCAGCCCCTTGCTGCAGACCCTGTACAAGCTGCCCGGCACCAAGGCCGACCAGGTTCGCTTCGCCGTGACCCGCACCTACAAGGCGCCCGACCTGCTGAGCCTTCCGCCGCGCCGCTTCGTCTCGGTCAACAACAGCCCGACCGAGCCCGACTTCATCGGCAACCCGAAGCTCAAGCCCGAACTCGCGCTCGGCTTCGACGCGGCCTACGAACACTACTTCGGCGAGGGCGGCATGCTGTCGGTGGCGCTGTCGCGCCGCGCCATCCGGGACTTCACGCGCAACCTGGTGGTATTCCAGGATGGCCGCTGGGTGCAGCTGCCGTCCAACGAAGGCCGGGCGCTGACCAACAGCCTCGAGACCGAAGCCAGGGTCCCGCTGAAGACGCTGTTTGCGGAAGCGCCGCCGGTCGACCTGCGCGCGAGCGTCAGCCGCAACTGGTCGCGCGTGCCGTCGGTGCCGGGGCCGAACAACCGCCTCGACCAGCAGACGCCCTTGTCGGCCACGCTGGGCGCCGATTACAAGGCAGGCGCCTTCACCTACGGCGGCAGCTTCGCCTTCCGCGCGGGCGGCCCGGTGCGCATCTCGGCCAGTCAGTCGGCCTACCAGAACGTGCGCCGCGACCTCGACTTGTACGCGCTGTGGAAGTTCGATCCGAAATACCAGGCCAGGCTTGCGCTGTCGAACGTGCTCGGGCAGGACGGCCTGAACATGTCCAGCTACAGCACCGCGTCCGGCCTGATGACGCGCAGCACCGTCTACCCGGGCTATATGGTCGCGCGGCTGACCCTGGAAATGAAACTGTGAGGAGGGATATGCATGCATACCCACGCGTTGCATGCATATCAAAAATAGTTCCGCAGGAGCAATCCAAGCGGCGTGAATTCCACGAGAATAGCGCCTTTCAAAAAAAATAGAGTTGAGTCATGCACCACAACACCAAGACATTCCGCCTCACGATCATTGCCGCCGCCGTTGCGATGGCGGTGTCCGCCCATGCGCAGGAAGCGCAAGGCACGGGCACGAAAGCCGCACCGGCGGAAGGCCAGATGCAGAAGATCGAGGTCCGGGGATCGGCCGACGCCTATGATCCGCGGCGCGACGACACCGCCAGCAAGATCGTCGTCAACCACGACGAGATCGTGAAATACGGCGACAACAACGTGCTCGACGTGCTCAAGCGCGTGCCAGGCGTGACGGTGAGCGGCGCCGGTGGCCGCGGCAGCGAAATCCGCATGCGCGGCCTGGGCAGCGGCTACACGCAGATCCTGATCAACGGCGAGCGCGCGCCGGCCGGCTTCTCCATCGATTCGCTGGCGCCTGACGTCATCGAGCGCATCGAAGTGCTGCGTGCGGCCACCGCCGAATTCTCGACCCAGTCGATCGCCGGCACCATCAACATCGTGCTGAAGAAGGCGATCCAGACCGGCCAGCGCGAGCTGAAGCTGGGCTATGGCCACGGCCCTGACTACAGCAACCCGACCGCCAACCTGCAGCTGTCCGACCGCGCCGGCAAGCTGTCCTGGTCACTGGCCGCCAACGGCATTCACCAGGAAACCGGACGCGACTCGCCGGCGGTGGAGCAGGGCTACGACCCGTCCGGCAAGAGCGTGCTGTTGCGCGAGACCGCCTCGTTTACGAAGGCGCGTTTCGACGCCCTCAACATCAGCCCGCGTTTCAACTGGAACCTGGACGGCGGCGATATGGTGACCTGGCAGACCTTCCTGAACGTGAACCGCTTCCGGATGCATGGCAACAGCGACATCACCACGCTGTACGGCACACCGGCCATCTATCCGCACACCTGGCTGCCGATGACCAACGATAACCAGTTCTTCCGCACGGACCTGAACTGGACCCACAAGCTGGAATCCGGTTCGAAGCTGGACCTGAAGATCGGCGGCGTGCTGGGCGGCCTGGGCAACGTCACACGACGCATGGCTTATAACGGCGGCACGCAGACGCTGGACAGCAAGATCGATTCGAAGGGTACCGACCGCGGCTTCACCTCGACCGGCAAGTACACCAATCCGCTGTTCGACAACCATGCGCTAGCGGTGGGCTGGGACTTCGGCTACAACAACCGCAGCGACGCCCGCCTGCAGCGCGACGCCTCGATCGCGGGCCAGCCGGCCTATCTCTCGGACGAGCATTACAAGGGCCGCGTGCTGCGCTTCGCCGGCTTCGCCCAGGACGAGTGGAACGTCACGCCGCGCTGGTCGGTCTACCTCGGCATGCGCTGGGAGGGCATCTTCACCCGCATCGAGGGCAATACCTTCGACACGGCGCACACGCGCTCCTCGGTATGGAGCCCGCTGATGCAGACCATGTACAAGCTGCCCGGCACCAAGGCCGACCAGGTGCGTTTCGCGCTGACCCGCACCTACAAGTCGCCGGACGTGCAAAGCCTGATCCCGCACCGCTTCCTGTCGCTGAACAACAGCTCGACCGAGCCCGACTTCATGGGCAATCCTGGCCTGAAGCCGGAACTGGCGCGCGGCATCGACATGGCCTACGAACACTTCTGGGAAGGCGGCGGCATGGCCTCGATCAGCGCGTCCTCGCGCCAGATCACGGACTTCACGCGCCAGCTGACGCTGTTCCGCGACGGCCGCTGGGTGGGCCTGCCGTCCAACTTCGGCAATGCGCGCACCTACGGCCTCGAACTCGAGACCAAGTTCCCGCTCAAGTCGCTGTGGGCGGAAGCGCCCGCGCTCGACCTGCGCGCAAGCCTGAGCCGCAACTGGTCTACCGTCGATTCCGTGCCGGGCCCGAACAACCGTCTCGACCAGCAGACGCCGGTGTCGGCGACCTTCGGCGTCGACTACAAGATCGGCCAGCTGACCACGGGCGCCAGCTACGCCTTCAAGAACGGCGGCCAGGTGCGGATCTCGGCCAACCAGCTGGCTTACCAGAGCGTGCGCCGCGACGTCGATATGTACGCGCTGTGGAAGTTCGATCCGAAGAACCAGCTGCGCATCGCGTTCACGAATGTGCTGCGCCAGGATTACATCAATTCGGGCAGCTATTTCGACCAGGGCGGCTCGGTGACGCGCACTTCGGTCACGCCCGGCAGGATGATCGTCCGCGCGACCATGGAAATGAAGTTCTGAGCCAGCCCCGGAGCTTCCCGGCCATTGCCTGGCCGGGGACCTCAGGCCTTTTTCTCGTGGGCGGCGAAATAGCGGCGCGCGACCAGGATGGCCAGCACCTGCATCAGCGCACACAGGTAGAAGGAGCTGCCGACGCGCCAGTCTTGCGACGGCAGGTGGCTGACCGCGCCGAGGATGGCGGTGCCGACCAGCGGCATCAGGATCACGCCCAGGCTGCTGATCGACTGCAGTGAGCCCATCAGCTCACCCTGTTCGCTGGCGGCGGTGGTCTTCGAGATGATCCCCTGCAGCGCGGGGCCTGCCGCGAACGCGAGCAGGTTGCACAGGATGACCGCGTACATGATCCAGCCTTGCGTGGCCAGCCCGTACAGGAAGTAGGCCAGCGCGCCCGAGGCCAGGCCGAGCATCGACAGCCTGGTCTCGCCGAAGCGGCGCATCAGCACCGCCAGCAGGCCCGCCTGCACCACCACCGACGCCAGGCCGACGCAGAACATGGCGATGCCATTGTCGCGCGGCGTCCAGTCGAAACGGAAGGTGGTGTACAGCACCCAGGTCGACTGCAGCATCATCTGGGCGAAGGCGACCAGCGTGAACACGACGACCAGGCCGCGGATGTCGTGCCGCTTCGCCAGCCGCATCAATGCGCCGAATGGATTGATGCGCGCCAGGCTGAAGGGCTTGCGCTCGCCCGGCGGCAGCGATTCCGGCACGAAGAAGAAGCCATACACGAGGTTGGCGGCCGACAGCGCCGCGGCGGCGTAGAAGGGCAGGTGGATATTGCTGTCGCCCAGCAGGCCGCCCAGCATCGGGCCGCACAGGAAACCCAGGCCGAATGCCGCGCCGACCTTGCCGAAGCTCTTGGCGCGGTTTTCGTGGGTCGAGATGTCCGAGGCATAGGCCGAGGCCACCGACATGCTGGCCGAGGACATGCCGCCGATGACGCGCCCGATGAACAGGCAGGCCAGGTTCGGCGCCCACGCGGTCGCGAGGAAGTTGATGCACATGCCGGTCATCGAATACATCAGGACCGGGCGGCGGCCCACGCGGTCGCTGATCGCGCCCAGCATCGGCATGAAGATGAACTGCATCAGCCCGAACACCATCGCCATCACCCCGTACCACAGGGCCTGCTGTTCGCGGCCGCTGACGAATTGCCCGACCAGCACCGGCAGCACCGGGACGATCAGGCCGATGCCGAGCATGTCGATGAACACGCAAACCAGGACGAAATTGAGGTTGCCGGAAGAGGGTTTGGGGTGGTCGGCCGTCGATGTCATGAATTGTTTGTGAGTCATGCCCAAACGTCTATCTTAACACCGGCGCAAGCCTGTTTACTCATCGCCCGGCCGGCCCAGCCACTCGTTTGCGAAACGCTCGCGGAACTCCATCAGCAGGGCGACGCGGCGCTCGGCCACGCGGCGTCCGGCGGCGGTTTGCATCATGGCCGGCAGGGCCGCCAGCTTGACCGCGAAGTGGTCGAGCGTGTAAGTACGGTCGTCCAGCGGACGCTCGAGCGCCAGCGGGTCGTCGCCGTGGGCCAGCGGGCGTCCCAGCTGGCCGCCGACGTAGAACACGCGCGCCAGGCCGATGGCGCCGAGGGCGTCGATGCGGTCGGCATCCTGCACGATCTTCGCCTCGATGGTGTCGGCCGGGATGGCGGCGGAGTAACTGTGGGCCTCGATCGCGTGGGCGACGCCGTCCAGCAGCTCGGCCGGAAAGCCCATCCAAGCCAGCTGGTGGCGCGCCAGCAGGGCCGAGCGGCGCGATGCCTGCGCGCGTTCGGGGTCGTTCTTGGGCAGGTTGACCAGGTCGTGCAGGTAGCAGGCGGCCATCACCACCAGTGCGTTTGCTTCCGGATGGTGCAGCAGCAGGGTCTGCGCCGTGCGCCATACGCGTTCGAGGTGGCTGGCGTCGTGGGCGCCGTCGGTGCCTGCCGCGCCGGCCGCGAGGGCTGCAAGGCGCGGCTGCCAGGAGGCCGGATCGTGGCCGCTCATTCGAGCGCCTCGTGCGGCAGGCAGGCCCGTTGCGACAGCGCGTCCGCCTGCTGGTTGCGGTGGCGCGGCACCCAGCGCAGGGTGACGTCGGGCAGTTGCGCGAGCAGCGCATGGACTTCGTCGCGGTACGCAAGCAGCGCCTGTGTGCGG
>JAEWEK010000320.1 GCA_023389425.1 Pseudomonadota bacterium | reverse complement strand
CATGGGGTTCGTCGACGAAGACATCGAGGCCGGCGCCGGCGATGCGCTTCTCGCGCAGCGCTGTCACCAGCGCCTCCTCGTCGACCAGCTTGCCGCGGGCGATATTGACGAACACCCCTTCAGGCCCGAGCGCATCGAGCACGCTGGCGTCGACGATGGCCTTGCCATCCGTGGCCGAAGCGGCGAGGATCAGCACGTCGCTGTCGGCGGCGAGCCGGTGCAGGTCCGGCTCGAATGAATAGGGCAGCGCGTCGTTCGGACGCCGCCCGAAATACGACACCACGCAATCGAAACCGGCGAGGCGCCGCGCGATGGCCTGCCCGATCCGCCCCATGCCGGCGATGCCGACGCGCTTGCCGCTGACCCGGCGCGCCAGCGGCAGCGCCGTTTTTCCCCACTGCCCGGCACGCACGAAACGGTCGCCGGTCGCTACGCCGCGCAGCGTTGCGATCATCAGCCCGACCGCGAGATCCGCGACGTCGGCGCTGAGGACATCGGGCGTATTGGTGACGTGGATGTTCCGCGCACGCGCATACGCCAGGTCGACCGCATCGGTGCCCACGCCATGGATCGCGATGATGTCGAGCGCGGGCAACAGGTCCACGTGCGCATTCGCGATGCCATTGGCGCCGCCGGTGACGACGCCGCGGATGGAGGCGCCGTGCTGCCGCAGGAAGGCCGTGGCGTCGTCCTGCTGGTAAAGGCGGTGAACGTGGTAGCTGTGGTCGAGGCGCGATTCGATTTCGGGCAACAGGGCTTGCGTCAATACGATTTCAGGATTCATGGTCTGGCTGGTGGTGGAGTTGCGGAGATTATAGGCATGCGCATGATCGCTCTCACAACAACGATGACGAACGCCTCATTCAACATGCGGGTCGGCTTTGCCCCGGAACGCCGCCACCAGCACAGAACCGGACAGGTTATGCCAGACGCTGAACAGCGCGCTGGGCACCGCCGCGACGGGATTGAAATGCGCAGCCGCGAGCGCGGCGCCGAGGCCGGAATTCTGCATTCCGGTTTCGAACATCACCGCCTTGCGCTTTGCGAAGCTCATGCCGAACATCTTCGCGAACAGGTAGCCGAGCGCGAATCCAAGCAGATTATGCAGGATGACGGTGGCCAGGATGATAACGCCGTTCGTGAGCAGCTTGGATTGGTTCAGCGCGACCACGATTGCGATGATCACCACGATCGCCACTGTCGAAACAAGCGGCAATGCCTTGACGCTGGCTTGCGCCTGTTTGCGGAACAAGGTATTCGCGACGATACCCAGCAGGATGGGAACGATGACGACCTGCACGATGTCCTTGAACAGGGACGCCGCATTGATGTTCATCCATTGCCCCGCCAGCAAGGACACCAGCGCCGGCGTGGCGAGCGGCGCGATCAAGGTCGACACCGATGCAATCGACACCCCGAGCGCGACATCGCCCCTGGCAAGGAAAGTCATGACGTTGGATGCCGTGCCGCTCGGACAGCAGCCGACCAGGATGACGCCGACCGCGATGTCCGGCGGCAGCCGCAGCACGACCGCCAGCAGGTAAGCGATGCCGGGCATGATCAGGTAGTGGCCGACGACGCCGATTGCCACGTCGCGCGGCCGGCGGAACACTTCGCGAAAGTCCGCCGCGGACAGCGTGAGCCCCATGCCGAACATCACGATCCCAAGCAGCGGCGCGATCCACGACTTATAGCCGATAAACAGCTGCGGCGCGAAAAACCCGAAGCACGCCATCAGCAGCACCCACAGCGAAAATGTCTTTCCCACGAAGGCGCTGGTTTTTTCTACGGGATTCACGCGGTACTCTCCAAATCATGTCGATGTGATTCAATTTTAAACAAGAGCGATCAATTTTCGAATCATTTCAAATATTTGTCGGCACAGCGCGTGATAACTGAACAAAAGTCGGCAAACGCCCCAACGGCATGGTAACCTTGCTGCAATGCAGTAAAGCCACGCCACCATTTTCCCGTATCAAGCATGATCACCCCGCTTTCCCCTTCCGCCAAGCAGTACATCCTAACCGCCAGCTGCAAAGCCGCGATCGGCATCGTCGCGCGAGTGTCCGGTTTCCTCGCCCAACGCGATTGCTATATCTGCGCGCTGGAGCAGTTCGACGACGATTCGACCGAACGCTTTTTCATGCGCGCCGTGTTCCGGCCGACCTCCGCGGAGACCGGCGTGGACCTGATCCGCGCGCAGTTCGAGGCCGAAGTCGCCGCCCGCCTGGAAATGGAGTGGGCGATCTACGATCCCGCCGAGCCGGTGAAAACGGTCATCATGGTGTCGAAATACGATCATTGCCTGGATGACCTGCTGTACCGCCGCCGCAATGGCGACCTGAACATGGAAGTGACGGCCGTCGTATCGAACCACCAGGACCTGCGGCCGATGGTCGAGCGCGAGGGCATCCGCTTCGTGCACCTGCCGGTCGACAAGGAAAGCAAGCAGCGGCAGGAAGCGCGTCTGCTGGAGATCATGCAGGAGACCCGCGCGGAACTGGTGATCCTGGCGCGCTACATGCAGATCCTGTCGGACCAGCTGTCGCGCACGCTGGCGGGCCGCTGCATCAACATCCACCACTCCTTCCTGCCCGGCTTCAAGGGCGCCAAGCCCTACCACCAGGCCTATGACCGCGGCGTCAAGCTGATCGGCGCCACCGCGCACTACGCGACGCCGGACCTGGACGAAGGCCCTATCATCGAACAGGTCGTCACGCGCGTGGACCACAACTACAAGCCCGAGCAGCTGGTCCGCGTGGGCCGCGACAACGAATGCCTGGCGCTGGCCGCCGCCGTCAAGTTCCACATCGAGCGCCGCGTGTTCGTGGACGGGAACAAGACGATCGTGTTCCGCGGCAGCTGATTCGGCAGGCGGAAGCGGCAACACGCGCCGCTGGCGGGCGAGCTCGCTGCGTCCTGGTTCGCCCGATTGCACGCGTTCTTACAATTGCTTTCGACTGAAACGATTTCAAGCTTTCGTGTGCGCGTCGCAGCAAGTAGTCTAGTAGGCTCAGCTCAGCAAGCGCTCGCCGGACCGCATTCGCGGTCGGCCGGCCGCAACTTCTTCGAACGGAGTCTTCCTTGTCCGAACTAAAACTTCCCCAACCGGAGACGGTCATCAAAATCATCGGCGTGGGCGGCGCCGGCGGCAACGCCATCAACCACATGGCGTCGGCCGGAATGTCCGCATTCGAATTCATTTGCGCTAACACGGACGCGCAGGCGCTGTCGGCCACCAAGACCGAAAAACGGATCCAGCTTGGCGAGAGCGGCCTCGGCGCTGGCAGCGATCCGAGCGTGGGGCGTGAAAGCGCCATGCGCGAACGCACCATCATCGCGGAAGCGATCAAGGGCGCCGACATGGTGTTCCTCACCGCCGGCATGGGCGGCGGCACCGGCACCGGCGCCGCGCCGGTGGTAGCCGAAGTGGCGCGCGAACTGGGCATCCTGACGGTTGGCGTGGTGTCGAAGCCATTTGATTTCGAAGGGCCGCGGCGCATGCGCGTGGCCGAGGAAGGCATCGCCACCCTGGCGCGTTGCGTGGATTCGCTGGTCATCGTCCTGAATAGCCGCCTGGAAGAAGTCCTCGGCGACGACATCACGCAAAAACAGGCATTTGCGGCTGCGGACGAGGTGCTGAGCAAGGCAGTGACCGGCATCGCGGAAATCATCGCCGAACCGGGCCTGGTCAACGTCGACTTCGAGGACGTGCGCACGGTGATGCGTCAGACCGGGATGGCGATGATGGGTTCGGCCCAGCACTCGGGCGACGACCGTGCCGTCAAGGCCGCCGAGGAAGCCATCTCCTGCCCTCTGCTTGACGGCTCGAACCTGCGCGCCGCGCGTGGCGTGCTGGTCAACATCGCCGCATCGGAGGAAACGCTGAAACTGCGCGAGACCAAGCAGGTGATGAACGCGATCTGCACGCAGACCAGCGATGAAGCCATCATTAAATTCGGCGCGGTGTTCGACGATTCGCTGGGCGACGCCATGCGTGTGACCGTTGTCGCTACCGGCCTGAACCGGCCGGGCGACTTCGCGCTCGGCGCGCGGCGATCGCTGCCGCGGTCGATGGCGCAGAATCAGTCGGTGCTGCGGCAGACTGCCGTCCGGCCTGGGTCTTCGCATGGCGACATGCGCGCGAGTTCGGCGACGCGCCAGCCGCCCGCTCAAAATAGCGAGGATGCGCACCGCAGCTGAGACAGCGATACGAAACTGCGGCTACGGAATACTCGTCATTGGAAGAAACATGGGAGATGGCTGTGGGCTTTTGTTACCCTCCAGTAGACTAAATCCCAGGTGTGAATAAAATTTCACCGCTCCCGCATCAGCGTCCAGATACATGCCGAATGACCCTACAGCCTGCGCCGCCAGCTTGGTTGCGTTGAACGCCTCTTTCATCAGTTGACTGCCCAAGTTCCGCCTCTGATACTGCTTATCGACGCCCAGCATAACGAGTCGAGTACACGGGATCTGTTTGGGCAAGGAACCGAGCGAAAGAGACGCCAACGCAGACAAACCAATTGAATGTTGTGCAATAGTGAAGAACCCAACAAATTGCCCGGCTAGCGATTGATCCGTAAGCACATAGGCCACACAGACGCCTTTTTTCACTTGTGATTTTAGTGAGTCATGCACGAATTTATTAATAACTGCATGACCACTATCGAACTTTTTTTGACCGGGATAGGTAAGGTTCGGATCATATTTCGAAAAAACGACTGTCATGCCTTTTTCAAATCCGGCAAAGACATCAACTCGCGCATCGCCTTCGTAGGCTGGGCAGGTGCCGCTTGCAGTAAGCGTGCAAGCGCTTCCTGACCATCTCGGCTGAGCATGATGGCATTATGCTCAGACACAACCTTACGAGCCTTTTCTACCGCAGTATTTAAAATGAAAGCCGTTAAGTCCGTGCCATCCAGTGCGGCCGCCAGGCTAAGTAACTCCTTTGCCGCATCCGTGGTCTTTAGTTCCACCCGTGCACGCTTAAGCGGCGCACTAACTGACAAGGCCTCAGCGCTGCCTGACTGAGTGTGAACTCGCTTTAAAGTAGCAGTAGTCATTTGTTTGCCCTCCATGGCTTTGCCTGCGCGACCGTACGGCCATTAGCCGGCCGCAGTTCATAACGATAGTACGGCCAATGGCCGTACATGTCAATCACGCTTGCGACGTGGTGGCGCCGTTCGCCAGAAAAAAAGCCCGTGAACTTCACGGGCTCAGGAATGCTTTGCTTCCTATGCATGCCGGCAGTTGCCGAGCATCAAATCACTCCCACTCAATCGTCGCCGGCGGCTTGCCCGAAATATCGTACACAACCCGGTTCAGCCCGCGCACTTCATTGATGATCCGGTTCGACACCGTCCCCAGC
>JAEWEK010000268.1 GCA_023389425.1 Pseudomonadota bacterium | reverse complement strand
GAACTGCAGCGGGGTGACGCTGCCGAAGAAGTAGTTGCGGTTACCCACCGCGCTGGCCGCCTTCGAGCAGTCCATCGCGTCCGGGCCCTGGGCCGGATCCAGTGCCGAGTAAGAATCGACCCAGTTCACGGTCGCGGTCAGCGACATCGGGCCGCGGTCCCAGCCCAGCGTGAAGTTGGCGCGGTTCTTCGGGCTGCCGGTGTCGCCGCCGATCACCGCCGGGCCGTGGGTACCGGCCAGTTCCACCGTGGTGCCGGCGTTGGTGATCTGGTAGCTGATCATGTGGGTCAGCACCAGTTCGGCGCGGCCGGTGCCGAGGTCGCCGAAGCTCTGGCGTGCACGCAGGTCCAGCTCGGCGCCGGTGGTCTGGGTGCGGCCGGCGTTCACGTAGCCCGAGGTGGCGTAGGCGATGGTGCCGACCGAGGGCGTGCCCTGGACGGTGCCGCCCTTGCCGTCCGCGATGTCAACCGGGAACGGCTGGTTGCGCACATAGCTCGGCACGAAGCCCGGCAGGCCGCTGGCGGTGTTGATCTGGTTGCGCACGTCGATCTTGTAATAGTCGAGCGAGGCGTTGATGCCGCGGACCGGCTCCAGGATCGCGCCCAGGGTGTAGGACTTCGAGGTCTCCGGCTGCAGATCCTTGGTGGTCAGCTGCACGAAGGTCGGGGTGAAGCCGCAGGCCGACGGCACGTTGCCGGCGGTCTTTGGATTGCCGTCCTTGCACAGGATCGGGTCGTCGATGCCGTGGAACGAGAAGAAGGCGCTGGCGGTGCCCACCTCGGCCGCGTTCGGCGCGCGGAAGCCCTTGGCGAAGGTGCCGCGGATCGCCAGCATCGGCACCACCGTGTACTTGAACTTGGCGCCCGGGGTGAACGAGTTGCCGTAGGTATCGTAGTGGTCGTAGCGGGCCGAGATGCTGGTTTCCAGGTCCTTGATCGGCGAGCCGGCCAGTTCGGCGAAGGCGGCGGTGTCGGTTTCCTTGCCGAAGGCGTAGGCCGAACCGTTGCCGACCGTACCCTGCGACAGCAGGCTGGCCGGCGGTGCGTTCAGGTCCTTGTGGGTCCACGAGATGCCGGTCGCGACCGACAGCGGTCCGCCCGCCATCTGCATCAGCTCGCGCGAGCCGTGCACTTCGGCGAACTGCAGCTTGGACTCGGTCTGGTTGACGAAGCGCGGCGCGATCACGGCCATGTCGGCCGGGCTGTTGCCGCCCAGCGGGTTGAACGGACTGGTGGCGCGGTTCAGGGCCGTGTACAGGGCGAAGCGGTTGATGTAGCCGCTGTAGCGGTCCTTCACCTCGACCTTGGACAGGCCGGCGGCGGCGCCGATGTCCCAGCCCATCCAGCTGCCGGTCAGGTCGACCGCGAGACGCTGCGCGGTGGAGGTGTTGTCCTGGGTACGGTCCGGGCCGACGTCAGGAACCTGGCCGTACAGGCGTGCCGGCGCGCCCAGCTTGTTCAGCGGGTAGTTGGCCGGGAAAACGGTCGAGCCGTAGATATTGACGATCTTCGGACCCTGGCCCGGGATCAGCGCGGTGTTGCCGGTGAAGCTGGAGGCCGAGAAGGTGACCGGCAGGCCGCGGTTGTTGATGCCGGTGCGGCGGAACTGCGAGGCCTTCACCGCCAGCGTCCAGTCGTCGCCCAGTTTCTTGGTGAAGCCAACCAGCAGGTTCACGTTCTGCGATTCCGGCTGCAGGTTGCTGACGGTGTCGCGCACCCAGCAGCCGCCCGCCATGTACTTGTCGTAGTTGCAGTTCGGGTCGAGGAACTGGAAGTTGGCCGGGTTCTTCACGCCGCCGGTGCCGGTCGGGTTGTAGAAGAAGGGGCTGCTGCCCGGCGCCAGGAAGCTGTTCAGCACGCTCGGCACGCCGCGCTGCTGCGATACGCCGCCCAGGGAGCGCCAGTCGCCGCTGGCCCAGAACTGGCTGTCGCGCTGGTAGACCTTGATCGCGTCGGCATGGCGGTACTCGGCGCTGATGAAGGCGTTGTAGCCGTCCTCGACCAGGTCGCCGAAGCCGCTGATGATGCCCACTTTGTGGGTCTTGCCGCCGCCGTGCTGCGAGTTGCCCCAGTCGGCCTTCAGCTGGGTGCCCTTGTAGCTTTTCTTCAGAATCACGTTGACCACGCCGGCCACCGCGTCCGAACCATAGATGTCCGAGGCGCCGTCCTTCAGGATCTCGATGCGCTCGACGGCGTCGAACGGGATCGAGGTGATGTCGACGAACTGGCGCTGGGCGTCGTCCGACAGCGGGTACGGGGCCATGCGGTGGCCGTCGATCAGCACCAGGGTCAGGCCCACGGTCAGGCCGCGCAGCGACACGCCCGAGGCGCCGTTCGCGAACGCGCCGGCGAAACCGGTGCCGAGCGTGCCCTGGCCGTTGGCCGACAGCGACGACAGCACTTCGGCCACCGAGGTGTGGCCGCCCTTGGCCAGGTCGTCGGCGGTCAGCACCTGGATCGGCGCCGGGGTTTCCTTGTCGGTACGGCTGATCAGCGAGCCGGTGACGACCACCCTTTGCACGGCCGGCTGGGGAGCAGCGGCCTCTTGCGCCATGGCCGGCATCGCCAGCATCGACAGCGCACCCACCACCGCGAGCGGCAGCGATTTCATCTTCAATTGCATATCTTTCTCCTGAGCGAAAAGGGCTGCTGCCCTCCTCTGTTGTTGTGTACCGCTCTCATCCGGAACGGCATGTCGGCCATGAAAAACTGTTTTTTGCGCAACCGAACACCGCATCAGAGCATGGGTAATATTTACGCGTCAACATATGCACTCGCCATATACAACAGCGACAAAAAAATACTTGACCCTCCAACTAAATGTGCTTCATTGCACGCGGCCAATGCCTGCGCGAACCGGGTAAAATAGCGGGTTGAACCGACCAAGCGGCCCGCTTGCCGCCCCGCTCCATGCTACGAATCTCCGAACTGAAACTGCCCCTCGACCATCCCGAGCCCGCGCTGCGCGCCGCCGTGCTGGCGCGCCTGGACCTGCGCGACGACGAGCTGGTCGATTTCACCGTCCACAAGCGCGCCTACGACGCGCGCAAGAAGAGCGCCATCGCGCTGATCTACACCGTCGACGCCGAGGTGGCGAACGAGGCCCGGGTACTGGCGCGCCTGAAGGGCGACGCACACGTCGGCCCGGCGCCCGACATGGCCTACCGCTTCGTGGCCAATGTATCCATGGTCAAGCCCGGCGCCGAGCGCCCGGTGGTGATCGGCATGGGTCCCTGTGGCCTGTTCGCGGCCCTGATCCTGGCCCAGATGGGCATGCGCCCGATCGTGCTGGAACGCGGCAAGGTGGTGCGCGAGCGCACCGTCGACACCTTCGGCTTCTGGCGCCAGCGCAAGCTGAACACCGAGTCGAACGTGCAGTTCGGCGAAGGCGGCGCCGGCACTTTCTCGGACGGCAAGCTGTACACCCAGGTCAAGGACCCGCGGCACCTCAGCCGCAAGGTGCTGACCGAGTTCGTCGAGGCCGGCGCGCCGGAAGAGATCATGTACGTCAGCAAGCCGCACATCGGTACCTTCCGCCTGGTGAAGATGGTCGAGCACATGCGCGAGAAGATCATCGACCTTGGCGGCGAGATCCGCTTCGAAACGCGCGTGGACGACATCCTGGTCGAGGGCGAAGGCGCGGCGCGCGAAGTGCGCGGCGTGGTGCTGAACAATGGCGAAACCATCGCGACCCGGCACCTGGTGGTGGCAGTCGGCCACAGCGCGCGCGACACTTTCCAGATGCTGTACGACCGTGGCGTCTACGTCGAGGCCAAGCCGTTCTCGATCGGCTTCCGGGTCGAGCACCCGCAGTCGCTGATCGACGTCTGCCGCTTCGGTCCCAACGCCGGCAACAAGATCCTCGGCGCGGCCGACTACAAGATCGTGCACCACGCCTCGAACGGCCGGTCGGTGTACAGCTTCTGCATGTGCCCGGGCGGCACCGTGGTGGCGGCATCGTCGGAAGAAGGCCGCGTGGTCACCAACGGCATGAGCCAGTATTCGCGCGCCGAACGCAACGCCAACAGCGCCATCGTGGTCGGCATCACGCCGAGCGACTACCCGGGCCACCCGCTGGCCGGCATCGACTTCCAGCGCGAGCTGGAATCGCGCGCCTTCGTGCTGGGCGGCTCTACCTACGACGCGCCGGGCCAGCTGATGGGCGACTTCGTGCGCGGCGTGCCATCGAAGCAATTCGGCTCGGTCAAGCCCTCGTTTCGCCCGGCCGTGCACCTGACCGACCTCGGCCCCTCGCTGCCCGAGTACGCGATCACCGCGCTGCGCGAAGCCTTCGTCGCCTTCGACAAGCAGATCAAGGGTTACTTCCGCGAAGACGCGGTGCTGACCGGCGTCGAGACCCGCACCTCCTCGCCGATCCGCATCAAGCGCGACGACGACACCCTGCAAAGCCTGAACACGCGCGGCCTGTTCCCGGCCGGCGAAGGCGCCGGCTACGCGGGCGGCATCATGTCGGCCGCGATCGACGGCATCAAGGTGGCCGAAGCGGTGGCCCGCGCGATGGTCGCCTGACGTGTCGGACCAGCAGGCCAACCCGCTGCTGCCGGCGCTGGCGATTGCCGGCGCCATGGTGTCGCAGTACGCCGGCGCGGCCTTCGCCAAGCAGCTGTTCCCGCTGGTCGGCAGCGAAGGCGTGACCGCGCTGCGCGTGGGACTGTCGGCGCTGCTGCTGGTCGGCTTCCTGCGGCCGTGGCGCACGCTGCCAGCGCGCGCCGACATTCCCAAGCTGCTGCTGTACGGCCTGACGCTGGGCTGCATGAATTTGCTGATCTACCGCGCCTTCGCGCTGATCCCGATCGGCATCGCGGTGGCGATCGAAGTCACCGGGCCGCTGACGCTGGTGCTGCTGTCCTCGCGCCGGCCGCGCGACTTCGCCTGGCTCGCCATCGCCGTGTTCGGCCTGTGGCTGCTGCTGCCGCTGCACGCCAACGCGGCCGCGCTCAACCTCGAAGGCGTGGCCTATGCCTTCGGCGCCGCGACCTGCTGGGCACTGTACATCGTGT
>JAEWEK010000266.1 GCA_023389425.1 Pseudomonadota bacterium | reverse complement strand
TGGCCGCTTCGGCGGCCTTGGCGGCGCGGGTGGCGCCGCCGGTATTCACGCTGGTCACCAGCGCCAGGCGCCAGTAGCCGAGCAGCAGGACCATGCAGCCGAAGCCCAGCCACAGCAGGCGGTTGATCAGGTACACGCCTTCGAAGGGCACCGCGCTGGCGTTGCGCGCGGCCACCGGCCAGTATTCGGTGAGGCGGATCAGGGCGGTGGTGCCGAAGGGATCGATCAGCGCCGCCAGCGTCTTGTAATCGAGGTCGCGCGCCAGCGAGGGCGCGACGATGTACCCGACCAGCATCACGATACTGGCGGCGTACACCGCCATCATGCGGCGCGTCAGCGCGGCCACCACGAAGAAGATCGAGCCGAAGATGAACAGGTTGGGCAGCAGCGTCAGGAAGTAGGGCGCCAGGTAGGCCGAGGCCAGCGCCGGGCCGACCCGGTCCGGCTCGATGCCGGGCAGGTAGCTGCCGATGCAGGCGCCGATCACGATGCCCGAGAAGATCACCGCCAGCACCAGGAAGGCGCCGAGGAAGCGCCCGAACACGTAGGCGTACTTGCCGATCGGGGCGCTGAAGAAGAAGTGGTGCATCTCGTGCTCGAAGTCCTGCTGCACCGCGCGCCCCATCATCGCGGCCACCACGATCACGCCCAGGCTGCCGAGGAAGGCGGCGGTCAGCGCGATCGAGCGCGGCGAGTTGATGAGCAGGCGGCCGCCGAACGAGACCGTCAGCTCCTTGAACGCGCCGCCGGCGGCGGCCATCCACAGCATGGCCAGCGCCAGGAAGATCAGGAAGTAGACCCAGGTCGAGAGCAGCTTCAGGCGCTGCCGTGCTTCGAACAGCGCAATGGCAAACAACGCTCGCATGCTTTACGCGTCCTCTTCCTGCGGGCGGTAGTGGCCGGCGATGGTGGCGAAGTAGACGTCTTCGAGGCTGGCGCTGGTCGGCTCGAAGCCGGCGCCCGGATCGCGCTCGCTGTACACGTGCACCAGGGTGCGGCCCATCAGCAGGCGGGTCGAGATCACCGCGTGCTGGCGCTGCAGCAGCGGCAGCTCGGCCTTGGTGACGAAGCGCGCCCAGATCGCATCCTCGATGTCGTAGATGAGCTTTTGCGGCTCGCCGCACAGCAGCACTTCGCCCTTGTTGATGATGGCCATGTGGGCGCACAGGTCGGCCACGTCGGACACGATGTGGGTCGACAGGAGCACGGTCTTGTCCTGGCCGATGTCGGACAGCAGGTTGTGGAAGCGCACCCGCTCCTGCGGATCGAGGCCGGCGGTGGGTTCGTCGACGATGATCAGCTGCGGGTCGCCCAGCAGCGCCTGGGCGATGCCGAAGCGCTGGCGCATGCCGCCCGAGAAGCCGCCCATGCGCTGGTGGCGCACTTCGAACAGGTTGGTCTGCTGCAGCAGGCCGTCGACGATCTCGCGCCGGCGCCCCTTGTTCGACAAGCCTTTCAGCTGCGCGAAATGGTCGAGCAGCTCGTAGGCCGTCACCTTCGGATACACGCCGAAGTCCTGCGGCAGGTAGCCGAGCAGGCGGCGCACCTCGTCTTTTTCGTCGAGGACGTCGATATCGTCCAGGAACACGGAACCGGAATCGCATTCCTGCAGCGTGGCAAGGATCCGCATCAGCGTCGACTTGCCGGCCCCGTTCGGGCCGAGCAGGCCGAACATCCCGGGCGGGATGCGCAGGCTGACTTTGTCCAGGGCCACGACGCCGTTGGCGTAGGTCTTGGACAGCTTGCGGATGCGTAATTCCATGAACTCTCCTGATGCGAGAAATTTGCCGCCAGCAATTGTTGACGGAATGTATGACAGTTGCATTGTAATAAAAGGAGGGGCCAATGGGACAGCCCGTGCGATGCACGGCGCGATTGGCGGGCCAGAATGCGCAAATGCGGGGGCAGGGCGGTGTATTTATAGCCTCGGGCGATTCGTTTGCGGTTTTTGCGAAATGCCATCCAGAAATGTGGATAATGTCGCCATGGACATCGCCACCAAGGACAAAGTGCTCGCCGTCACCCGGCTGGGCCGTACCCGCGCCGAGTCGACCGACTGGTTCCGCGTGACGCTCGGGCTGTACTACCTGGCCGGCCTGATGACCAACGAATCGATCGACTTCAAGGCGCTCGACCGCGAGTACAACCGCTTCATCTACCACGCCCTCGGCGGCGGCCACAGCATCGCCAGCGTGCTGCAGTTCATGAGCGGGGTGAAGGTGCTGCCGGTGGTGGAATCGGACCGTTTCATGCGCGCCTTCGCCGAATGCTGTCCCGAGATCCCGCTCGATACCATTCCCTTCCTGCTGTCGCTCAACCTGGGCGTGGCCAAGAATATTTCGAAGCTCGAGGTGGCGGGGCCGGTGCACGACTGGATCGAACGCCAGCAGGCGGCGATCCAGCGCAGCCAGGCCGGCCGCGATGCGGCCGAAGCGGACACCCCGGCCGGCGGCGAGCGCCTATAATGGCGCTTTCGAGATTGATGTTTTGACCATTCCAATGACCGCCAACCGTCTGACCACTCCCCTCGACCACCTGATCGCCGGCTTCGACCGCGCCTTGCGCGTGGTCGGCGGCGTCGCCACCTCGTCGCGCGCGAATCCCGCGGCCCATTCCAGCG
>JAEWEK010000181.1 GCA_023389425.1 Pseudomonadota bacterium | reverse complement strand
ACGACCGCGTCCAGCAGGTAGAAGCTGCCGACGCCTTCGTCGACGAAGAAGGTCTGGGCCACCGGGCCGGGGTTGGCCAGGCCGGTGGTCTCGATCACCACGTGGTCGAAGTGGAGCTCGCCCTGCATGCGCTTCTCGGCCAGCTGGGTGAGTGCCACGATCAGGTCGCCGCGCACGGTGCAGCAGATGCAGCCGTTGTTCATCTCCACGATTTGCTCGCCGCTGTCCTGTACCAGGATTTCGTTGTCGATGTTTTCCTGGCCGAACTCGTTCTCGATCACGGCGATGCGCAGGCCATGCTGCTCGCGCAGGATGCGGTTGAGCAGGGTGGTCTTGCCGGCCCCGAGGAAGCCGGTGAGGATGGTGGTGGGGATCAATTCCATGTTTCGCTAACTGTTCAGTCGCGGCCGTGCGGGGCCCAAGGTAATCGGGGGATTATGCCGCAAATCCCGCGACCCCACCATGAAGCGTGCATCAGCTTGATGCAGGTCAAGCGTATCGGCTTATTTCGGCTTGGCGCGCGGATGGGCGCGGTCGTACACGGCGGCCAGGTGCTGGAAATCGAGGGCGGTGTAGACCTGGGTCGAGGTGATGCTGGCATGGCCGAGCAGTTCCTGCACCGCGCGCAGGTCGCCCGACGATTGCAGCACATGCGAGGCGAAGGAATGGCGCAGCACGTGCGGGTGCACGTGCACCGGGCTGCCGGCGCGCAGCGCATGCTGTTTCAGGCGCTGCTGCACCACGCGCGGCGAGATGCGGGTGGCGCGCGCCGACAGGAACAGCGCGGCGCTGCCGTCGGCGGCGGGCGGGCGCACCGCCAGCCAGGCCTCGATCGCGGCCAGCGCCGGCGTACCGACCGGCACCCGGCGTTGCTTGTTGCCCTTGCCGGTCACCACCACTTCGTGCGCGGCGCGGTCCAGCCAGCCGGGCGAGGCGGCGCGCTCGCGGCCGGCGGCGCTGAATTCCAGGTCGAGGCCGGCCAGCTCGGACACCCGCAAGCCGCTCGAATACAGCAGTTCGAACATGGCGCGGTTGCACAGCTCGAATGGCTCCGGATGGGGCTGCCAGCCCGCTTCCATCAGGTGTACGGCGGCGTCGACCGACAAGGCCTTGGGCAGGGTCTTGGCGCGCTTGGGCGCGCGCACGCCCTGCACGGGATTGGCGGCCAGCGGGGCGCGCGGCGCCAGCCAGTCGAAGAAGCCGCGCCAGGCGGACAGCTTGCGCGCGATCGAACGCGGCTCCTGGCCGCCGGCGTGCAGCCTGGCGGCGTAGCGGCGGATGTCGAAGTGGGTCAGGCGGGGCCAGTCATGGTGGCCGGCCAGGGCGGCCAGCTGGGCCAGGTCGCGGCGGTAGGCCGCCACCGTGTGCGCGGACAGCTTGCGCTGCGTGGCCAGCTCCTCCAGGTAGCGCTGTACCCAGTCCGGCTGGCCCGCGGGCGTGTCCATCTCAGGCCACGAGCGGCGCCAGCGCGGCGCTGGCGGTTTCGCCGATGTGGACCAGGAAGTCGGTGCCCATCTGCGCGCTGAAACGGTCGGGGTCGGGCGAGCCGAGGATCAGCAGGCCGAAGGTGGCGTCGCCCTTGGCCAGCGGCAGGATCACGACCGAGCGGATGTCTCCCGCGTCGCCGAGCCAGCGCACGGCCTCGAAGTCCTTGTTCAGGCCGCAGTAGGGCGCGCGCAGGCTGCCGGCGAAGATGCGGGCGTCGTCCGACACGCCTTCGGTGAACCAGGCGGCGCCGTATTCCGGCCTCGTGTCCCACAGGCGCAGGGTCGCGTGCGGCACATTGAACTGGCTGGCCAGGCCGTCGACCAGCGCACGTGGCAGGCTGTCGTGGTCGCGCGACTTGAGCAGGATCTGGTTCCAGGCATGGAAGCGGTTGGCGATGGCGGCGTTGTCCTGCGCCACGCGCACCAGTTCGGCCAGGCGCAGCTCCAGCGTGCGGTATTTGTCGCGCATGACTTCCATCTGCCGTTCCTGCAGCGAGACGGCGCGCCCGGTCACCGGGCTGGCCAGCCGCACTTCGCCCAGCAGGCCGGCATAGTCGTCGAAAAAGTGCGGGTGGTCGGCCAGGTATTGGGCGACGGCGTGAGCGTCCAGTGGTGCGGTCATTGGATTTGCGGCAAATAGTAGGTGTCCGCAATTCTAACCGACTGCCTGCGTCCGGCGGGTAGAAAAAATGGCGCAGAGGAAAGCCTGCGCCGCCGGCTCAGAAGCGGTGCCGGATGCCCACTTGCAAGGCCGCGCCGTCGTCGCCCTTGTTGGGCGTGAAGCCGCCCGGGGCGCCGCCGCTGGCGGGCGAGAACTGGCCCCACTTCTGGTTGCGGATGAAGGCGCCGACCAGGTACAGGTCGGTGCGGCGCGACACGACATAGTCGTAGCCGAGCGCGAACTGGGTGGCGTCCGAATCGCCCGAGCTGCGGTCGTTCTGGTGCGCGACCGAGGCCAGGATCTTGCCCGGCCCGTAGCGGTACTGGACGCCGACCTGGGCGCTGATGGCATTCTGCTCCGTGTTGGCGAAGATATTGCTGATAAAGACATTGCGCAGGAAGCCGGCCACGGCCGGGCCGAGCGGGGCCAGCTGCGGCGCGATCTGGCTGTCCCAGCCGACGATATAGTCCTGCATCAGCGGCGAATTGGTATTGCGCTCGTAGTGCACGCCGGCAAAGATTTTGTAGTCGCCCCAGCTGTACGAGCCGCCGGCGGTGGCGGTGCGCAGGCTGGGCGCATCTTGCTGGTCGTAGCCGCGGTTGTAGCCGAAGCCGAGGTCCCAGCCCCGGTTCTTGTAGGTGAGGTTGGCGCCGAAGAATTTGTTGTAGCGCTCGAGGTAGCCCGAGCCCTTGGCCGAGGCCATCAGCACGGCGCCGAAGCCGCTCGGGTGCGCCAGCCGGTACTCGACCGAGCGCGAGGAGCGGATGTCGGACGGGATCACCGAGTAGCCGCCGGTGCCGTACAGGATGCCGCCCCAGGTGCCGGCGGTGCCGGCCTCGAAGGTGTCGGCGGCGGCGAAGACTTCGTATTCCGGCGTGTACAGCCGCCCCAGCAGGACGGCGCCGTAGGGCGTGATCATGCCCACCATCGAGGTGCGGTCGAACAGTGCCTTCTGCGGGTTGACGGCCGGGCCGCCGGGCGGCTGGGTGGCGCTGCGCACTGCCTGCAGCACTGCCGGCGGCAGCGCGTCCATGCCGCGGGTCAGGTAGAAGCCCTGGTTGTCGTTGAGGATGGTGGGGTACTGCAGGCCGGTATCGAGTTCGATCCGGGCCTCGACGTTGAACACGGCCTTGTAGCCGCCGCCCAGCTCCTCGCTGCCGCGAAAGCCGAGGCGCGAGCCGTCGGCGCCGCCGCTGATGATCTTGGTGGTGCCGCCGCGCTGCCACATGACGGCGGCATCGGCGATGCCGTAGATCTGGACATTGGTCTGGGCCAGCGCGGCGCCGCTGCAGCCGGCGCCCAGCAGGGCGGCGAGGGCAATCTGTTTCATGGCATCTCCCGAAATGCGTTCAAGTGGAACTGCCGCGTGCCCTGTTTGAGCAGCGTCAGCAGCTTGTCTCGACAATTCGCACCAGCCCGCAAGCTGGTTGCGCAAATCACACAGGGCTTAGAAACGCCAAGGGCGGGCACGGTTTCCCGTGCCCGCCCTTGCGGTGTACTGCGTTGCCGGAGGCTCGGCCCCCGGCGGTCTCAACTTAGAACGAGTGGTTCATGCCCACGTCGTAGTGGTTGGAGGTCTGCGGATTGAGCAGGGTGTGCGCCGCGCCGGTGATGCCTTTCTTGCGCGATGCGTCCACGTACAGGTAGGTACGCTTCGACAGGCTGTACTCGTAGCCCAGCGAGAACTGCTTGGTCTTCGGTGCGCCGTCCGGGTTCTTCATGCCGAAACCAGCCAGCACCTTGCCCGGGCCGACGCTGTACTGCGCGCCCAGCACCCATGCCTTGGTGCGCGGGTTGAAGGTGAAGGTGTGGCCCTGGTCCTGGCGAGCGTAGGTTGCCATCAGCTTCAGGTCCGGGGTAGCCATGATCGCGCCGCCCAGGGTCCAGAACTTGGTCTCGACAGCATTGCGCTCGTAGGCGGCCATCGCGCTCAGTGGGCCGTTGTTGTAGGTGGCCGAGACCGAGTACGGGTTGACGGTGGCTTCCGCATTGGCCGTGTATTGCGGTGCGGTGGCGGTGCCGTTGCCGACGATGGCCGCGCCGCCGTTGGCTTCCTTGGTTGCCACGGCAGCGTTGATCTGGAAGCCGCCCCACAGGTTGGCCGGGCTGTTGTACCAGAACGCGTTCGACCAGCGGTTGTTCGACGAGCCAGCCGGATCCAGCGGCTGCGAGGTGTAGCCGGCGACTTCGACGTCGGTGTAGAAACCGGCGGTGGTCGGCAGGCCGTGCCACGGCTCGAAGGCGCCGACGGTTTCCTGCATCGGGGTCAGGCCGCGGCCCAGGCGGACCATACCGAAGTCACCCTGCAGGCCGACGCGGCTCTGGCCCTGGAACAGCGGGCGCGAGTTCGACTCGACGGTGCCGGTGTCCGGCTCGTAACGGATTTCCAGTTGGAACAGTGCCTTCAGGCCATTGCCCAGATCTTCGGTGCCCTTGAAGCCCAGGGTGTTGGCGGCGCGCTTGCCGATGCTCAGGGTCTTGTCGGTATCCTTGGTCACGCCAACGTCCAGGTTGCCGTAGATCTGCACTGCGGTCTGTGCTTGTGCCACACCGGCGAACGCGCCCAGGAAGGCCAGTGCCATCAGTGATTTTTTCATGTATTCGTGTCCTTGTTAAGAAAAAAGCGGTAATCCTCTGTGCATTAGGGCATCCGGTGACTGCACGCTTGGTGTCTGCACCTTAAATGCCCAGCGCATCAAGATTGTCGGATTTGTCAATTATGGCCTGCCGCCTTGGTGGAAAGCCAATAAAACGAATTGTGCTGTTGTATTTTCGAAACGCGCGGATGGACCGAAACGGGGCGGATGCGCCTCTTTTTCGTGCAGTTCGGGGCCGTTTGGCGCTTGCGCGAACGCCGCGCACACCGCCCTGGAGTTTGTGCGAAATCAAGCCCGGCAGGGTTCGAATCGAATCGCGGCGGCGCCGGGCTTAGACTTTGGCCCATCCAAAGACGGCCGCCGCGGCATCCCGGATTTTGTTAAATCCGCGTGTCCGGCGGGTTTCCCACAGACACTAAACCGAGCTGATGCGATGGCTAATCGTGAGGAACTTGCGGTGATCCGCAGTGCGCGTGCCGGCCGCGTTGGTGCGCAGTTGGCACTGGGCAAGTTGTACCTGTTCGGGAGCGCCGGCCTACCCAAGAGCCTGCCCACGGCCCTGCACTGGCTTGATCGTGCCGCGCAGCAAGAGTGTGCCGAGGCCTGGCAACTGATAGGGAGTCATATTCCGCTCGAGCTGGCGCAGCAGAGCCAGCGTCCGGTTGCCGCCTGGTACGCGCGGGCCTGGGACGATGGCAGCGCCCGTGCGGCACTGGTCTATGCGCAGCTGGTGCTGGCCCAGCCCGGGCCGCCGCGCCCGGCCGTGCGCGACCGCGCCGCCCGCGCGCTGGAAGACGCCGCGCGCGCCGGCTTTGCCGAAGCCCAGTGGCTGCTGGCGCGCCAGCAC
>JAEWEK010000080.1 GCA_023389425.1 Pseudomonadota bacterium | reverse complement strand
GCGCGCGGTCCACCATATTCACCGCCAGCGCGAAGGCGCCGGTCCCGATGGCCAGCCGCAGGGGCAGCGGCACCGACCACCAGTTCGCGCCGAAGCCCACCAGCACCAGCAGCACCACGCTCCACGGCGGCAGCCGCCGCAGCGCGCCGGGCTCCAGCCGCAGCAGCACCCAGGCGGCGGCGAAGATGCCGAAGGCCGACACCTCGCTGTGGCGCCAGAAATCGAATTCGAGCGACGCCCTGGGGAGCAGCATCCAGTACAGCGCGCCGAACAGCGCCCATGCCAGCGCCAGCAGCCCCACCGTGCGGCGCGCGTCGAGGCGGCCGGCACGGTGGCCCAGCGCGACCAGCGACAACAGCACGTAGCTGTGCTCCTCCACGCACAGCGACCACACGTGCCCGAAGGGCATCGCATTGAGCTCGCTGCGGAAGTAGTTGTTGGTGAAGGTGGACGCGCTGGCGATTTCGCTCCAGCTGGCGTCGATGCCGAGCAGCGCGTAGGCGGCGACGATGGCGATGATGAAGAAGTACAGCGAGGGGAACACGCGCGCGACCCGGCGCTTGTAGAAGATGGGGATCGGCGTCGGCCGCAGGAACAGGATGCGCGCCATCAGGAGCCCGGACAGCACGAAGAACAGGTTGACGCCCACCGCGCCAAGGTTGATCCCCGGGACCGGGAAGAAGTGGCCGACATACAGGCAGCCGATGGCGAGGGCGCGCCAGCCGTCCAGCGCGGCCGAATAATTCGGTACGGTATGGTCCATCCCTTGCTCTCCAGGGGAAAATGGGCCGAGCGTACATGTTTACTCGACAGTACGTCGCACGTGCGTACGCGCTATGCAAGGTGCATAATCAGGCTTCACCCGTGAGCCGCTTGCGGATCGCCAGCAATTCCCGGCGGCGCTCCGCGTCCGCCCTCGGATAGGCCATCTTCAGTCCTTTCAGCGTATCGAGCACGATCCGCGACACGATCAGCCGTGCGTTCTTCTTGTCGTCGGCCGGGACGATGTACCACGGCGAATCCGTGGTGCTGGTCGCGCCCAGGCAATCCTCGTAGGCCTTCATGTACTCCTTCCAGAATTGGCGCTCCTCGATATCGGCCAGGCTGAATTTCCAGTTCTTTTCCGGATCGTCGATCCGCTGCAGGAAGCGCTTTTTCTGTTCTTCTTTCGACAGGTGCAGGAAGAACTTGACGATGGTGGTGCCGTTCAGCGCGAGGTGCCGCTCCAGGTCCGTGATCGAGCGATAGCGGTCGCGCCAGACCGTCTTCTCGTCGAGCGCGCTGTCCGGCAAGCCCTCGCTGCGCAGGATCTCCGGGTGCACGCGCGCGATCAGGACTTCCTCGTAGTAGGAACGGTTGAAGATGCCGATGCGCCCGCGTTCCGGCAGGTCGCGCGTGGTGCGCCAGAGGAAATCGTGCTTCAGCTCCGCCGCGCTGGGATGCTGGTAGCTGAACACCTGGCAGCCCTGTGGATTCACGCCGGACATCACGTGCCTGATCGCGCCGTCCTTGCCTGCCGCATCCATCGCCTGGAAGGTCAGCAGGATCGCGAAGCGATTGGAGGCGTACAGCAGCTGCTGTTGCTCACTCAGCTGGGCAACGTGGTCCGCCAGCAGCTCCTGGTACTCCTGCTTCGACCCGTAGGCCGGCTTCACTTCGGTCGGCCACGCCGCGAGGTCGACCACGTCCTGTTCGCGGACGCGAAATTGGTTTGACTGGAGTTTCCGCACACTGCGCTCCCACGGGATGGATCACGCAACAATAGCCGTTTGCCGAACAGCCCGTCGCACGCGACCAGGCAAAAACTTGATGCATACCTGGTATGCAAGTTCGCCATCCGGTTGCCAATTCGCCCTACACTCCCGGTTTTACTCACGGGCGGGAGGCAGCGTGCAACTCAGGATCGGCTGGAAATACGTGGCGGCTTTCTTCGCCCTCAACGGCGTCATCAGCGAACTGCACGAGCAGGCGCACATCATGACCAACCGGATCGGCGCCGGCTGTTGGTTCGAGCGCGACTTCAACAACCTGCGCGCCTGCCCGGGCACCACGCCGGGCAGCGACCTCGCCGCGATGTCGGCGGCGCTGGCCGGGCCGCTGTTCAGCTACCTCGTGATGTGGTGCGGCGCCTGGCTGCTGGCGCGCGCGGCCACGCCGGCCGGGCGCTCGGTCGGCTTTTCGCTGATCTTCGCGCCGCTGCCGTTCGCGCGCGTGTTCACCGCGCTGATGGGCGGCGGCGACGAGCGCGGGCTGATGCGCATGGTGTTCGACGGCAGGGTGACACTGCCGGCCACGCGCTGGATGGCGCTGGCGATGACGCTGGCCTTCTGCGCGCCGCCCGTGTGGATGGCCTGGCGCGCCATCGCCAACCGCCGCCGCGGCTGGATCGTCGCCGCGCTGTGCGTGGTGCCGCTGCTGGTGGTCGGCGCCTACAAGCTCGTCTTTCTCAACGCCCTGCTGCTCAAGGGTGTGCTGGCCACGCCGCTGGTCTTCGGCACCCCGCTGTTCGTGGTGCTCGTGTTCGGGTTCATGGTGGCGGCGACCGCGCTGTCGTGGCGCTGGCTGCAAGCGGTCGAGGTCCGCCAGTCCTTGCCTGCCTGAGCCTCCTCCGCAAAAAACAAGGGCCGCACACGGCGGCCCTCGTTCACATGCAAGGAAACGCGATTACCAGATAATCACGCGGTCCTTCGGTGCCAGGTACATCTTGTCGCCGGCCTTGATGCCGAAGGCGTCGTAGAAGGCCGGCTGGTTGCGCACGGTGCCGATGACGCGGAACTCGCCCGGCGAGTGCGGGTCGACCTTCACCCGTACGATCGCGGTGGCCTCGCGCATCTTGGTGCGCCACACCTGCGCCCAGCCCATGTAGAAGCGCTGGTCGCCGGTCATGCCGTCGATGACCGGGGCCGGCTTGCCCTTCAGGGACAGCTTGTAGGCCTTGTACGCGATCGCCATGCCCGAGTTGTCGCCGATGTTCTCGCCCAGGGTCAGCTCGCCGTTCACGTGGTAGCCCTTGACCGGCTCGAACGCGTTGTACTGCTCGACCAACATCTTGGTCTTGGCCTCGAAGTTCTTGCGGTCGGAATCGGTCCACCAGTTGCGCAGGTTGCCGTCGCCGTCGTACTGCGAGCCCTGGTCGTCGAAGCCGTGGCTGATCTCGTGGCCGATCACGGCGCCGATGCCGCCGTAGTTGACCGCGTCGTCGGCCTTGGCGTCAAAGAACGGCGGCTGCAGGATCGCGGCCGGGAACACGATCTCGTTGCGCTCCGGCTGGTAGTAGGCGTTGATGGTCTGCGGCGTCATTTCCCACTCGCCGCGGTCGACCGGATGGCCCAGCTTGTTCAGCTCGCGGTCGTAGCTGACCGCGCGCGCACGGATCACGTTGCCGACCAGGTCATCCTTCTTCACCACCAGCCTGGAGTAGTCCTTCCACTTGTTCGGGTAACCGATCTTGACGGTGAACTTGGCCAGCTTGGCCTGCGCCGCCTTCTTGGTCTCGGGGCTCATCCAGTCCAGCGTGTTGATGTCTTCCTTCATCGCGGCCAGCAGGTTGTGCACCAGCTTCTCCATGCGCGCCTTGCGCTCGGCCGGGAAGTACTTGGCCACGTACAGCTTGCCCAGCGACTCGCCCATCGCGCCTTCGACCGCGCCGACGCCACGCTTCCAGCGCGGTTCCATCTCCTTCACGCCCGACAGCGTGGTGCCGTAGAACGCAAAGTGCTCGTCGAGGAAGGCCTTGTTCAGGTAGTTGGCGTAGCTCTCGATCAGGTGCGCCTGCAGGTAGGCCTTCCAGGTCTCGACCGGGGTCTTGGCGATGATCTCGGAGAAGCCCTTCAGGAAGGTCGGCTGGCCCACGATCACGTAACTGACCTTGCCGTGGATGCCGGTGCCCTTCAGCCAGGTGTCCCAGTTCCAGCCCGGCGCCATCTCGGTCAGCTTGTTCAGCTCGACCTTGTTGTAGGCCTTGATCGGGTCGCGCAGTTCGACCTTGGTCCACTGCGCCTTGGCGATCTCGGTTTCGAGGTCGACGATCGCCTTCGCGTTGGCGGCGGCGTTCTTGTCGCCCGCCATCGACAGCATCTTCTCGACGTGGGCCAGGTATTTGGCGCGGGTGTCTGACAGCTTGGCGTCGTCGGTCTTCAGGTAGTAGTCGCGGTCCGGCATGCCCAGGCCGCCCTGGCTGATGTCGGCCACGTACTTGGTCGAATCCTTGTTGTCCTGGTGGATGCCGAAGTCGTAGGGCGTGTTCACGCCCAGCTTGCTCATGCGCGCGAACACGGCCGGCAGCTCGGACTTGTCCTTGATCGCGGCGATCTTGTCCATCTCCGCCTTCAGCGGGGTCAGGCCGGCTTTTTCGAGCGTGGCCTCGTCCATGAAGCTGGCGTAGTAGTCGCCGATGCGCTGGTCGTCGGTGCCGGCGGCGGCGTGCTTGGCCATCGCCGCTTCGATCAGGCCGCGCAGCTGCGGCTGGGTGTCGTCCTGCAGCTTCTGGAACGAACCCCAGCTCGACTTGTCGGCCGGGATCTCGGTCGTCTTCATCCACTTGCCGTTGACGTGCTCGTAGAAGTCGTCCTGGGCGCGCACGCTGTCGTCGAAGTATTGGGTGGCGATGCCGGCCGACAGGACCTGCGCCTTGGACGTGGTGGCGCTCCTGGCCGCCGCCGGTTCGGCGGCGTGGCTGACGCTGGCGATCAGGGCAAGCGCCGCGGCGCTCAACAGATGACGTTTCATTCGTTTGTTCTCCACGGGTAGTTTCGAAATGGAGAACCGGCGCTCTTGGCGCCGGTTCGGGGACTGCTTACCGCATTACCAGATGGTCACGCGATCTTTCGGTGCCAGGTACATCTTGTCGCCTTCCTTCACGCCGAAGGCTTCGTAGAAACCAGGCTGGTTGCGCACCGTGCCGTTGGCGCGGAATTCGCCAGGCGAGTGCGGGTCGGTCTTGACCTGCACGATGGTGGCTTCGTCGCGCATCTTGGTGCGCCACACCTGGCCGAAGCCCATGTAGAAGCGCTGGTCGCCGGTCAGGCCGTCGATCACCGGAGCCTCCTTGCCGTGCAGGGAGATCTTGTACGCCTTGTACGCGATCGCCAGGCCCGAGTTGTCGCCGATGTTCTCGCCCATGGTCAGCTGGCCATTGACGTGGTAGCCCTTGACCGGCTCGAAGGCGCTGTACTGCGCATCGAGCATGTCGGTCTTGGCCTTGAACGCGGCGCGGTCGGAATCGGTCCACCAGTTGCGCAGGTTGCCGTCGCCGTCGGACTGGCTGCCCTTGTCGTCGAAGCCGTGGCCGATTTCGTGGCCGATCACGGCGCCGATCGCGCCGTAGTTCACGGCGTCGTCGGCGGCGGCGTTGAAGAACGGCGGCTGCAGGATCGCGGCCGGGAACACGATCTCGTTCAGCGACGAGTTGTAGTACGCGTTCACGGTCTGCGGAGTCATGCCCCACTCTTCGCGGTCGACCGGCTTGCCCAGCTTGGACACGTTGCGGTCACGCGCGAACAGCGATGCGCGCATCATGTTGCCGACCAGGTCGTCCTTCTTGATGGCCAGCTTGGAGTAGTCGCGCCACTTGCTCGGGTAGCCGATGTGCGGGGTGAACTTGGCCAGCTTGTCCAGCGCCTGGGCGCGGGTTTCCGGACCCATCCACTCCAGGTGCTCGATGCTGTCCTTGTACGCGGCCAGCACGTTCTTGACCAGTTCTTCCATGCGCGCCTTGCGCTCCGGCGGGAAGTACTGCGCCACGTACTGGCGGCCGACGGCTTCGCCCAGCGCGCCTTCGACGGCCGACACGCCACGCTGCCAGCGCGGACGCTCTTGCGGCACGCCCGAGATCACGGTGCCGTAGAAGGCGAAGTTCGCCTCGGCGAACGGCTTGCTCAGGTAGCCCGAGTAGGCGCGCACCAGGTGCCACTTGAAGTAAGACTTCAGGGTCGACACGTCGGCATGCTGCACGATCTGGTTCATCGCGGTCATGTAGCTCGGCTGGCCGACGATCACGCTGTCGGTCTTGCCGCCCACGCCGGCGCCGGCCAGCGCGGCCTTCCAGTCGTAGCCCGGAGCCAGCTCGGACAGCTTGGCCACTTCGACCTTGTTGTAGCGCTTGACCGGGTCGCGCAGTTCGACGCGGTTCCACTGGGCTTCAGCCAGCTGGGTTTCGAAGGCGACGATGGCCTTGGCCTGGGTTTCGGCGTTCTTCTCGCCGGCCAGCGCCAGCATCTTGGCCACGTGCTGCTCGTATTTCGCGAGCGTGTCGGCCATGCGCTTGTCGTCCTTCTTCAGGTAGTAGTCGCGGTCCGGCAGGCCCAGGCCGCTCTGGCTCATGTAGACGGCGTACTGGGTCGAATTCTTCGAGTCCTGCGCCACGCCGATGCGGTACGGGGTGTTCACGCCGATGTCCGACAGGTGCGCGATCAACGCCGGCAGCGCCTTCTTGTCCTTCAGCGCGTCGATGCGGTGCAGTTCGCCGGTCAGCGGCTTGATGCCCAGCGAATCGAGCTTGGCTTCGTCCATGAAGCTGTTGTACAGGTCGCCGACCTTCTGCTGCTCGGTGCCCGGCTTGGCCTTTTGCTTGGCATCGTGCTCGATGATGCCGCGCGCCTGCTCCAGCGAGGTCTCGCGCAGGGCGACGAAGGTGCCCCAGCTGGACTTGTCGGCAGGGATCTGGGTGGTCTGCAGCCACTTGCCGTTCAGGTAGCGGAAGAAGTCGTCCTGCGGACGCACGCTGGTGTCGATGTACTGGGTCTCAATCCCGGATACCGGGCCAGTGGCAGGCTTGGCGGTGTCGGCCGCGTGGGCGAATGCTGCCATCAGGGCGAGGGACAGGGTGCTTAGTAGTTGTCGTTTCACGGGATTAGTCCTCTTTACGGTGGTTAAGCGGCTTGTGGCCGGGGCAAAATTTATCACAGACAAAGCGTGGATCGATCAAATTTTCAGTTCGAGCCGCAGGCCGAGCGTCGTGTAGGTGCGGGTCAAGGTATCCAGCGCCTGCACCAGGCCGGCGGTCTGGACCACCCGCGCGGTCTCGTATCGACGGGCGAACAGGTTGTTGCCGGACACGCGCAGCTGGGTGTTGGCGCTGAACTTCCACACGCCGTACAGGTCGAGCTGGCGCTTCATGCCGCTCGTATCCAGCTCGGCGACGCTGCTCTGCACCAGGGTCAGCGGGGTCCAGTTGAAGTTGCCGCCGACGGTCAGCGGCGCGCCCTTCAGGCGGTAGTCCACGCCCAGGTTGGCGGTCTGTTTAGCCTGCTGGTCGAGGCGGTTGTAGGGGCCGGGAATGCCGTCCACCTTCGACCAGAAGCGGCTGTAGTTGGTACGCAGGTCGAGGTCCGGCGCGTCGGCCATGATCTCGGCCAGCTGGAACTTCGCTTCCAGTTCCAGGCCGCTGGTGCGCGCGTGGCCGATGTTCATCGGGGTCGACACCCAGCGCGGACCGATGCTGGTCTGCTGCAAGGTGGTCTGGCGCCGCATCAGGTTGTCGATGTCGCGCACGAAGGCGCTGGCCGACAGGATGCCGCTGCGGGTCAGGTAGTGTTCGTACGCGAGGTCGAGGCCCTTGGCCAGCTCCGGCTTCAGGCGCGGATTGCCGCTGCGGTCCGGGCGCGTCGCCCGGTTATCGCTCGAGAACGACGGCGCGGCGATCAGGTCGTTCAGCGCCGGCGCCTTGTAGCTCTGGGTGATGCTGGCGCGTACCTGGTCGCGGTCGTGGCCGGGAATCCGGTACACCGAGTGCAGCACCGGGCTGAACACGCTGCTGGTGTTCTTCACTTCCGGGCCCAGGCTGCCGCTGGTGGTGCGGATGCCTTCCCAGCGCAGGCCGAAATAGCCGGACCACTGGCTGGTGATGTCCCACTCGTCCTGGGCGAAGAACGCCAGGCGGCGGGTGTCCGCGGCCAGGTTGACGCCCGAGGCGTCGTACAGCGG
>JAEWEK010000084.1 GCA_023389425.1 Pseudomonadota bacterium | reverse complement strand
CGCCACCGTGAAAGGCGGCACCTACTACCCGCTGACGGTGAAGAAACACCTGCGCGCGCAGACTGTCGCCCGCGAGAACCGCCTGCCGTGCATCTACCTGGTGGATTCCGGCGGCGCCAACCTGCCGCGCCAGGACGAGGTGTTCCCGGATCGCGAGCACTTCGGACGCATCTTCTTCAACCAGGCGAACATGAGCGCCCTGGGCATTCCGCAGATCGCCGTGGTGATGGGTTCCTGCACCGCCGGCGGCGCCTATGTACCGGCCATGGCCGATGAAGCCATCATGGTGCGCAACCAGGCGACCATCTTCCTCGCCGGCCCGCCGCTGGTGAAGGCCGCCACCGGCGAAGTGGTCAGCGCCGAGGCGCTGGGCGGTGCCGATGTGCACTGCAAGACATCCGGGGTGGCCGACCATTACGCCGACAACGACGAACACGCCCTGGCCCTCGCCCGCCGCAGCGTCGCCAACCTGAACTGGCGCAAGCTCGGCGAACTGCAGGCCCGGGCACCGATTGCCCCGCGCTACGCCGCGGATGACCTGTACGGGGTGATTCCCGCCGACAGCAAGCAGCCGTTCGATGTGCGCGAAGTGATTGCGCGCCTGGTCGACGACTCGCAGTTCGATGAGTACAAGGCGCTGTTCGGCACCACCCTGGTATGCGGCTTCGCGCACCTCAACGGCTACCCGCTGGCGATCCTCGCCAACAACGGCATCCTCTTTTCGGAAAGCGCGCAGAAAGGCGCCAACTTCATCGAACTGGCCTGCCAGCGTGGCATTCCGCTGCTGTTCCTGCAGAACATCACCGGCTTCATGGTCGGCCAGAAGTACGAGGCCGGCGGCATCGCCAAGCACGGCGCCAAGCTGGTCACCGCAGTGGCCTGCGCAAAGGTGCCCAAGTTCACGGTGATCATTGGCGGCAGCTTCGGCGCCGGCAACTATGGCATGTGCGGCCGCGCCTATGACCCCCGCTTCCTGTGGATGTGGCCGAACGCGCGCATCTCGGTGATGGGCGGCGAACAGGCCGCCGGCGTGCTGGCCCAGGTCAAACGCGAGCAGGCCGAGCGTGCCGGTCAGCCGTTCTCCGCCGACGAGGAGCAGCAGCTCAAGCAGCCGATCCTCGATCAGTACGAGCATCAGGGCCACCCCTACTACTCCAGTGCCCGGCTGTGGGATGACGGCGTCATCGACCCTGCGCAAACCCGCGAGGTACTGGCGCTGGCGTTGTCGGCCAGCCTCAACGCACCCATCGAGCCGACCCGCTTCGGAGTGTTCCGCATGTAACAGGCGAGGCCACCATGACCGATTTCCAGACCATCGAGCTCGAACGCGACCCGCGCGGCTTTGCCACCCTGTGGCTGAACCGCCCCGAGAAGAACAACGCCTTCAACGCGCAGGTGATCCGCGAGCTGACCGCCGCCCTGAAAACCCTGAATGCCGACACCGAGCTGCGCTTTTTGCTGCTGCGCGGACGCGGCAAGCATTTCTCCGCCGGCGCCGATCTGGCCTGGATGCAGGAAAGCGCGCACCTCGACTACCACGCCAACCTCGAAGACTCGCAACGCCTGGCCGAGCTGATGTACAGCCTGCAGCAGCTGCGCGCCCCGACCCTGGCCGTGGTGCAGGGCGCCGCATATGGCGGCGCGGTGGGTCTGATCGCCTGCTGCGACATGGCCATCGGCAGCGAGACGGCGCGCATTTGTCTGTCCGAAGTGCGCGTCGGATTGGTTCCTGCGGTGATCAGCCCGTTCGTGGTGCACGCCATCGGCCGCCGCGCGACACGCCGCTATGCGCTGAGCGCCGAGGCCTTCGACGGCCCGCGCGCCCGGGAGCTGGGCCTGTTCGCCGAGTGTTACGCGGACGCCGGGCTGGAGGCCGCGGTCGAACACTGGGTCGGACAATGGCTGCTCAACAGCCCGCAGGCGCTGGTGGCCTGCAAGGAACTGCTCAACGAGGTCGGCCACGGCATGCTCAGCCCTGCCCTGCGCCGCCACACCGAAAATGCCATCGCCCGCATCCGCGTCAGCGCCGAGGGTCAGGAAGGACTCAAGGCCTTTCTGGAAAAGCGCAAACCGAACTGGCAGCACTGAATGAATTCCGGGAGCTCAACACCCATGATTACCACGCTGCTGATCGCCAACCGTGGCGAGATCGCCTGCCGCATCATGCGCACGGCCAAGGCCCAGGGCCTGCGTACCGTCGCCGTGCACAGCGCCATCGACCGCGACGCGCGGCATGTTCGCGAAGCGGATATGGCCATCGACCTCGGCGGCGCCAAGCCGGCCGACAGCTACCTGAAGATCGACAGCCTGATCGCCGCCGCCAGGGCCAGCGGCGCCCAGGCCATCCACCCCGGTTACGGCTTTCTTTCCGAGAACGCCGCTTTCGCCCGTGCCTGCGCGGACAATGGCCTGATCTTCGTCGGCCCGCCCGCCTCGGCCATCGACGCCATGGGCAGCAAATCGGCCGCCAAGGCGCTGATGGAAACCGCCGGCGTGCCGCTGGTGCCCGGCTATCACGGCGAAGCCCAGGATCTGGCCACCTTCCGCACCGCCGCCGAACGCATCGGCTATCCGGTGCTGCTCAAGGCCGCCGCCGGTGGCGGTGGCAAGGGCATGAAGGTGGTGGAGCGCGAGGCGGAACTGGCCGAGGCGCTGGAGTCCGCCCAACGCGAAGCGCAGGCGGCGTTCGGCGACGCGCGCATGCTGGTGGAAAAATACGTGCTCAAGCCACGCCACGTAGAAATTCAGGTGTTTGCCGACAGTCACGGCAACTGCCTGTACCTCAACGAGCGCGACTGCTCGATCCAGCGCCGCCACCAGAAGGTGGTGGAGGAAGCACCCGCCCCGGGCCTGAGCCCGCAACTGCGCGCTGCCATGGGCGAGGCCGCCGTCAAGGCTGCCCTGGCCATCGGCTACGTGGGCGCCGGGACCGTGGAGTTCTTGCTTGATGAGCGCGGCGACTTCTTCTTTATGGAAATGAATACGCGCCTGCAGGTGGAGCATCCGGTGACCGAGGCTGTCACCGGTTTCGACCTGGTGGCCTGGCAGCTGCGCGTGGCCGGCGGCGCGCCGCTGCCGATTCGTCAGGAACAGGTGCCGCTCAATGGCCATGCCATCGAAGTGCGGCTGTATGCCGAGGACGCCGATCAGGACTTCCTGCCCGCCTCCGGGCGCCTGGACTTGTACCGCGAACCCGCCACCGGCCCCGGTCGCCGGGTGGACAGCGGTGTCGCCGAAGGCGACAACATCTCGCCGTTCTACGACCCCATGCTGGCCAAGCTGATCGCCTGGGGGGAAACCCGCGAGGAAGCGCGCCTGCGTCTGCTGAGCATGCTTGATGAGCTGGCGGTGGGCGGCTTCAAGACCAACCAGGCGTTCCTCAAGCGCGTACTGGCCCACCCGGCCTTTGCGGCGGCCGAACTGGACACCGGCTTCATCCCCCGCCATCAGGCCGAGCTGCTGCCGCCTCCAAGCGAACTATCGGAAGCCTTCTGGCAACTGGCCGGTGCGGCTTTCCTGCGCAGTGAGCCCGAATGCCGCCGCGCCGATGACCCCCATTCGCCGTGGGGCCAGCGCACGGGCTGGCGCGCCGGGCTGCCGGCACAGAGCATCCTGCACCTGCGCTGCAACGGCGAGTCGCACATCGTCCGGCCACAGGTCGACGCTGCGCAGGCTGGACAGCCACGCACAACGACGACCGCCATTCGCCAGGGCGATACCCTGTACTTGGGCTGGCAGGGTGAACTGCATGCGGTAACGCGCTTCGATCCGATTGCCGAAGCCGAGGCCGCGCATGCCCACCCGGGCGGCGGGCTGGGCGCGCCCATGAACGGTAGCGTGGTCCGCGTGCTGGTCGAACCGGGTCAGGCCGTCGAAGCCGGCACCGCGCTGGTGGTGATGGAAGCCATGAAGATGGAGCACAGCATCCGCGCACCGCAGGCCGGTATCGTCAAGGCGCTGTATTGCGCCGAGGGCGACATGGTCAGCGAGGGCGCGGCGCTGGTGGAGCTGGAGGACGCGCCATGAGCCTGCCGCAACAGGTCCGCCTGGTCGAGGTCGGCCCGCGCGACGGCCTGCAGAACGAGAAGCAGCCGATTGCGGTCGCCGACAAGGTGCGGCTGGTCGATGACCTGACGACCAGCGGCCTGCGCTTCATCGAAACCGGAAGCTTTGTTTCACCCAAATGGGTGCCGCAGATGGCCGGTAGCACCGAGGTGTTTGCCGGCATCAGCCGGCGTCCCGGGGTCGTCTACTCGGCACTGATCCCCAATCTGCAGGGCTTCGAGGCTGCGCTGACGGCCGACGCGGATGAGGTTGCGGTGTTCGCTGCCGCCTCGGAGAGCTTCTCGCAGAAGAACATCAACTGTTCCATTGCCGAAAGCCTGGCCCGCTTCGAGCCGCTGCTGGCCGCCGCCAGCCGGCACGGCCTACGGGTGCGCGGCTATGTGTCCTGCGTGCTGGGCTGCCCCTACGAAGGCGAGATCGCCGCGCAACAAGTCGCTGCCGTGGCCGCCGACCTGCTGGCGATGGGCTGTTACGAGATTTCCCTGGGCGACACCATCGGCGTGGGTACGC
>JAEWEK010000034.1 GCA_023389425.1 Pseudomonadota bacterium | reverse complement strand
TGGCCGGCACCAGGCCGAGCTTCACCTCGGACAGGCAGAAATTGGCGCCTTCGCTGGCGACCACGATGTCGCAGGCCGCCACCAGGCCCATGCCGCCGGCGTAGCAGTCGCCCTGCACCCTGGCCACCACCGGCTTGGGACAGAAGTAGATGGTGCGCAGCATGCTGGCCAGGCGCATCGCGTCGGCTTCGTTTTCGGCCTGCGAGTAGCCGGCCATTTTCTTCATCCAGTTCAGGTCCGCGCCGGCGCAGAAAGCCGGGCCGTTCGCGGCCAGCACGATGGCGCGTACTTCCTCGCTTTGTCCCAGCTCGTCGAAGGCCTGCGCCAGTTCGGCGATCGAGTTTTCGTTGAAGGCGTTGCGCAGGTCCGGCCGGTTGAGCGTGACGGTGGCCAGCCGGTCGGCGACGGTGATGGTCAGGGTCTGGTAGTCCATGCCTGTTCCTTACATGCGGAAGACGCCGAATTTGGTGTCGTCGATTTCGGCGTTGAGCGCGGCCGAGATGCCCAGGCCCAGCACCATGCGCGTGTCGGCCGGGTCGATGATGCCGTCGTCCCACAGGCGCGCGCTGGCGTAGTAGGGGTGGCCCTGGTGCTCGTACTGGTCCTTGATCGGCTGCTTGAACGCGGCTTCTTCGTCAGCAGTCCAGGTGCCGCCCTTGGCTTCGATGCCATCGCGCTTGACGGTGGCCAGCACCGACGCGGCCTGGTCGCCGCCCATGACGGAAATGCGCGCGTTCGGCCACATCCACAGGAAGCGCGGCGAGAAGGCACGGCCGCACATGCCGTAGTTGCCGGCGCCGAAACTGCCGCCGATGATGACCGTGAACTTGGGCACCGCGGCCGTCGCCACCGCCGTCACCATCTTGGCGCCGTTGCGGGCGATGCCTTCGTTTTCGTATTTGCGGCCGACCATGAAGCCGGTGATGTTCTGCAGGAAGACCAGCGGGATCTTGCGCTGGGCGCACAGCTCGATGAAGTGCGTGCCCTTGAGCGCGGACTCCGAGAACAGGATGCCGTTATTGGCGACGATGCCGACTTTCTGGCCGAAGATGTGGGCGAAGCCGCACACCAGCGTGGTGCCGTAGCGCGCCTTGAACTCGTCGAATTCGCTGCCGTCCACGATGCGGGCGATCACTTCGCGCACGTCGAAGGGCTTGCAGGTGTCGACCGGGATCACGCCGTACAGTTCCTCCGGCGCGTATTTGGGCTCGGCGGATTCGCGCAGCGCACCCTGCTGCGGCTTGACGCGGTTCAGGTTGGAGACGATGGTGCGCGCCAGCGACAGGGCGTGCAGGTCGTCCTGCGCCAGGTGGTCGGCCACGCCGGACAGGCGGGTGTGCACGTCGCCGCCGCCCAGGTCTTCGGCCGTCACCACTTCGCCGGTCGCGGCCTTCACCAGCGGCGGGCCGCCGAGGAAGATGGTGCCCTGTTCCTTGACGATGATGGATTCGTCGCTCATCGCCGGCACGTAGGCGCCGCCCGCCGTGCAGGAACCCATCACCACGGCGATCTGCGGGATGCCCTTGGCCGACAAGTTTGCCTGGTTGTAGAAGATGCGGCCGAAGTGCTCGCGGTCGGGGAAGACATCGTCCTGGTTGGGCAGGTTGGCGCCGCCGGAATCGACCAGGTAGATGCAGGGGAGCTCGTTCTGGTCGGCGATCTCCTGCGCGCGCAGGTGCTTCTTGACCGTCATCGGGTAGTAGGTGCCGCCCTTGACGGTGGCGTCGTTACAGACGATCACGCATTCCTGCCCGGCGACGCGGCCGATGCCGGTGATGATGCCGGCGCTGGGCGCCGCATTGTCGTACATCTCATACGCGGCCAGCTGGGAGAACTCGAGGAAGGGAGTGCCCGGGTCGAGCAGCATCTGGACGCGGTCGCGCGGCAGCAGCTTGCCGCGCGCGACGTGCTTGGCGGAGGCCGCCTCTCCGCCACCCTTGGCCACTTGCGCGACCTTGGCGCGAAGGTCGTCGACCACGGCCTGCATCGCCGCCGCATTGGCCTTGAAATCCTCGTTGCGGGGGTTGAGTTTGCTCTCGATATGGGGCATTGCGTCCTCTACTTGTTCTCGTTCGGGAAACTGCCGTCCAAATAGAACCAACGGGCCACCCCATCGGCGCCGGTGTCGCGCACGAAGCGGCTGAGCTCGTGCAGCCGGTGGGCGCGGCCGCCGAGCTTGAAGCGGGCCACGAATTCGACGGTGTCGTGGTCTGGTTGTTCCGGCAAGTCTGCTTTACGTTGACGTAAACGTAAAGCAGATTTTACCTCAAGTCCCAGCCATTGGAGCTTTTCGTTCTCGTCCGTGACGGGCTCCGTGGGCCGGGTGCTCGGGTGCCAGGTCGCCTGCAGGTAAGCCTCGTTCTTGAGGGTGTAGGCGGTATAGCGCGAGCGCATCAGGGCTTCGGCGGTCTGGGGGACGGCTTGCCCGTCGAGATAGGGGCCGCAGCAGGCGGCGAGCGAGGCGCCGCCGCAGGGGCAGGCAGCGGCCGGCTTGGATTTGCTAGACATGGCGGCAATTATCCGCGATTTCATGGTGGGAGGTCAGGCTCGTCGTGACGGGCACCCCCATGCGCCGTGCATGGCTGCAAAAATTGCAACAATGGAGAAGGAATCCGTCCTATGATGAGCCGTCGGACATGCACATTTTCAACATTTTTCCGAACTGGAGCGGTCAAATGAATATTCAGAAAATCTGTGGGCTTGTGCCAATGCTTGTATTACTTGCGCATGTTGGTCCCGCGTTCGCCCAAAATCCGGTCAAGCAGGTTGGCGCGCAGGAATTTGCTATCGATGCGGACGAGATCGTGCAAACGACGAACTGTCGTCCGGAATGGCCGGCCGGCTCGATCGCGAATCAGGAGCGCGGCGCGGCGGAGGTCTCGGTGCTGGTTAACACCGACGGCTATGTCAGCCGCGCGAAGCTGGTCGTCTCCACGGGATTTCGCGAACTGGACCGGGCCACGCTCAAGGGCTTCCTCGGCTGCCGATTCGGCGCGGTGCGTAAGGATGGCGTGCCGGTCGAGGCATGGACCCGCGTCCGGTACGTGTGGTGGACCGACAAGGTGCGCAATATATACGGCCGCTAAAGCGCGACATGAATGCCGCTGCGCCATTGCCCAAGCGGCTTGATCTTCAGCGCAGCGTCAATCCATCCAGCCCGAACGGCGCTGGCTTGCCCTGCATCATGCCGGCCAGCAGCGAAGCGGTGCCGCAGGCGAAAGTGAAGCCGAGCGGGCCGTGGCCCACGTTCAGCCACAGGTTGCCGTAGCGGGTGCCGCCGATGATCGGGGCGCTGTTCGGCGTCGCCGGGCGCAGGCCGGCCCAGGCTTCGATGCGGCTGTAGTCGGCCGCGGTCGGCATGGTTTCCCGCACCTGGCGGGTCAGGCTGCCGATGCGGCGCGGGTTCAGGCTCAGGTCCTCGCCCACCATGTCCACCATCGCGGCCACGCGCAGCTTGTCGCCGATGCGCGCGTACAGCACCTTGCGTTCGAAGTCGGTCACGCTGATGTCGGGCGCGACGTCGGTGGCGCGGATCGGCGCCGTCAGGCTGTAGCCCTTCAGCGGATACAGCGGCAGCTTGATGCCGGCGCTCGCGGCCAGGGTGCGGCTCTGGATCCCGGCCGCCAGCACGAAGGCGTCGGCCGACAGCTTGCCGCTCAGGGTGTCGACCGCGGTCACCTTGCCTTTGTCGGTGACGAAGCCGATGGCTTCCTCATGCATGATGCCGCGGAAATTCGGATGCTCTTGCAGGCGCGCGGCCAGCACTTCGCAGAACAGGCGGCAGTCGGCCACCGCCTCGCCGCTGTTGTAGATGCCACCTGCCAGTTGGTCGGCCACGGCGCCCAGCGCCGGCTCGTTGGCGGCGCAGTCGGCCGCGCTCCACACCTGGGCCGAGCCTTCCGCCTTGACGGTGGCGGCGTCGAACGATGCCTTGCTGCGGTAGACCACCAGCTTGCCCGATTCGCGCCACTGGAAGGCTTGGTGCGGCACGGCCAGCTCGAGCTGCTCCATCGAACGGCGCGACAGTTCGCCCAGCTCGAGCAGCTTGGCCGTGGTTTTGCGGTTCAGGTCGGCGCGGCAGTTGGCGAGGAAGCTGGCCAGCCAGCTCCACTGGCGCATATCGAGTTCCGGCGTGAAGCGCAGCGGACCGGTTTCCTGGAACAGCCATTTGATCGCTTTCAGCGGCACGCCTTCGTCCGCCAGCGGCGAGACATAGCGATAGCTGAGCTGCCCGCCGTTGGCGTAGCTGGCGCCGGTGGCGACGGCGCCGCCGCGTTCGAGCAGGGTGACGCCGAAACCGGCGTCCAGCAGCCACCAGGCGGTGGTCAGGCCGACCACCCCTCCCCCAATTACGATAACTTGACCATGAGTATTCTTCGTCATACCCGAGAGCTTAGGTGCTGGCCCCCGCCCGGGGCCAATGAATGTAGCGCGGGCGGGCATAACCGCTTTTCATGCTTGCGGCCGGATAAATTTATGCTTTTTGCATAAGAATTGCCTGCCGGTAAATACTCGTCAGGATTTGCTCCTGGAAGCGGGCCAGCGAAGAGTACCGGCCCTTGTAGGCGAGCGGGTCGGTGGCGGTGCCGCCGACCAGGGCGACGATGCCGTTCTTCTTCTTGAGGTCGGCCATGAACAGGGTCTGCGCTCCGTAGGCGTCGCCAAGGTGGCCGACCGGCGCGAAGCCGCCGCCTTCCACCACGCGGGTGCGGGTCGCCGGATCGTCCGGCCACTGCTCGTTGCCCAGGCCCCAGGCATTGAACAGGCCGTCCAGCGAATCGCCGTTGCCGCCCTTGCCGTCGTAGGTCCACTGGCGCGTGAACATCTGGTCCAGCGAAGCCTGCTTCCAGATGCGCCGGCCGGCGTGCGTGCCGCCATTCATCAGCGCCATCATGACCACCGCCATGTCGTGCGCCGAGATGCGCATGCCGCCCGTCGGGCTGAACGGGGTGGCGTTCGCGCCCGGCACGTAGCGCTCGAGGCCGGCGGCCTCCGCGACCGGCTTGCTGCTGTAGTCGTCCACCTGCGGGATCCACGGCCCGGCCGGGTTCCATTTGGCGTCATCATCGGTACTGCGCTTGCGGTACAGGGTGGCGAGCTTGGCCAGGCCGTCGCCCGGCAGTTCGGCCGGGTTATAGCCGGCGCTCAGGCCCAGCGGGCCGATCAGCAGGCGCTGCTGCAGCCGGTCGAAGCGCTCGCCGGTGACGGCTTCCATGATGGTGCCGGTGATCCCCCAGCCGAGGTTGCAGTAAGTGAAGTAGTCGCCCGGACCGGCATTCGCGGCCCACATCGCGCCCTTGCCGTACAGGCGGGCGCCGGGCACCAGCACGTCCTTCAGCGCCGTGTCCGCGCCCCAGGAATAGCCGGCCTCGTCGCGCAGGGACGAGCGGTGGGTGACGAGATGGCGCAGCGTGATCGCGCGCTCCGGGAAGTTGGGATTGCGCAGCTGGAAGCCGAGGTATTGCGAGACGTCGGCGTCGAGGTCGACCTTGCCCGCTTCCACCAGCCGCAGCAGGCCGAGCATGGTCATCGTCTTCGAGATCGAGGCGATGCGGAACAGGGTGCGGCCGTCGACCGGCTGGTCCGGCGCGCCGCCGTTGCCGATATAGCGGCGGCCGAACTGCCGTTCGTAGGCGATCTTGCCCTTGCGAACCGCCACCACGGACAGGCTGGCCAGCTCGCAGGCCGGATTGTTCACGATCGCGGCCAGCTCGGCGTCGAGCTGGGCGAAGCCCTCGCCCTTGCCTTTGGCCAGCGCCGCCAGCGGCTGCATGGCGCCCAGCAGCGCCAGTCCCAGCAATGCATCCCTGCGATGTACCATCCCGGTCTCCTGTGTTTTTTGCCGAGCATACGACCGCCCCATGGCAGCAGCCAATGAATAGCCGTTTGGCATGCATAACTTCCGGGCATGAGCGCGGATCATGGCTGGCGCCGATGGCGCACAGGCCGTACACTCTTGTCCCATGAGCACGACCGACGCCTTCCAGATCGACACCAACGATAACTCGCCCCTGTACTTGCAGGTGGCGCGCAAGCTCATCCGCGACGTGCGCGAGGGCCGCTACCAGGTCGACCAGGCGCTGCCGTCCGAGCGCGTGTTGTCCGAACGGCTGGACGTGTCGCGCGTCACCGCCCGCAAGGCAATCGACCAGCTGGTCGAGCAGGGCCTGGTGGTGCGCCGGCGCGGCTCCGGCAATTACATCGCGCCGCGCATCGAGCAGCCGCTGTCCAACCTGTCCAGTTTCTCGGAACAGCTGCAGCAGCGCGGCTACCAGCCCAGCTCGCACTGGCTGCGGCGCGAGGTGGTGGTGGCCGATACCGACCAGCAGCTGTCGCTGGGCCTGTCGCCCGGCAGCCGCGTGGCCCGCCTGGAGCGCCTGCGCCTGGCCGACGAGGTGGCGATGGCCTACGAGCTCAGCGTGATTCCGGCCAGCGTGCTGCCGCATCCGGAACAGGTGTCCAGTTCCCTGTACGAGTTCCTGGACAAGTCCGGGCACATGCCGGTGCGGGCGCTGCAGCATATCCGCGCCATGAACGCCCCGGCGCTGCTGGCCAGCCAGCTCGGCATCCCGGAAGGGCAGGCGGTGCTGTTCATCACCCGCGTCGGCTACACGGAAGCGGGCCAGGCCGTCGAGCTGACCCATTCGTATTGCCGCAGCGATCATTACGACTTCGTCGCCGAAATGCGGCGCACTCCAGCATAACTTTTCGGAATGGCGAAGGCCGATCCTTTCATGGGAGCAGCTGCCAAATTGGTATTACACTGGTTCTATCCCTAGCCTCAAGCCTTTCGCCATGCTGAACACCGAAAATCCGTCCACGGCCCACGCCGAGCTCGACCGGTATCCGACCGATCGGCTGGTGAGCGTCCTGGCGGACGACCAGATCAATGCCGTCAACGCCGTGCGCGCGGCTGCCGCCAGCATCGCCGCGGCCGTCGACGCCGCCGTGCCGCGGATGGAAGCGGGCGGGCGCCTGGTCTACGTCGGCGCCGGCACCTCGGGCCGGCTCGGCGTGCTGGACAGCGTGGAGCTGTACCCGACCTTCTCCTGGCCGCATGGCCGCGCGGTGGCCCTGCTGGCCGGCGGCAGCGAGGCGATGTTCGTCGCGGTCGAAGGTGCGGAAGACGATGTCGCGCAGGGCGCGGCCGATATCCGCTCGGTCAATGTCGGCAAGAACGATGTGGTGCTGGCGATCGCGGCCTCGGGCGGCACGCCCTACGTGCTGGGCGCGCTGCGCGCGGCGCGCGCGGCCGGTGCGCTGACCATCGGCTTCGCCAACAATCCCGGCGCCCCGGTCGCCGCCGAGGCCGAGATCGGCGTCACCCTCGACACCGGCTCGGAAGTGATTTCCGGCAGCACCCGCCTGAAAGCCGGCACCTCGCAAAAGATCGCGCTGAACACCTTCTCCAGCGCCTTGATGGTGCGTTTGAACAAGGTTTACGGCAACCTGATGGTAGACTTGAAGGCGACCAATGCCAAGCTCGTGCGACGCGCGATCCGCCTGACCAGTTTCGCCACCGGCGCCGACGAGGCCGCCGCGCGCGCGGTGCTGGAACAGTGCGGTTTCCACGTCAAGGTCGCGATCGTGGCCTTGTCGAAGAACACCAGCGTCGAGCAAGCACGGGCCTTGCTGGATTCGTCGCGCGGCAGCGTGCGCGCAGCACTGGCCGCATAGCGTGAACGGCGCCCCCGTCCTGCCCGGGCAACGACAACTTATGCAAGAACAGCAAGCCCGAAACCCGTGGCTGTGGGTGCCTTCCGTCTACTTCAATCAGGCGGTTCCGTACGCCGTCGTGATGACCCTCGCGGTCGTCATGTACAAGGACCTGGGCCTGTCCAATCCCGAGATCACGCACTACACGAGCATGCTGTACCTGCCGTGGGTCATCAAGCCGCTGTGGTCGCCCGTGGTCGACATGTTCGGCACCAAGCGCCGCTGGACCGTTCTGCTGCAGCTGGTGGTGGCGGCCGCGCTGGGCGCGCTGGCCGGCGCCCTGCATGCGCCCAACTTCATCATCCTGTCGCTGGCCGCGCTGTGGCTGATGGCGATCAGCTCGGCCACGCACGACATCGCGGCCGACGGCTATTACATGCTCGGCATGCGGCAGAAGGACCAGGCCGCCTTTGTCGGCGTGCGCAGCACCTTCTACCGGCTGGCCAACCTGGTGGTGCAGGGGCCGCTGGTGGTGCTGGTCGGCGTGCTGACGCGCTCGATGGGCGACGTGCGCCTGGCGTGGTCGACCTCCTTCGTGATCCTGGCCGCCGTGTTCGGCGTGCTGGTGGCCTGGCACCAGTTCATCCTGCCGCGCCCGGCCGCCGACCACGCGGTCAAGTCGGGCAATCCGGTGCAGGGCTTCGTCGATACCTTCGCCAGCTTCTTCAAAAAGCGCGACATCTGGCTGATCCTCGGCTTCATCCTCACCTTCCGCCTGGGCGAGGCGCAGATCCTCAAGCTGGTCGCGCCCTTCCTGAAGGATCCGGTGTCGGCGGGCGGCCTCGGCCTCACCAACGAGCAGTACGGCGCCGCCTACGGCACCTTCGGCATCATCTCGCTGACCATCGGCGGCCTGTTCGGCGGCTGGCTGATCTCGCGCCTGGGCCTGAAGCGTTCGCTGTGGCTGATGGTGTTCGGCGTGCATCTGCCGGACCTGGTCTTCGTGTTCCTGTCCAGCGTACAGCCGCAGAGTTTCGCGCTGATTACGGCCTGCCTCGCGATCGAGCAGTTCGGCTACGGCTTCGGCTTCACGGCAATGCTGCTGTACATGATCATGGTGTCGGAAGGCGAGCACAAGACGGCCCATTACGCGATCTGCACGGGACTCATGGCGCTGGGGATGATGGCGCCGGGCTATGTCAGCGGGGATATCCAGGCCTATCTGGGGTATCGCAATTTCTTTATCTGGGCGTGTTTGTCGACGGCGCCGGCGTTCATCATGGCGGCACTGGTCAAGATCGATCCAGAGTTTGGGAAGAAGTAAAAGTTAGCAGTAAAACCGTCGTTCCCGCCTGCGCGGGGACGACGGCTTGAGGCAAACAATAAGAATGGGGACAGTGAATGGGAGACACAAACAGCCGTCTGGTGTCGCTTGACGCATTTCGCGGCTTCACCATTGCCGCGATGGTGTTGGTGAACAATCCCGGCGACTGGGGCAATCTGTATTCGCAGCTGGAACACGCCAAGTGGAATGGCTGGACCTTCACCGACTGCATCTTTCCCTTCTTCCTGTTCATCACCGGCGTGTCGATGGCGCTGTCGCTCGGCCGCCTCGCCGATGCCGGCGCCGACAAGCCGCGCCTGCTGGCCAAGCTCGCCAGGCGCGCGCTGCTGATCTTCCTGATCGGCTTTTTCCTCAACTACCTGCCCTACTTCAACCTGGAAAAGGTGCGCATCCTCGGCGTGCTGCAGCGGATCGCCATCTGCACCTTGCTGTCGGCGCCGGTCGTGGTCTACTGCGGCTGGCGCGCGACGCTGGCCGTCATCGCCGCCCTGTTCACCGTGTACAGCATCCTGATGCTGGCCGTCCCGGTGCCAGGCATCGGCGCCGGCGTGCTGGAACCGGGCCAGGATTTCGGCGCCTGGATCGACCGCATGGTGCTCGGAAAGCATACCTGGGTGCAATCGAAGACCTGGGATCCTGAAGGCATTGTCAGTACATTGCCCGCGATCTGCAGCCAGCTGTTCGGCGTGCTGGCCGGCCGCTTCTTGTTGGCAAAATTGCCGCGCACCGAACAGACCGTCTGGATGCTGCTGGCGGGGCTGCTCTTCTTATGGCTCGGTGCGATTTCCGATACCATACTCATGCCGATCAACAAGAGCCTGTGGACCCCGTCCTATTGCCTGTTGATGACGGGCTGGGCGCTGGTGGTGTTCGGCGCTTTTTACTGGCTGCTGGACGTCAATCCGCACCGGACCGCTCGCGAGATCGCGGCGCGCTGGAGCAAGCCCTTCGTCATTTACGGCATGAACGCGTTGTTCGTGTTCGCGCTGTCAGGTTTCCTGGCCAAGATGTTCGGCTTCATCAAATTCGACCAGCCGGACGGCAGCAAGGCCGCGCTCGGAAAACTGCTGTATGCGCCGCTGCGCGCGCTGCCGCTCGGCCCGGTCAATACCTCCTTGCTGTACGCCCTGCTGTTCAACCTGTTCATGTTCGGCCTGGCATGGCTTATGTGGCGCAAGAAATGGTTTGTGAAAGTCTAGAAAAACAAGGGAGCCCCGGGTGCAGACTCATCTGAAACGACGCGCGTTCGCGCTTGCAGGAGTGGCCAGTGCGCTGGCGCTGGCCGGCGTGATGACGGCCTGTAAAACGCCGCCGGTGGCAACCGTGCCGGGCGCCACCCCGATCGCCGGCGCCGACCAGCCGCCGCCCGCGCCGCGCGAGTTCCGCGCGGCCTGGGTGTCCACCGTCGCCAACATCGACTGGCCGAGCAAGCAGAACCTGAACGCCGCGCAGCAGCAGGCCGAGGCCATCGCGATCCTGAACCGCGCCAAGGAGCTGAAGCTGAACGCGATCGTGCTGCAGGTGCGGCCATCCGCCGATGCGATCTACGCCTCCAACATCGAGCCATGGTCGGAATACCTGACCGGCACCCAGGGCAAACCGCCGCAGCCGTGGTACGACCCGCTCAAGTTCTGGGTCGCCGAGGCGCACGCACGCGGGCTGGAGCTGCACGCCTGGTTCAATCCGTATCGTGCGCGCCACAACATCGCCAAATCGCCGGCCGCGCCGAACCACATCTCGCGCACCAATCCGGCCGCGGTGAAAAGCTACGGCAATTTCCTGTGGATGGATCCGGGCGAGGAATCGGCATCGAAGCAGACGCTGGACGTGGTGCTCGACGTGGTCAAGCGCTATGACATCGACGGCGTCCACATCGACGATTATTTCTATCCCTATCCGATCGAAGCGCCGAACGCGGCCGGCAACGCCGCCGCGCTCGACGGCAAGGCCGCGAAAGCCGAGCTCGACTTCCCGGACCAGCCCTCGTGGCAGCGTTATGTCGCCGGCGGCGGCAAGCTGGACAGGGCTTCCTGGCGCCGCGACAACGTCAACCGGCTGATCGAGGCGATGTACGAGGAAGTCCACCGCGAGAAGAAGTGGGTACGGGTCGGCATCAGCCCCTTCGGCATCGGCCGTCCGGACCGCCGCCCGCCGACCATCACCGGCTTCTCGCAGTACGACAAGCTGTATGCGGATGCCGAGACCTGGCTGCAGAAGGGCTGGCTCGATTACCTGTCGCCGCAGCTGTACTGGCCGGTTGCGCAGGCGGGGCAGGCCTACGACGTGCTGCTCGACTACTGGATCGGGCAAAACACGCAGGGCCGCCACATCTGGCCGGGTCTGTTCACCAGCCGCATCGGCGCGCCGACCAGGGATTACCAGCCGCAGGAAGTCATCGACCAGGTTGCGATCACGCGGTCACGCCCGGGCGCCGGCGGCCACGTGCATTTTTCGATGGTCACGCTGATGGAGAACCGCAAGGGCATCGACGACATGCTGAAGGCTGGGCCGTACGGGCAGGCGGCGCTGGTACCGGCCACGCCGTGGCTGGGCAGCACGCCGCCGCCCGCGCCGAAAGTGAGCGCAACGCGCGGTGGGCGTATGCTGAAGCTGAATATGTTGTCGGACAAGGGCGATACCGTGTATGCCGTGTGGACGCGTTACGGCAAAGAGTGGCGTTTCTCGGTGGTGCCGGCGGCGCAGCAGCACGCGCTGGTGGTGGACGATCCCAGGCTGGGCGAGCCGAACTCGGTATTCGTCAGCGCGGTCGATCGCCTGGGCAATGAGAGCGAGCGTGTGCAGGTGTGGGGAAAATGAACGAATTCGACAGCGGCATCGGCCTCGGCATCGACGCCGGCGGTACGCAGACGCGCTGGGCGCTGGCCGCCCCGGGCGGTGCGATCGTCGCGTCCGGGCACGTTGCCGGCCTGTCGGCCCTGCAGATGAGCAATCCGGCGGGGCGCGACGCCGTCCACGCCACCTTCTCCGAATTGGCGCGCGACGTGCTGCGCCACGGCCACCCGGTGCGGGTGCGCGCCGGTCTCACGGGCTTCGGCGGCGACGGCGAACAGCTGCAGCTGTGGCTGGGCGAGCTGCTGCACCTGTCGCCGCGCGCCGTCACGCTGTGCAACGACATCGAGATCGCCTATCTCGGCAGCTTCACGCCCGGCGAAGGCTATCTCGTCTACGCGGGCACCGGCTCGATCGGCGCCTTCATCGATGCCGATGGCGAATTCCACCGTGCCGGCGGGCGCGGCGTGGTGCTGGACGATGGCGGCGGCGGCTTCTGGATCGCACGCGAGGCATTGCGTCACGTCTGGCGCAACGAGGACGAGCGCCCCGGCTGCTGGCAGCAGTCGCCGCTGGCGCGCGCCGTGTTCGACTACATCGGCGGCGACGACTGGTCGCTGTCGCGCCAGTTCATTTACGCCCAGGAGCGCGGCGAAGTGGGCAAGCTGGCGCTGGCGGTCGCCGCCGCCGCCGGACAGGATCCCGCCGCCGACCGCATCCTCGAGGAAGCCGGCCGCGAACTGGCGCGCCTGGCCAATGC
>JAEWEK010000357.1 GCA_023389425.1 Pseudomonadota bacterium | reverse complement strand
GGTCCTCCAGCGGCGCCGGTTCCGGCGCCTGCGCGCCCTTGCGCCCGGCGGCGTCCAGCTGCGCCGCCAGCAGCGAGGCGCGCTTGCGGCTGCGCAGCGCCGGCAAATCGACCACCTCGCGCGCCGCGCCCGCGGCCTGATGCAGGCGGTCGAACTGTTCCGCCGATGCCGCCACCGGCGCATCGCGCAGCGCGCCCAGCGCCCCTTCGAGCGCGTGGCACAGGCGCTCCAGCTCCATTTCGTCGACCGTGCGCGCCGCGCCCTTGAGCGTGTGCAGCGCCTTCAGGATCCGCTCGACCGCCACGGCGCGCTGGGGCCCGGCGGCCTGCTCCAGCGCCACCAGCCCGGCGTCGACCTGGGCCAGGTGCTCGCGCGCTTCCTCGCCGAAGATGGCGCGCAGGCGCTGGCGGAACTGCGGATCGCTCATCGGCCGCTCACACCTGGAATCGCTCGACCACGCGGCGCAGCGACTGCCCCAGCGCGTGCAGGTCGCGCGCCGAGGCCTCGGCCTGGCGCGAGCCGGCCGCGGTTTCGGCGCTGGCCTGCTGGATGTTCTCCATCGCCAGCGCCACCTGGTCCATTCCGGCCAGCTGCTGCTGGCTGGAGGCCGCGATCTGCACCGCCGCCTGCGCCGCGTCGGCGATGTTCTCGGCCAGCTCGCGGATCGCCTGCCCGGCGCGCGTGGTCTGCTCCACGCCATGGGCCACGGTCTTGGCGCCCTGCTCGGTGATCATCACCGCCGCGCCCACGCTCTTCTGGATCTCGCCGAGGATCTCGCGCACCTGGCGCGTGGCCTGGCGCGACTGCTCGGCCAGGCTCTTGACCTCCTGGGCCACCACCGCGAAGCCCTTGCCATGCTCGCCGGCCTTGGCGGCCTCGATCGCCGCGTTCACCGCCAGCAGGTTGGACTGCTCGGCCAGGCCGGCCACGCTGGCCGTGATCTCGCCGATCGCATGGCTGCGCTCGGACAGGCGCACCACGGTGCCGGCGATCTCCTCCATCTTCTGCTGGATGGTCTGCATGCCCTGCACGCTTTCCTCCAGCGCGCGGCGGCCGTCGGCGGCGGTGCGCGCGGCCTGCTGGGCCGAATCCGACACCGCGCGCGACTTCTCGCTCGACAGCAGCGAGGTCTGCTTGACCTCTTCCACCGTCGCGGTGGTCTCGCTGACGGCGGCCGCCGTCTCGGTGGAGCTGGCCGCGCCCTGCGCCGTGCTGGCCAGGATCTCGCCGGCGGCCGCGGTCAGGGTCACCACGCCGGTGCCGGCCTCGGTCACCAGCCCGCGCCACGAGCGCACCATTTCGCCAAGCGCCGCCAGCAGCTGCCCGACCTCGTCGCGGCCGGTCGGCGGCGGCACGTCCACCCGCAGGTCGCCGGTGGCGATGCGCGTCGCGACCGTGGTGGCCGCCCGCAGCGGCGCCGCGATGGCCCGGTTCAGCCACCAGCCCATCGCCAGCGCGATCAGCACCGCCGCCACCGCGATCGCCACCAGCATGGCGCCGCTGCGCTGGACCAGCGTCTCGCCGTCGCGCATGCGCTGGCGCGCCTGCCCCAGTTGCTCCTTGCCCATGTCGTCGGCCACGGCCTTGAGCTGCTCGAACTTGCGCTGCAGCGAGCCGCTGACCGCGGATGCCGCCACATTGCGCTGGCCGGCCTTGTACGGGCCGACCACGTCGGCGTCGCGCACCGCCGCGTATTCGTCGTGCGCCGCCAGCAGCCGGGTATAGCCGCGCGCGAATTCCTCGTCGATTTCCTTGTACGGCTCGAGGTTGGCCAGCAGGCCGCGGATGGTGACCTCCTCTGTGTCGAGCTGGCGGTTGAAGCCGGCCTGGGCCCCGCCCTCGGCCACCAGCGCCGACAGCAGGGCCACGCGCTCGCGGTTGATCGCGTTGCGCAGCTCCACCATCTTGAGCGCGATCGCCAGCTCGTCGCTGTACATCTGCTGCTGCGACTCGCGCAGGCGGGTCAGGGACTGGTAGGACATGGCGCTGGCCACCACCATCGTCGCGATCAGCAGGCCGAAGCCGAGCGTCAGCTTGGCGCGCGTGGTCATGTCGGCAAACATCGGCATTGTCATTCTCCTGTTTCAGCGGTCGGCATCGACGACCAGGGTGGTATCGGACAGCAGGCGCCGCGCATCGAGCAGCGCGGTGCGGTCGGGGGCGACGCCGAGCAGGCAGGTGTTCGCCAGTTCGGCCAGCGCCGGCAGGCAGTGGCCCAGGTCCGCCGGCGCAAAGCGGCGCGCGCCGTCGATCGCCTCGGCCAGCACGGCGAAGCAGTTATCCTGGCCGCGCAGCACGATCAATGCGCTGGGGTCGGCCAGCTCGGACACCGGCAGCGCCAGCAGCAGGCGCAGGTCGACTACCGCCAGCACCTCGCCCTCGGACATGGTGACACCGGCGATATGGGCGGGCAGGCCCGGGATCGGCGTCAGCGGCTGCATCGGCAGCACGCGCGCGACCAGCGTCGCATCGAAGGCGTAGCGTTCGCCGGCGCACTGGAAGGCCAGGGCCTCGATCCCGTCCTGCGGCACGGCGGCCGATGCGGCGGGCGGCACCGCCAGCGCGGCCGCGCGCTCGCGCAGCACGCGCGCCTGCCGCGCCGGGT
>JAEWEK010000291.1 GCA_023389425.1 Pseudomonadota bacterium | reverse complement strand
GATGGTCGCTCAGCGTTCACAGAACAAAAGGCAACATCGCCAGTTGGGATGCCCCATCAATTTATTGAGGTATGACGTAAGGAGGTGCGCGATTGACTGTATGGTCGCTCGCTCCATGAAATGTCAGCAGGTGTGTATCCGATTCAGGAGTATCGGTAAACGGACAGATAACGGCGTTAGTTGGAGTTGGTGGCAGCCATCATTGCGAAGCCAACCTCTCACGATGCGATGTGGCGCTCAAGCGCGTCGCGTATCGCTCGCGTAAAGCGTGGTCGAGCGCAGCCGGCCAGCCGGGAAGTCGTCGAAGGGCACCATACCGCCTTCCGGCGCGCAGGCATCGAAGAAGGCCAATTGCAGGCCCGCCTCCCCGACAGCAAGACGCCGGCGAGGACGGGCCCGCCAGAAACGGCGGGCCGCGAGCCATACCAGGGCGGCCACCACCAGCAAGGCGGCTATCAGCGGCCAGGCTGCTGCGAATTCAGGCTTCATATATTCCTCCGTCAAATCCCTGTGAGACATTGATCGTCCGAAGGCTACTGTGCCAGTTGCGGATGACAGGAATTTGACAAGTCGCAAACCGGGTGGGGCTGTGGCTGAATTGCAAATGAGAGGCGATACGCCGGCGGCGCCTAGGGACGGGTGGTCAAGGGCCGCGCATGGCGTTCCGCATACGGCCGCCCCACCCTTTCGTATTCGGCGATCACTTGCGCGCCGAGCAGCAGCAGCGTGGCGCCGATCTCCAGGCTGAACATGACCACGATGGCGGTCGTCATCGAGCCGTACACCACGTTCACCTGCGACAGCGTGGTGAAATACCAGACCAGCAGGTGGCGCGCGACTTCCCACAGCAGCGCCGCAGTGACGCCGCCCACCAGCGCATGCGAGGTCGACAGGCGCCCGACCGGCATCACGAGGTAGATCGAGGTGAGCACCAGGATCTCACCGCCCAGCCCCAGCAGGTACAGCAGCGCCCCGGACACGCCGTGCAGCGACCAGCTGTGGCCGAACAGGTTGACGCTTTCCTGCCCCATCACCTGCAAGGCGCCGGCGACCAGGGTGACCAGCGTGACGCCGATGCCGAGCGCCAGCACGTAGCAGTAGGGCAGCACGGCCGACACGAGGAAGTGGCGGCGCCGGATCGCCACCCGGTGCACGAAGATCACGCTCATCGCATTTTCCAGCACCGTGAAGGCGAGCGAACTGAAGAACACCATGGTCACCGCCAGCACCCAGGTGATCAGGTCGCGGTTGTCGAGGAAATGCGCGACCTCGACCACGAAGGGCCGCGACTGCCCCGGCACCACCAGCTCGAGGTAGCGCCGCAGCGTTTCCAGCAGCTCGGCCTGTTCGAAGAAATGCGACAGCACCACCACCGCCAGCATCACGAAGGGCACGATCGAGAGCAGCGCGTAATAGGCCACGGCGCCGGCCAGCAGCAAGCCCTGGTTCGCGCGGAAGCACTTGAGGACGCGCAGCGTGAATTCCAGCGGGTGCGCCAGGATGTAGGCGTTGGCGCGCCGGTTGAGGATGCGGACCCGGCTCCGCTGGATGCGGCTCATCGCGCCAGCCGGATCCCGGTGAATTGCCAGCGCGCCCCGGCCGGGAAGAAGTTGCGGTAGCTGGCGCGGGCGTGACCGGGCGGCGTGGCGCAGGATGAGCCACGCAGCACGTATTGATTCACCATGAACTTGCCATTGTATTCGCCGATCGCGCCGGCTGCGGGCGCGAAGCCCGGGTAGGGACCGTAGCTGCTGCTGGTCCATTGCCAGCAGGCGCCGAAGAACTGGGACAGGCCGCCCGAGGCCGCCGCGGCCGGATGCAGCGCGCCGGCCTCGACCGCGAGCCCATGGGCGGCGGCTTCCCATTCGGCCTCGGTCGGCAGGCGCGCGCCGCACCAGCGCGCGCAGGCGTCCGCTTCGTACAGTGAAATATGGCTGACGGGGCGCGCGGGATCGAGCGGCATCCATCCGTGCAGGGTGAATTCCTGCCAGGCTCCCCGGTCATCGGCGCGCCAGTACAGCGGATGCGCCAGCTCGCCCGCGGCGACGTGGTCCCAGCCTTCGGACAGCCACAGCGAGGGATCGCGGTAGCCGCCCGCCTCGATGAAGCGCAGGTACTCGCCATTGCTGACCAGCCGGGTCGCCAGCTCGAAAGGCTCCAGGTACACGCGGTGGCGCGGCAGCTCATTGTCGAAGCAAAAGCCAGCGCCCCCATGACCGATGTTCACCAGCCCGCCATCGAAGCGCTGCCAGCCGAGCGCGACGGTCGTGCCCGCCGGGACCAGCGGACGGTCGAGATAGGCCGGGCCGGTCATGTTCTGCGCCAGCAGGTGCTTGACGTCGGTGAGGATCAGTTCCTGGTGCTGCTGCTCGTGTTGCAGGCCGAGCGTGACCAGTGCCGCCAGCGCGGCATCGCCCGGGCGTGCTTCCAGCAGCCGGGCCAGCCGCGCATCGACCTGGTGCCGCCACTCCAGCACCCGCGCCAGCGATGGCCGGGTCAGCAGCCCGCGTTGCGGCCGCGGATGGCGCGCACCGATGCCGTTGTAATAAGAGTTGAACAAATAGCGAAACGCGGGGTCGAACGGCACGAAGCCCGGCTCATGCGGCTCCAGCACGAAGGTCTCGAAAAACCAGGTGGTATGCGCCAGGTGCCACTTGACCGGGCTGGCGTCCGGCATCGACTGGGCGCAGCAGTCCTCGGCGGACAACGGCTCGGCCAGCCGCAGCGAACGCTGGCGGGTGGTATCCAGGTCGCGCCGCAGGTCCATCAGTGGATCGCCTGCGCGTGGATCACCGCGAACCAGCGTTGGGGATCGGTCCAGATGCGGGTCGCCTCGAAGCCGCCGCGCTCGAGCAAGGAGATGGCGCTGGCGGGCAGGTATTTGTAGCTGTTTTCGGTGTGGATGTCCTCGCCGTCGCCGAAGCGGCGGCCGCCGCCGGGCCAGTGCACGTCCTGCTCGCCGCACGAGGCCAGGTGCATCTCGACCCGCCCCGCATCCGCGTTGTAGAAGCCCTGGTGGCGCCAGCGGCGGATGTCGAAGTCGGCCCCGAGCAGCTGGTTGGTGTGGCGCAGCACATTGCGGTTGAAGGCGGCGGTGACGCCGAGCGCATCGTCGTACGCGGCGTCGAGCACGGCCTTGTCCTTCTCGAGGTCGATGCCGATCAGCAGGCCACCATCGTCGCCGCACTGGGCGCGCACGCGGCGCAGCAAATCGACTGCCTCGCCCGGGGCGAAATTGCCGATCGACGAACCGGGGTAAAAGAACAGGCGCCGCTCGTCGCGCACCGCCGGCGGCAGGCTGAACGGGCGAGAAAAATCCAGGCCGCAGGCCAGCATGTCCATCTGGCCGAAGCGCCGGCGCAAGTTATCGACGGCGGCGCTGACGAAATCGGCGGAGATGTCGACCGCGACGTACTGCCGCGGCCGCAGCAGCGGGAACAAGCCGGCAGCCTTGGCGCAGTTGCCGGCACCAAGGTCGATCAGCGTGGTCCCGGAACCGGCGGCGCGCGCGATGTCGGCGCCGTTGCGCTCGAAGATGGCGGCCTCGGTGCGCGTGGGATAGTACTCGGGCAGCTCGCAGATCGCCTCGAACAGGCGCGAGCCAAGTTCATCGTACAGGAATTTGGGACTGATCCAGGCGTGCTCCGCCGTCAACCCGGCCTGCAGTTCGGCAGGTTCGTGGGCGCTGGCGGTGGCTTGTCGAGTGTCGGTCGTGCATGAGGTCAGCATAAGGTTTATCATTCGTGCCGCCACACCGCACCATGCGAAATGGCTCGTGTTATGTTGCTGTGCTGGCATCATAGCCGAATCGCTTTTTCGCCAGCGCGTGCTTGGATTCCAAGTGTGCGCCCATCCTGCAACTTGTGCTGAAAGGTCCCATGCCTGCCCACCGCCGCCCGCGCCCAGCCGCCTGACCGACATGCTGGAACTGGTCACGCTGAGCAAATCCTATGGCGGCCGGCAAGTGCTCGGCGGGCTATCCTACCGCTTCGCGCCGGGCGAGTTCGTCGCCATCATGGGCGAATCGGGCGTGGGCAAGTCGACCCTGTTGAACATCATCGCCGGGCTGGATGCGCCCGACAGCGGCCAGGTGCTGGTGGACGGCACGCCGATGGCGGCGCTCGACGACGATGCCGCCACCCGCCTGCGCCGCGCGCGCATGGGCTTCATCTTCCAGGCCTTCCACGTGTTGCCGCACCTGACCTTGCTGCAAAACGTGGCGCTGCCGCTGCTGCTCAACGGCGGCTCGGGCGAGCGCGCCGGCGCGATGCTGGCGGCCGTCGGCCTGGGCGGGCGCGACCACGATTTCCCGCGCCAGCTGTCCGGCGGCGAGCTGCAGCGCGTGGCGATCGCCCGCGCCTTGGTGCACCGCCCCGCCCTGCTGCTGGCGGACGAGCCCACCGGCAACCTCGACCCCGACACGGCGGACGGCATCCTGCGCCTGCTGCGCGAGGAAACCCGCGCCAGCGGCGCCGGCGCCATCATGGTCACCCATTCCCACGCGGCCGCCGCCATGGCCGACCGCATCCTCGTGCTGACCCGCAACGGCCTCGTCGAAGCAGCCTGAGGCGGCGCCACGCGCCATGCCGAACTGACATCTACAGTGCGTCGAGTTCAAAACCATCGTAGTAATATCACCACAACGATAGCAATCATAACAACACTCGGCCGCGCGCCTTTCCAGAACTGACGATCTGTCCTTAACCAGAGTTTCAGAACAATGGAGAAGTACATGAGCGTACGGCAAAAGAAACAGGAAATGCTCGAGGCAATGCACCGAGCGCGGGCGATGGAACCGTCGAGCTTCATGCCCAACAAACTGCTCGATACCCTGATCGAGCGCATGCACCTGAAGAATGATGCCGAGCTGTGCCGCGTGTTGGAGGTGCAGCCCCCGATCATCAGCAAAATCCGGCACCGCAAGCTGAACGTCGGACCGACGATCCTGTTGCGGATGCACGAAAAATCCAATATCTCGATCGGCGAACTGAAGGAGCTCAGCAGCGAATCCGCGAGCATGCACTGAAGCGCATGGCAAGGAGCCGCAAGGACTGCGGCTCCCTGGAAGGCCTGCCTAGCGGCTGCGCGGGCGGCCGGTCTTGAGCTGCGGCAGGCTGGCGAGCACGCTTTGCAGCGTGGCCAGGTCGATCTGGCTGATCAGCGCGACGCCGATGCGCAGCAATTCGCTTTTCTTGATTTCGAAACCGGCCTTGAGGCATGCCTGCTTGACCTCGGCGAGCACCGCATACTCGCGCTCCGGCATCGTGAACGAATCGCGCACCAGCTGCTGCTTGGCGTTGTTGCCGGCGTCGTCGAGCGCGCCCTTGCGCACCGGCGCGGCCGCACCGCGTGCCGCCTTGCCGCCGCTGCGCGCGGCCGATTTGCCGGCGGCCTTGACCGCCGCCGAGACGCCCTTGGCCGCGCCGGACTTTGCATCGGCCGCGGATTTGCCTTTGCGTGCGGCCTTGACGGCCTTGCCTTCCTTTGCGCCTTCGGCCTTGGCGGCTTTCGCGTCTTTTTTCGTCGCCTTGCCGCCTGCCTTGACAGGCTTGACTGCGGCAGCCTTGGCCGGCGCCGCCTTGCCGGCAGTGGCCTTGACCGCCGCAGGTTTGGCCGACGTGGATTTGGCGGGCGCCGATTTGGCCGGCGCCGCCCTGCTTGTCGCGGGTTTGGCTGCCGCCGGCCTGGCCGCGGGCGCAGCGGCCCTGGACACGCCCGGCTTGGCCGCTGCGGCCGGCTTGCTTGCGCCGGCGGTGGATGCTGCCTTGCTTGCGCGTTTGGCCGGCGCTTTTGCGAGCGCCTCGTCCGCCGTTACAGCTTTTGCCGTGGATTTCTTGACCGCGGCCTTGGCGGTTGCTGATTTGGCCATGTAGTACTCCATCGTTTAACAATTTAAACAATATATACTATTTGGCCATTTTCCGGTAGGCGCGCCAACCGTGCGTTCGCTCTGGATCAAGCGAACAATCAGGCGCCGAGTCCCGCCGCCGCGTGCCGCGCAAGCAGCTGGCGCGCTTCCTCGAATTCATAGCGCGATAAATACGCTTGCAGGCTCGCCATCGCCGTCGCATCGAGCACAGTGGCCAGCTCCGCGCGCACGCTGTCGAAATAGTCGGTCGCCTCGCCGGAGAACTCGTCCAGCAAGACCGCCAGCCGCGCCAGCGCTTCCTGCGCGCCGTCGCGCGCGGCGGAAGGCGCCGCCGGCGCGTCGGATTCGCTGTCGAAGTAGCGGTCCAGCTGATGCATCAGGTCCGCCACCGCCGCCTCCAGCGCGGAGACGCCGCGCAACAGCACGCGCGGGTCGGCGCTGGAGAGCGCCATGCCCTCCTCCACCGCCTGCGCCAGCGTCTGCAGCTCGCGCGCGCCGATCGCGCCGGCCACGCCGCGCAGGGTGTGGGCGCGGCGCCCGGCCTCGTCGCGGCGCCCGGCATCGAAGTCGGCCCGGATCGCCGTGCCGGCTTCGCGCTGGGTCTCGCGCAGACGCTGCAGCAACTGCAAGTACAGCGTGCGATTGCCGCCGACGGTACGCAGCCCGGCGGCCGAATCGATGCCCGCCAGTCCCGGCAAGGGCGTTGGCGCCGGCGACGGATGCGCCGGCATCTGCGCCAGCGCGCGCCCCAGCCAGCGCCCCAGCGTGGCGTACAGCTTTTCCGGCTCGGCCGGCTTGGTGATGTAATCCTGCATGCCCTCGGCCAGGCAGCGCTCGCGGATCTCGGCCAGGGCGTGCGCCGTCATTGCGATGACCGGCACCCGGTCGAAACGCGCATCGCGGCGCAAGGCGGCGGTGGCGGCATGACCGTCCAGCTGGGGCATTTCCAGGTCCATCAGGATCAGGCCGTAGC
>JAEWEK010000243.1 GCA_023389425.1 Pseudomonadota bacterium | reverse complement strand
GTCCTGCCATGGCACAGACCACGGCCGACACCCCTGCCGACACGACCGGTCAAGCGCCCAAGATGCAACGGGTTGAGATCCTCGGTTCCAGCATCAAGCGCATCGCCAAGGAAGGCGCGCTGCCGGTCGAAATCATTACCCGCAAGCAACTGGAAGACCAGGGCATCGTGACCGCCGAGCAGGCGATCGCCGTGCTGAACATCAACGGCAACGGTTCCGACAACCTCGCCTCGAACGCCGACGTGACCTCCGGCGCCCAGCGCGGCAACAACGGTGCATCTTCCGCCAACCTGCGCGGCCAGGGCGCCGATTCGACCCTGGTCCTGCTGAACGGCCGCCGCATCGCGACCCACGGCATGAAGGGCTCGGCGGTCGACCTGAACTCGATCCCGATGGCGGCGGTCGAGCGCATCGAAGTGCTGAAGGACGGCGCCTCGGCCGTGTACGGTACCGATGCGATCGGCGGCGTGATCAACTTCGTGCTGAAGAAGAACTACCACGGCCTCGAAGCTCAGGTCTTCGAAGACAAGGACCAGCATCCGGGCGGCAACATCTACCGTGCCTCCATCACCGGCGGCTGGGGCGACCTGGACACGCAGGGCTGGAACGTGCTGGTGGCCGGTTCGCACACCTACAACCAGGCACTGCGCGGCGACCAGCGCGACTTCGTCAACACCTTCCAGCCGAACCGCGGCCTGTCGGTGGACACCCGCGGCACGCCGTTCGGCACCGTGTTCTCCACCTCTGCGGCCCCCAACCTGTTCGGTACCAAGTCGCCGACCGCCACCAACGGCCAGATCTATAACGGCGTCAATATCCTGAACCTGCCGGGCGGCGCGGGCTGCGCCACCTTCGACGGCATGCAGCCGTACGATGCCAAACTGTGGAACGACCCCACCACCGCTTACGGCTGCGCCTGGGATACCGGCCGCGCCGCGGTGCTGCAGCAGCCGGTGCACAACGACAACGGCATCGTCCGCGCCACCTTCAAGGCCGGCGAGCACCAGTTCTACGTGGAAGGCGTCGGTTCCGACGTGCGCGTGTCGAAGAGCTTCTCGCCGAACCAGGTCTCGCCGTCGACAGCAACCGGCAACTTCCCGGTCAGCTCGTGGTACCCGAGCACCGGCGCCGCCTATAACACGATCTACAATGCCCTGGTCAAGGTGTTCCCGAGCATCGCCGCCAACTATGGCTTGCCGATCGCCTACCGCTGGCGCTGCATGGAGTGCGGCAACCGCCAGATCGATACCGACACCAAGGCCGCCCGCCTGCAGCTGGGCGCCGAAGGCCCGATCAACCTGGGCCGCTTCGGCACCTGGGACTACAGCACCGGCCTGCAGCGCGCCTACAGCGAATCGCAGTCGACGCTGGGCAATGGCTACAACTACACGGCGGCACTGGCGGCAGCGCTGGGCAGCGGCGTCATCAATCCTTTCCTGATGCCGGGCCAGACCCAGAGCCAGCAGGCCCTCGACCTCATCAAGAGCACCTCGGCTGCGGGCGTCGTGCTGTACGGCGGCAAGACCCAGGTCACCGAACTCGACGGCAAGATGTCGGGTGAGCTGATGAAGCTGCCGGCCGGCGCGATGATGGGTGCGGTCGGCATCGACCTGCGCCGCGAAGAGTACAAGTTCAATGGCGACAAGCGCGCCGCGGCGGCCCGCCCGGCGATTCTGAACGCGCCGTTCGACGACCAGAATGCGCTGGACAATGTCCACCGCGACGTCAAGGCCGTGTTCTTCGAGGTGCTGGTCCCCGTCACCAAGGACCTGGAAGTGACCGTTGCCGGCCGCAAGGACCACTACTCGGGCATCGGCGGCACCTTCAACCCGAAGGTTTCCTTCCGCTACCAGCCGCTGCAGTCGATCATGTTCCGCGGTTCGTACAATACCGGCTTCCGCGCCCCGTCCTTCAACCAGCTGTACAACGGCGTGACGCTGACCCAGTACACCGGCAAGGACCTGGTCGATCCGAAGACCTGCCCGAGCGGCAAGGTTGACCAGAACAACCCGGCTTGCGCCGTGGTGCTGCCGGTCATCGCGACCGGCGGCAAGAGCGACCTGCAGCCGGAGACGGCCAAGCAGGGCACCGTGGGTGTCGTGTGGGAGCCGTCGAGCAACTTCTCGGCCAACGCCGACCTGTGGGAGATCCGCAAGCAGCACACCATCGACACCTTCAGCCTGTCGACCATGATCGCCCAGTACAACATCTTCGCGCCGCAGTTCGTGCGTGACGCTTCCGGCACCCTGATCGGCATCGACCAGCGCTGGGTCAACGCCGGCGAGCGCATCACCCGCGGCCTGGAGCTGGGCGCCCGCACCAACGGCCGCAACTTCGGCGGCCTGTGGACTGCCGGCATCGATGCGTCGCACCTGATCGAGAAGAAGTCGCGCGCCACGACCAACTCGCCGTTCGGCGCGAGCGAGATCGGCCGCTTCCTGTTCACCGGCGACCTCGGCCTGGCATGGAAGGCGACCTCCTACATCACCTACAAGCAGGGTGCGTGGGGCGGCATGCTGCAGAACATCTGGCGTTCGGGTTATGCCGACCAGCAGCTGCCGGGCGTGGCCAACGGCACCGTCGTGCCGCCGGATTTCGATCCGCGCGTCAAGGCTTACTCGATCTTCAACCTGAGCGTGAACTACACCGGCTTCAAGAACACCACGATCGTGGCCGGCATCAAGAACCTGTTCGACAAGGATCCGCCGTTCGCGGTCACCTACGACAGCAACACCGGCGCCGGCAGCAGCTGGGAGCCGCGTGTGGCCGACCCGCGTGGCCGTTCGTTCACCCTCAACGTCAACTACAAGTTCTTCTGATCCCTGTAGCCAGGCAGCCCGCGCGACCAGGAGGCGATGCACTCGCCTCCGCCCCGCGCGGGCTTTTTTCATTGTTGGGAGCAGCATGTCCAGTCCACGCATCAGCCGGCGGACCTTCGGATCCCTGGCCGCGGCCGCCGCGCTGGGACCCTTCCTGCCCGCGCAGGCCGCACGCCGGCCGACTTCTTCCCCGCACCGCATGACACCCCTGATCAAACCTCCGCGCCTGAAACAGGGCGACGTCATCGGCCTGATCGCACCGGCCGGCCACAATAGCGACGCCTCGATCCAGAAATCGGTCCAGCACATCGAAGCGCTCGGCTTCAAGGTCAAGCTGGGGCGCTACCTGCGCGAAGTGTTCGGCAATTACGCCGGCTCGCCCGAGATGCGCCTGGCCGATCTGCACGGCATGTATCTCGACCCGGAAGTGAAGGCGCTGTGGTGCATCCGCGGCGGCTCCGGCGCGATCTCGCTGCTCAAGCATATCGACTATGCGCTGGTGCGCAGCCATCCCAAGATCCTGCTCGGCTATTCCGACATCACGGCCCTGCACCTGGCGATCCTGCGCCACGCCGGCGTGGTGACCTTCCACGGGCCGGTGGCCTCGTCGACACCGAGCCCCTATTCGACCGAACACATGCTGGCCGTGCTGACCGACCCGCAGCCGAGCTACACCATTCGCATGGCGCCGGAAAATGCCTTGCGTGCAAAGGAAGAGCCGCACTTCGGCATCCGCACCGTGCATGGCGGCGTGGCGACCGGCCCACTGATCGGCGGCAACCTGTCCTTGGTGAGCGCGCTGGCGGGCACGCCTTACGCGGCCGATTTTCGCAACAGCATCCTGTACCTGGAAGAAGTGAACGAGGAGCCTTACCGCATCGACCGCTGGATGACCCAGCTCGACCTGGCGGTGGGTTTCGACAAGGCGGCGGCACTGATGATCGGCATCTGCGACCACTGCGGCCCGCAGCCGGGCTCGACTTCGCTGACGCTGGACCAGACCTTCGACATGCACCTCGACCCGCTGAAGGTGCCGGCGGTGACGGGCTATTCGATCGGCCACATCCGCAACCAGTTCACCATCCCGGTGGGCGTGCGCGCGCGGCTCGACACCGAGGCGCAGACGCTGACGCTGCTGGAGCCGGCAGTCAGCTAGCGGTGCGCTTGCCGAACCGCCGGTCCTAGAGCGCCCGCGCGATCAGGATCTTCTGGATGTCGCTGGTGCCTTCGTAGATCTGGCACACGCGCACGTCGCGGTAGATGCGCTCGATCGGGAAGTCGGCCACGTAGCCGTAGCCGCCGAACACCTGCATCGCGGCCGACACCACGCGTTCGGCCATCTCGGAGGCGAACAGCTTGGCCATCGCGGCTTCCTTCAGGCAGGGCAGGCCGGCGTCCTTCATCGATGCCGCGTGCAGGATCAGCTGGCGCGCGGCTTCGATCTGCATCGCCATCTCGGACAGGCGGAACTGCACGGCCTGGTGCTCGAACAAGGGCTTGCCGAAGCTTTCGCGCTCCCTGGCGTAGACCAGCGCCGCTTCGAACGCGGCACGCGCCATGCCGACCGACTGCGAGGCGATGCCGATGCGGCCGCCCTCCAGGCCCGACAGCGCGATCTTGTAGCCCATGCCTTCTTCGCCGATCAGGTTGGCGGCCGGGATGCGGCAGTTGTCGAACACGATCTGAGCGGTGTCAGAGGAATGCTGGCCCATCTTGTGCTCGACGCCGGCGACGATGTAGCCCGGCGTGTTCACCGGCACCCAGAACGCGCTGATGCCCTTCTTGCCGGCGGCCTTGCTTGTTACGGCCATGACGATCGCCACGTCGCCGTTCTTGCCGCTGGTGATGAATTGCTTGGTGCCGTTCAGCACGTACTCGTCGCCATCGCGCACGGCCGTGGTGCGCAGCGCGGCGGCGTCGCTGCCGGTATGCGGCTCGGTGAGCGCGAACGCGCCCAGCAGCTCGCCCTGGGCCAGCGGCACCAGCCATTGCTGCTTCTGCGCTTCGCTCGCGTACATCATCGCGATCGAGCACACCGGGCAGTTGTTGACCGAGATGATGGTCGAGGTGCCGCCGTCGCCGGCCGCGATCTCTTCCAGCACCAGCGCCAGCGCCACGTAGTCGAGGCCGGCGCCGCCGTACTGTTCCGGCACCGCCACGCCGAAGGCGCCGAGCTGGGCCAGCTCCTTCAGCTCAGCCTTCGGGAAATATTCCTCGCGGTCCCAACGCGCGGCGTTGGGGGCCAGGCGCTCCTGCGAGAAAGTACGCAGGGCGTCGCGGATCATCTGGTGTTCTTCGGTCAGGATCATGTCGATTATCGTTTGGTTGGGGTCACCAGGGGATCGGCGTCCCGTCGTGGTTCAGGAAACTGCCGTTGGCCGACGGCGCTGCCGCGGCCAGGGTGCGGCGCAGGTCGCGCACGCTGTCTTCGACCGCAAGCGGCGCGCTGGCGCCGCCCATGTCCGTCTTCACCCAGCCGGGGCTGAAGCTCAGGCAGGTCACGCCTTGCGGGCCGTAGGTCAGCGCGGCATCGGCCAGCACCGAATTCAGCGCGGCCTTGCTGGCGCGGTACAGGGACCCGCCGGCGCTGCTGCGCTCGCCTATCGACGCCATGCGCGAGGACAGCACGGCCAGCTTGCCGCGCCGGTTCGCGAGCAGCGGCGCGACCACGGGAATCAGGCGCATGGCCGACAGCACATTGGTGTGCATCACCGCGTCGAATTCGTCCTGCGCGGGGAAGCGCTCATGCGGGCCGTACAGGCCGGCGACCAGCCAGGCGGCGTCGATCTTTTCGTCGTCCAGCTTCCAGCCGAGGCCGGCGATGGATTCGGCGCTGGTGACGTCGAGCTGGTGCGCTTCGGCCCCCAGCGCCGACAGCCTGGCCAGGTCTTCGGCCTTGCGCGCGGTGGCGATCACGCGCCAGCCATCCTGCTTGTACTGGCGGGCCAGCTCGTGGCCGATGCCACGGGAGGCGCCGAGGATCAGTGCTGTGGGCATAATCCCTCCATCAAACAACGTCGTCCCGGCCTGCGCCGGGACGACGGCAATGCTTAGACCATCTCGATGGCAAGCGCAGTCGCCTCGCCTCCGCCGATACACAGCGATGCCACGCCGCGCTTGCCGCCGGTGCGCTTGAGCGCGCCCAGCAGCGTGACGATGATGCGCGCGCCCGAGGCGCCGATCGGGTGGCCCAGCGCGCAGGCGCCGCCGTGGATGTTGACCTTGTCGTGCGGGATGCCGAGGTCGCGCATGGCCGCCATCGGCACCGCCGCGAACGCTTCGTTGATCTCGAACAGGTCGACATCTTTCACGTTCCAGCCGGTCTTCTTGAACAGCTTTTCCATCGAGCCGATCGGCGCGGTGGTGAACAGGTTCGGCTCCTGCGCGAAGGTGGCATGGCCGACGATGCGGGCGATCGGCGCCAGGCCCAGTTCCCTGGCCTTCGACTCGCGCATCATCACCAGCGCGGCGGCGCCGTCGTTGATCGACGACGACGAGGCGGCGGTCACGGTGCCGTCCTTCTTGAAGGCCGGCTTCAGCGAGGGGATCTTGTCGAGCTTGGCCTTGAGCGGACCTTCGTCCTTGTCGATGACGACGTCACCGGCGCGCGAGGACACGGTCACCGGCGCCACTTCCCATTTGAAGTAGCCTTCGCCGGTGGCTTCCTGGGCGCGCTTGACCGAGGCGATCGCGAAGTTGTCCTGCTCTTCGCGGGTGAACTGGTACTTGGCCACGCACTCTTCGGCGAAGGTGCCCATCGAGCGGCCGCCGCCGGTTTTCTCGTCCTTGCTGTAGGCGTCTTCCAGGCCGTCCAGCATCATGTGGTCGAACATCATGCCGTGGCCGATGCGGTAGCCGCCGCGCGCCTTCGGGATCAGGTAGGGCGCGTTGGTCATCGATTCCATGCCGCCGGCGACCACGATGTCGGCGCTGCCGGCCACCAGCTGGTCATGGGCGAAGATCGCGGCCTGCATGGCCGAGCCGCACATTTTCGACAGGGTGACGGCGCCGGTCGACATCGGCAGGCCGGCCTTGATCAGCGCCTGGCGCGCCGGGGCCTGGCCCTGGCCGGCCATCAGGCAGTTGCCGAAGTAGACGTGCTCGACCGATTCAGGCTTGACGCCGGCGCGCTCCACCGCGGCCTGGATCGCCACCGCGCCGAGATCGCTCGCGGTCTTCGAGGAAAAATCGCCCTGGAACGCGCCCATCGGGGTACGGGCGGCGCCGACGATAACGACTGGATCATTCATTTGTAGTTCTCCAAGGATGGTGAAGGACCGACTGCGGAAGCAGACATTTTAGGTCAACTAAAAACCGTCGTCCCGGCGCAGGCCGGGACCCATAGACCGTGTCCGAAGCCGCGTGACTACCAGCTCGGCATGGGTCCCCGCCTGCGCGGGGACGACGTTGTTTGAAGGTGGTGGTCAGGCAGTCTCGCCAAACAGCTCGCGCCCGATCAGCATGCGGCGGATTTCGCTGGTGCCGGCGCCGATTTCGTAGAGCTTCGCATCGCGCCAGAGACGGCCGACCGGATACTCGTTGATATAACCGTTGCCGCCCAGCGTCTGGATCGCTTCGCCCGCCATCCAGGTCGCCTTCTCGGCGCTGTACAGGATGGCGCCGGCGGCGTCCTTGCGCAGCGCGCGCACGGCGGCCGGGTTGTCGGCGCGGTCGCAGGCCTGGCCCACCGCGTAGACGTAGGCGCGGCAAGCCATCATGGTCGAATACATGTCGGCCATCTTGCCCTGCATGAGCTGGAACTCGCCGATCGCCTGGCCGAACTGCTTGCGCTCGTGGATGTAGGGCACCACCGCGTCCATGCAGGCACTCATGATGCCCAGCGGACCGCCCGACAGCACGGTGCGCTCGAAATCCAGGCCCGACATCAGCACGTTGACGCCCTTGCCGACGCCGCCCAGCACGTTCTCGACCGGCACTTCGCAGTCCTGGAACACCAGTTCGCCGGTGTGCGAGCCGCGCATGCCCAGCTTGTCCAGCTTCTGCGCGATCGAGAAGCCCTTGAAGCCTTTTTCGATCAGGAAGGCGGTCATGCCGCGCGGGCCGGCTTCGATGTCGGTCTTGGCGTAGACCACCAGGGTGTCGGCGTCGGGGCCGTTGGTGATCCACATCTTGGTGCCGTTCAGCACGTAATGGTCGCCCTTGAGGTCGGCGCGCAGCTTCATGCTGACCACGTCGGAGCCGGCGTTCGGCTCGGACATGGCGAGGGCGCCGACGTGTTCGCCCGAGATCAGCTTGGGCAGGTACTTGCGTTTCTGTTCTTCGGTGCCGTTGCGCTTGATCTGGTTGACGCACAGGTTGGAGTGGGCGCCGTAGGACAGGCCGACCGAGGCCGAGGCGCGCGAGATTTCTTCCATCGCGACGATGTGGGCCAGGTAGCCCATGTCGGCGCCGCCGTATTCCTCGCCCACCGTGATGCCAAGCACGCCGAGCTCGCCCATTTTCTTCCACAGGTCCATCGGGAACTGGTCGCTGCGGTCGATCTCGGCGGCGCGCGGGGCGATTTCCGCCGCCGCGAACTGTTGCACTGCCTCGCGCAGCGCGGCGATGTCCTCGCCGTGGTCAAAGGTCAAACCGGGGAGATGCAGCATGTCGTCCTCACGTGGTCGGTGGCGGGTTTTTCAGAGAAGTGCATGATACCGCAGCAGTGACGTTAACGTAAACGTCAAGTAGCATGCGTGTCGCAGGTGCCTGATTTCTTCGGTACCCCTAAAACCGTCGCCCCGGCGAAGGCCGCGACGACGGAATGATGAGGCAGGTGTTGAAAGTGAGCGGTTACTTCAAGCCGCCTTCGCGCCGCCCGCTTCCGTCAGCAACTGCCTGCACTCTTCCTCGTGCGCCGTGATCTCGGCCAGCGCCACCTCGATGTCGGCGCGCTGCTGTTCCAGCGTCTCGCGCTGCTTGCCCAGCACCCCGAGGAAGCGGTCGATCTGGGCCACCGTATCCTTGGGCGACTCGTACATGTCCATGATGCTCTTGATCTCGGACAGGGTCAGGCCCAGCCGCTTGCCGCGCAGGGTCAGCTTGAGGCGGGTACGGTCGCGCGGGGTGTAGACGCGGTTGCGGCCGCCCTGGCCCTCGCGCTTGGGGCTGAGCAGGCCCTGGTCCTCGTAGAACCGGATCGCCCGTGCCGTGATGTCGAATTCGCGCGCCAGTTCGGCGATGGTGTATGTGGCCATGAAGGTCTACCGCACTAAAAGTAGCGATTTTCAGGATCGCTTAGAATGGTTCTGTATTCCGTTTACGTCAACGTCAAGAGCATTGTAGCAAGCGTCCTGACAGATTACGAAAGTTTCAGCATGAATCAGCTCGAGTCCCAGCTTGTCTATCCCTTCGGCGACGCCTTGCCGGCCGCCGGCGCCGTCCTCGACATCGCGCCCGGCCTGCGCTGGCTGCGCATGCCGCTGCCGTTCGCGCTCGACCACATCAACCTGTGGCTGCTTGACGACGAGCAGGATGGCGTCGCCGGATTCGCCGCTGTCGACTGCGGCGCCGGCACCGATCCGACCCGCGCCGCCTGGGAGCAGATGTTCTCGGACGCGATGGCCGGCCAGCCGCTGCTGCGCGTGTTCGCCACCCATTGCCACCCGGACCACGTCGGCCTGTCCGGCTGGCTGTGCGAGCGCTTCGACGCGCCCTTCATCACCACCGCCGCCGAGTTCGCCTTCGCGCGGATGATGGCGGCCGCGCTGCCCGGCGTCGACGGCCCTTCGGCCATCCCGCATTTCGAGCGCCACGGCCTGCGCGACCAGCCGATGCTGGAGCAGATGCGCAGCCGCCGCAATTATTATCCCTCCCTGGTGCCGACGGTGCCGCAAGCCTACACCCGGCTGCAGGATGGCCAGGAAGTGCGCATCGGCCGCCACGGCTGGCGCGTCATCACGGGGTTCGGCCACTCGCCCGAGCACGCTTCCCTGTACTGCGAGGAATTGCAGATCCTGATTTCCGGCGACATGGTGCTGCCGCGCATCTCGACCAATGTGTCGGTGTTCGCGGTGGAGCCGGACGGCAATCCGCTGCAGCAATACCTCGATTCACTGGGCAAATTCGCCGCGCTGCCGGATGACACGCTGGTGCTGCCCTCGCACGGCCGCCCCTTCCGCGGCCTGCACACGCGCATCGCGCAGCTGCGCGCCCACCACGACGCGCGCCTGGCGGAAGTGCTGTCCGCATGCCGCGTACCGCACAGCGCAGTTGACATTGTTCCGCTGATGTTCAAGCGCCAGCTGGACGCCCACCAGCTCAGTTTCGCGCTCGGCGAAGCCCTGGCACACCTGCAGAAATTGCATCGCGACGGGCGCTTGCGGCGACTCAGCGGCGATGATGGCGTCGTCCGCTTTGTGTTACCATAGGGC
>JAEWEK010000174.1 GCA_023389425.1 Pseudomonadota bacterium | reverse complement strand
GTGCTGGGCCGCATCGCCGCTCCGGCACCGGCACCGGCCGCTCCGGCCAGCGCCCCGGCCACCACCGCGGCTCCGGCGGCCTCGGCCGAAGCACCGGCGGCCAGCGCCCCGGCCCCGGCAGCCCCGGCCCCGAACAAGTAAGCAGGCTTCTGTAAAGACTTAAAAAATATTGAGATTTTGCGTATTTTTCCTTCTGCCAACACAAATTGTGCATTGAAAAAATGTACCAAGGCAGGTTAAAATAGCTGTCTCAGCCGACGTGGTGAAATTGGTAGACACGCTATCTTGAGGGGGTAGTGGCGCAAGCTGTGCGAGTTCGAGTCTCGCCGTCGGCACCAATAATTCAGAAGCCAGCAAGGGCGAGCTTCCGCTCTGCCAAGCTGGCTTTTTTACGAGGATCGCCAAAGTCCTGGATAATTCCGGGAGCTTTGGACGTGTGATCCTGGTGGCAGGGCACAAAGCCAGGATTGCGCGATACGACGCTGCAGCCATGCAGCAGTTTCATCAACCGATCGTTCAGACAGGCTTCACAGTGAACCTCGAAAATTATTTCCCCGTTCTTCTCTTCATTCTCGTCGGTACCGTAGTCGGTGTCGCGTCGCAGCTGCTCGGCCGCCTGGCCGGCCGCAACAATCCGGACCCTGCCAAGCTGTCCCCGTACGAGTGCGGCTTCGAAGCCTTCGAAGATGCGCGCATGAAGTTCGACGTGCGCTACTACCTGGTGGCGATCCTGTTTATTTTGTTTGACCTGGAAACGGCATTCTTCTTCCCGTGGGGCGTCGCCATGCGCGACCTGGGTTGGCCGGCGTTCGTGACGATGATGGTGTTCATCGCCGAATTCGTGGTCGGTTTTTGGTACATCTGGAAGAAAGGTGCCCTTGATTGGGAATGAGCCATGTCTATTGAAGGCGTATTAAACGAAGGGTTTGTCACCACTACCGCTGACAAGCTGATCAACTGGGCCCGTACCGGCTCGATGTGGCCGATGACCTTCGGCCTGGCCTGCTGCGCGGTCGAGATGATGCACGCGGGCGCCGCCCGTTACGACCTCGACCGCTTCGGCGTCGTGTTCCGCCCGTCCCCGCGCCAGTCCGACGTGATGATCGTGGCCGGCACCCTGTGCAACAAGATGGCGCCGGCACTGCGCAAGGTCTACGACCAGATGGCCGAGCCGCGCTGGGTCATCTCGATGGGTTCCTGCGCCAACGGCGGCGGCTACTATCACTATTCCTACTCGGTGGTGCGCGGCTGCGACCGCATCGTCCCGGTCGACGTCTACGTCCCGGGGTGCCCGCCGACCGCGGAAGCCCTGCTGTACGGCATCATCCAGCTGCAGAACAAGATCAAGCGCACCAACACCATCGCGCGCTAAAACCAGCGATTCTCATCATGACGACAAAACTCGAAGTCCTTGAACTCGCCCTGAAGAACGCGCTGGGCGAGGGCGCCGCCGTGTCCACGGCGCTGGGCGAAGTGACGGTGGTGGTCAAGGCCGCCGACTATTCTGCCGCGATGCAGGCCCTGCGCGACGATCCGTCGCTCCGTTTCGAAGAGCTGATCGACCTGTGCGGGGTGGATTACTCGCAGTACGGCGAAGGCAGCTGGGATGGCTTGCGTTTCGCGGCCGTCTCGCACCTGCTGTCGATCACGCACAACTGGCGCGTGCGCGTGCGCGTGTTCGCCCCGGACGACGAGATGCCGGTGCTGCCGACCGTGACCGGCATCTGGCGTGCCGCCAACTGGTTCGAGCGCGAGGCGTTCGACCTGTTCGGCATCATGTTCGAAGGCCACGGCGACCTGCGCCGCATCCTGACCGACTACGGCTTCATCGGCCACCCGTTCCGCAAGGACTTCCCGATCTCGGGCTATGTCGAAATGCGCTACGACCCCGAGCAGAAGCGCGTGATCTACCAACCCGTGACGATCGAACCGCGTGAGAACATCCCGCGCGTGATCCGCGAAGAAAACTACGGGATCAAATAATGGCTGAGCTTAAGAATTACACCCTGAACTTCGGTCCGCAGCACCCGGCGGCGCACGGCGTGCTACGCCTCGTGCTGGAACTCGACGGCGAGGTGATCCAGCGCGCCGACCCGCACATCGGCCTGCTGCACCGCGGCACCGAGAAGCTGGCCGAGACCCGCACCTACCTGCAGTCGGTGCCCTATATGGACCGCCTCGACTACGTGTCGATGATGTGCAACGAGCACGGCTACGTGCTGGCGATCGAGAAGCTGCTCGGCATCCAGGTGCCGGAGCGCGCGCTGTACATCCGCACGATGTTCGACGAGATCACCCGCATCCTGAACCACCTGATGTGGCTGGGCGCGCACGCGCTCGACATCGGCGCCATGGGCCCCTTCCTGTACGCCTTCCGCGACCGTGAAGACCTGTTCGACGTCTACGAGGCGGTGTCGGGCGCGCGCATGCACGCGGCCTATTACCGCCCGGGCGGCGTGTACCGCGACCTGCCGGACGCGATGCCCAAGCACAAGGCCTCGATCATGCGCAGCCAGAAGGCGATCGACGAGCTCAACGAAACCCGCCAGGGTTCGGTGCTCGACTTCATCGAGCAGTTCACCAAGCGCTTCGACGGCTACGTCGACGAATACGAGACCCTGCTGACCGACAACCGCATCTGGAAACAGCGTACCGTCGGCATCGGCGTGGTGTCGCCGGAAGACGCGATGGCGATGGGCTTCTCGGGCGCCATGCTGCGCGGTTCGGGCGTGGCCTGGGACCTGCGCAAGAAGCAGCCCTACGCGGCCTACGACAAGGTCGAGTTCGACATCCCGGTCGGCACCAACGGCGACTCCTACGACCGCTACCTGGTCCGCATCGAGGAGCTGCGCCAGGCCAACCGCATCGTCAAGCAGTGCGTGGCCTGGCTGCGCGCGAACCCGGGCCCGGTGATGGTCGACAACCACAAGATCGCGCCGCCGAGCCGGGTGGACATGAAGACCAATATGGAATCGCTGATCCACCACTTCAAGCTGTTCTCCGAGGGCTTCCACGTCCCGGCCGGCGAGGCTTACGCGGCGGTGGAACACCCGAAGGGCGAGTTCGGCATCTACATCGTGTCCGATGGCGCCAACAAGCCGTACCGCCTGAAGATCCGTACCCCGGACTACGTCCACCTGCAGAGCCTGGACGAAATGGCGCGCGGCCACATGATCGCGGACGCCGTGACCATCATCGGCACGCAGGACATTGTGTTCGGCAGTATCGATCGCTAAGAAGGCAGAGAAGATTATGTTATCCGAGCAGTGCTACAAAAAGATTGACCGCGAACTGGCCAAGTACCCGGCCGACCAGCGCCAGTCGGCCGTGATGGCCGCGCTGGCCCACGCGCAAGTCGAACTGGGCTGGCTGTCGCCCGACACCCTGCAGGAAGTCGCCGACTACATCCGCATGCCGGCCATCGCCGTGCAGGAAGTGGCGACCTTCTACAACATGTACAACCTGAAGCCGACCGGCAAGCACAAGATCACCGTGTGCACCAACCTGCCGTGCGCGCTGACCCGCGGCGTGGCCGCCGGCGAGTACCTGAAAGAAAAGCTGGGCATCGATTACCGCGAAACCACCGCCGACGGCATGTTCACGCTGATGGAAGGCGAGTGCATGGGCGCCTGCGGCGACGCGCCGGTCATGCTGGTGAATAACCACCGCATGTGTTCGTTCATGAGCGACGCCAAGATCGACGCCCTGCTGGAGGAGCTGAAGAAATGACCAGCCTGCACGACCGTCACATCAACCCGCTGATCCTGAAGGACCTGGACGGCGCCAACTGGCACCTGGCCGACTACGTCAAGCGCGGCGGCTACAGCGCCCTGCGCAAGATCCTGGAAGAGAAGATCCCGCAGGAACAGATCATCGCCGACCTGAAGGCCTCGGGCCTGCGCGGCCGCGGCGGCGCCGGTTTTCCGACCGGCCTCAAGTGGTCGTTCATGCCGCGCTCCTTCCCGGGCCAGAAATACCTCGTCTGCAACACCGACGAAGGCGAGCCGGGCACGTTCAAGGACCGCGACATCATCCGCTACAACCCGCATGCGCTGATCGAAGGCATGGCCATCGGCGCCTACGCGATGGGCATCACCGTGGGCTACAACTACATCCACGGCGAGATCTTCGCGGACTACCTGCTGTTCGAAGAGGCGCTGGAAGAGGCGCGCGCGGCCGGCTTCCTGGGCAATAACATCATGGGCAGCGAGTTCAGCTTCCAGCTGCACGCGCACCACGGCTACGGCGCCTACATCTGCGGCGAAGAAACCGCGCTGCTCGAATCGCTGGAAGGCAAGAAGGGCCAGCCGCGCTTCAAGCCGCCGTTCCCGGCCTCGTTCGGCCTGTACGGCAAGCCGACCACGATCAACAACACCGAGACCTTCGCGGCCGTTCCCTTCATCCTGAACATGGGTGCCGAGAACTACATGGCGCTGGGCAAGCCGAACAACGGCGGCACCAAGATCTTCTCGATCTCGGGCGACGTCGAGCGTCCGGGCAACTACGAAGTCCCGCTGGGCACCCCGTTCGCCAAGCTGCTCGAGCTGGCCGGCGGCATGCGCGGTGGCAAGAAGATCAAGGCCGTGATCCCGGGCGGTTCGTCGGCGCCGGTGGTGCGCGGCGAGGTCATGATGGATACCGACCTCGACTACGATTCGATCGCCAAGGCCGGCTCGATGCTGGGCTCGGGCGCCGTGATCGTGATGGACGAGACGCGCTGCATGGTCAAGTCGCTGCTGCGCCTGTCCTACTTCTACTACGAGGAATCGTGCGGCCAGTGCACCCCGTGCCGCGAAGGCACCGGCTGGCTGTACCGCATGGTCCATCGCATCGAGCACGGCCAGGGCCGTCCGGAAGACATGGAGATGCTGCTGTCGGTCGCCGGCAATATCGCCGGCCGCACCATCTGCGCGCTGGGCGACGCCGCCGCGATGCCGGTGCAGGGCATGATGCGCAACTTCCGCGATGAATTCGAATACCACATCGAGCACAAGCATTGCCTCGTGCCCGCATACATCTAAACCAGGTCAGGTAACGATCAAATGGTTGAAATTGAAATAGACGGCAAGAAAGTCGAAGTCCCGCCAGGTTCCATGGTGATGGACGCCGCAAACAAAATCGGGACCTATATCCCGCACTTCTGCTATCACAAGAAATTGTCGATTGCAGCGAACTGCCGCATGTGCCTGGTCGAAGTCGAGAAGGCGCCGAAGCCGCTGCCGGCTTGCGCCACCCCGGTGACCCCGAACATGATCGTGCGCACCCACAGCGACAAGGCGGTGCAGGCACAGAAGTCGGTGATGGAGTTCCTGCTGATTAACCACCCGCTGGATTGCCCGATCTGCGACCAGGGCGGCGAATGCCAGCTGCAGGACCTGGCCGTCGGCTACGGCAAGAGCGAATCGCGCTACCAGGAAGAAAAGCGCGTGGTGGCCCCGAAAGAAGCCGGCCCGCTGATCTCGATGGAAGAGATGAGCCGCTGCATCCAGTGCACCCGCTGCGTGCGCTTCGGCCAGGAAGTGGCCGGCGTGATGGAATTCGGCATGATCGGCCGCGGCGAGCACTCGGAAATCTCCACCTTCGTGGGCAAGACCGTCGACTCGGAAGTGTCGGGCAATATGATCGACCTGTGCCCGGTCGGTGCGCTCACCAGCAAGCCTTTCCGTTATTCCGCACGTCCGTGGGAACTGCAGCGCCGCAAGTCGATCGCGCCGCACGACTCGCTGGGCTCGAACCTGATCGTCCAGGTCAAGGGCGGCAAGGTCATGCGCGTGCTGCCGCTGGAAAACGAAGCCATCAACGAATGCTGGATCTCGGACCGCGACCGCTTCTCCTACGAGGCGCTGGACAATGGCGACCGCCTGGTCAACCCGATGATCAAGCAGGACGGCAAGTGGATCGACACCGACTGGCAGACCGCGCTGGAATACGTGGCCCACGGCCTGCGTAACATCCGCCACGAGCACGGCGCCGATGCGATCGCCGCGGTCGGCACGGCCGGCGCGACGCTGGAAGAGCTGCACCTGCTGGCCAAGGTCGCGCGCGGCCTGGGCACGGCCAACATCGACTACCGCCTGCGCCAGAGCGACTTCGCGCTGGACGAGGAAATCGTGCCGTGGCTGGGCATGCCGGTCAACGACATCTCCACGCTCAAGCGCGTGCTGGTGATCGGCTCCTTCCTGCGCAAGGACCATCCGCTGGTGGCGACCCGCCTGCGCGCCGCCGCCAAGTCGGGCGCCAAGCTGACCATCATCAACGGCACCGCCGAAGAGAACCTGATCCCGACCGCGAACAATATCGCCGTCGCCCCGTCCGACTGGCTGGCCGCGCTGTCCGACATCGTCGCCGCGGTCGCCGCCGCCAAGGGCATTGCCGCGCCGGCCGGTTTCGACAGCATCGTCGCCAGCGCCGCCGCCTCGGCCATCGCCACCGGCCTCTTGGACATCGGCGCGGAACTGCCGGGCGCGGTCCTGCTGGGCATCGGCGCCGCCCAACACCCGCAGGCTTCCAAGCTGCACGTGGCCGCGCAATGGATCGCCGAGCAGACCGGCGCCAGGTTCGGCTACCTGCTGGACGGCGCCAACAGCGTCGGCGGCTACCTGGCCGGCGCGGTCGCCAAGCCGGCGTCGGCGTTTGCCTCGCCGAAGAAAGCCTTCGTCGTGCTGCACGCCGAGCCGGAACTGGACGCCGCCAACCCGCAGCAAGCCGTCGCCGCCCTGAACGGCGCCGAGATGGTCGTGGTCATGTCGCCGTTCAAGCACGGCCTCGACTACGCCGACGTGCTGCTGCCGGTGTCGCCGTGGACCGAAACCTCGGGCACCTTCGTCAATGCCGAAGGCCGCGTACAGAGCTTCAACGGCAATGTGCGTCCGCTGGGCGAGACCCGCCCGGCCTGGAAAGTGCTGCGCGTGCTGGGCAACCTGCTCAGCCTGCAGGGCTTCGACTACGAGACCTCGGAAGCCGTGCGCGACGACGTGCTGGGCAAGGGCGTCACCGACGTCAGCGCCAAGCTGAACAATATTGCCCGCGTGCCGGTCGTGGCCGCCGCCTACGCCAATGCCGGCCAGCTCGAGCGCGTCACCAACGTGCCGGTGTATTTCACCGACGCCGTGGTGCGCCGTTCCGAGCCGCTGCAGCGCACCGCCGACGCCCATGCGCCGCTGGTCAGCCTGTCGAAGGCCCTGGCCGAACAGCTGGGCGTGAAGGCGGGCGATGCCGTGAAAGTGAGCCAGGGCGCGGGCAGCGCCGTGCTGGTCGCCGATGTCGACGCCTCGCTGCCGGCCAGCGCCGTGCGCGTGGCCGCCGGCCATCCGGCAGTGGCCGGCCTGGGCGCCATGTTTGGCCCGATCAATGTTGAAAAAGCAGGGGAGGGCAAGTAATGGCAACGCCCGGACTGATTGATAGTTTTAACGCGAGCGGCGCCGCCCTGATGGGCCCGAGCATCTGGACCTTCGTCTGGACCATGATCAAGCTGGTGTGCATCCTGCTGCCGCTGATGGGCCTGGTGGCCTACCTGGTGCTGTGGGAGCGCAAGCTGATCGGCTGGATCCACATCCGCATCGGCCCGAACCGGGTCGGCCCCGGCGGCCTGCTGCAGCCGATCGCCGACGCGCTCAAGCTGCTGCTGAAGGAAATCGTGATCCCGGCGAAAGCCTCGTCGGCCCTGTTCGTGATCGGCCCGATCATGACCATCATGCCGGCGCTGGCCGCCTGGTCGGTGATCCCGTTCGGCCCGGAAGTGGCGCTGGCCAACGTCAACGCCGGCCTGTTGCTGCTGCTGGCGATCACCTCGATGGAGGTGTACGGCATCATCATCGCCGGCTGGTCGGCCAACTCGAAGTACTCGTTCATGGGCGCGATGCGGGCGTCGGCCCAGATGATCTCCTACGAGATCCCGATGGGCTTCGTGATGGTCGTGGTGCTGATGGTCTCCGGTTCGCTGAACTTCTCCGACATCGTCGCCAAGCAGACCACCGGCTTCATGGCCGAACACGGCCTGAACCTGCTGTCGTGGAACTGGCTGCCGCTGCTGCCGCTGTTCGTGATCTACATTACCTCCGGCCTGGCCGAGTGCAACCGCCACCCCTTCGACGTGGTGGAAGGCGAATCGGAAATCGTGGCCGGCCACATGGTCGAGTACTCGGGCATGTCCTACGCCATGTTCATGCTGGCCGAGTACGCCAACATGATCCTGATCTCGGTGCTGGCCTCGGTCATGTTCCTGGGCGGCTGGCAGGCACCGTTCTCCTTCCTGGAGTTCGGCGGCGCCGTCGGCGGCTTCTTCTGGCTGGCGCTCAAGGCCTTCATGGTGGTGTCGCTGTTCGTGTGGGTGCGCGGCACCTTCCCGCGCTACCGCTACGACCAGATCATGCGTCTGGGCTGGAAAGTGTTCATTCCGCTGACCCTGGTCTGGCTGGTGCTGGTCGCCGCCGTGATGCAGACGCCGTGGAACATCTGGAAGTAAGGAAGCACCATGACTCGATTTAAAGACTTCGTCGGCAGCCTCATGCTGACCGAACTGATCAAGGGCCTGGCACTGACCGGCAAGTATGCGCTGTCGCGCAAGATCACCGTCCAGTACCCGGAAGAGAAGACCCCGATGTCGCCGCGCTTCCGCGGCCTGCACGCCCTGCGCCGTTATCCCAACGGCGAAGAGCGCTGCATCGCCTGCAAGCTGTGCGAGGCGGTGTGCCCGGCCATGGCGATCACGATCGAATCGGCGCAGCGCGAGGACGGCACCCGCCGCACCACGCGCTACGACATCGACCTGACCAAGTGCATCTTCTGCGGCTTCTGCGAAGAATCCTGCCCGGTGGACTCGATCGTCGAGACCCACGTGCTCGAATACCACGGCGAAAAGCGTGGCGATCTCTATTACACCAAAGAGATGCTGCTGGCCGTGGGCGACCGCTACGAGGCCGATATCGCCGCCGCGCGCGAAGCCGATGCGCCTTACCGCTAATAACAACAGGTCCCTGGGTTAGACATGGAATTCAAAACTTTTCTGTTCTACGCGTTCGCGGCCATCATGACGCTGGCTGCGCTGCGCGTCATCACCGCCAGGAACCCGGTGCACGCCGCGCTGTTCCTGGTGCTGGCGTTCTTCAACGCGGCCGGCATCTGGATGCTGCTCAAGGCCGAGTTCCTCTCGATCGTGCTGGTGCTGGTCTACGTCGGCGCCGTGATGGTGCTGTTCCTCTTCGTCGTGATGATGCTCGACATTAACATCGACAGGATGCGCGAAGGCTTCTGGGGCTATCTCCCGGTGGCGTCCGGCATCGGCGCGCTGATCGTGCTGGAAATGGCCGCCGTCCTGTGGCGCGGCTACCTCGGCGTCAACGACAGCGCCGTGCCCGCCAGCGGCAATATCGGCGGCACCAAGGAACTGGGCATGCTGATCTACACCCAGTACATCTACGGCTTCGAGATCGCGGCCGCGATCCTGCTGGTGGCGATCATCGCCGCCGTCGCCCTGACCCTGCGCAAGCGCAAGGACACCAAGGCGATCGACCCGGCGCTGGCGGTGCGCGTCAAGCGCAACGACCGCCTGAAGATCGTCAAGATGGAAGCCGTGAAAGAGGCGCCCGCCGCCGCCGCAGACAACAAGGAGGCCGCACAATGACGCTCTCGCTCGCACATTACCTGGTCCTGGGCGCGATCCTGTTCGCGATCTCGATCGTGGGCATCTTCCTGAACCGGAAGAACATCATCATCCTGCTGATGGCCATCGAACTGATGCTGCTGGCGGTGAACCTGAACTTCGTCGCCTTCTCGCACTACCTGGGCGACGCGGCAGGGCAGATCTTCGTGTTCTTCATCCTGACCGTCGCGGCAGCCGAATCGGCCATTGGCCTGGCGATCCTGGTGGTCCTGTTCCGCAACCTGGACACGATCAACGTGGAAGACCTCGACAGCCTGAAGGGCTAAGCGGTAATCACTCATCCTCGATAATTAAACATTAAGGTTCAACAATGGTGAGTAATTCTCTCGACGCTAACCTCCTTCTGGCGGTGCCGCTGGCGCCGCTGGCGGGCTCCGCGATCGCGGGCCTGCTCGGCACCAAATTCCTGGGCAACGTCATCGGCCGCAAGATCGCGACCGCCGCGACCATCCTCGGCGTGTTCGTCGCCCTCGTCATTTCCCTGATGACGCTGAACGAGGTGCTGCACGGCGCCACCTTCAACCAGGACATCTACACCTGGATGACGGTCGCCGGCCTGAAAATGACGGTCGGCTTCCAGGTCGATTCGCTGACCGCGATGATGATGTGCGTGGTGACCTTCGTGTCGCTGTGCGTGCACGTGTACACCATCGGCTACATGGCCGAGGACGAAGGCTACAACCGCTTCTTCTCGTACATCTCGCTGTTCACGTTCTCGATGCTGATGCTGGTCATGGCCAACAACTTCCTGCAGCTGTTCTTCGGCTGGGAAGCGGTGGGCCTGGTCTCCTACCTGCTGATCGGTTTCTGGTACACCCGCCCGACCGCGATCTTCGCCAACATGAAGGCCTTCCTGGTCAACCGCGTCGGCGACTTCGGCTTCATCCTCGGCATCGGCCTGCTGCTGGCCGCGTCCGGCTCGATGCACTACCAGGACGTGTTCGCCCACCGCGAAGAACTGGCGCAGCTGACCGTGCCCTACACCGGCTGGCCGCGATGACCCCGATGAGCCCGTAGAGACGCATCCGCCCCGGTGTGCCGTGCAGCAGCCGGTTCGCGACGCCGCGCGCGCCGGGCAGGCTCCCGGCGATCGTCCGCGGCTGGGTCCCCGCTACCC
>JAEWEK010000162.1 GCA_023389425.1 Pseudomonadota bacterium | reverse complement strand
CCGTACGGCCGGGTGTAGACGCTACCAATGATGGGTCATCATGTGCCACGTCCCGGAGATGCCAACAGTGGCTATCAGCGGTCTGGCAGGCCGTTTCAGGGAAAGGTGCGCCTTACTTTTCGGAGGTGTGAACACCAAATGAAACGGGCCCCAAAGGGGCCCGTACAGGAAAATCTGGAGGCGAGGACGGGAATCGAACCCGTCTAGACGGCTTTGCAGGCCGCTGCATAACCTCTTTGCTACCTCGCCAGATTTGATCGTAGCTTTTGTCGCTCGGCCTGTTTGTGGGCCAGATCAACAAAAAGGGAAGCCGGGGCTTCCCTTGAGAATCCTGGAGCGGGAAAAGAGTCTCGAACTCTCGACCTCAACCTTGGCAAGGTTGCGCTCTACCAACTGAGCTATTCCCGCATCTCGGAGCAGCGATTATCTCAGAAAATCCAACCTTCCGCGACAACCGTTTCAAACGTACTGCACTGTAGAACCTGGAGCGGGAGAAGAGTCTCGAACTCTCGACCTCAACCTTGGCAAGGTTGCGCTCTACCAACTGAGCTACTCCCGCTTTGTCTTTCTACTGCGCTGCATCGTTCGCAACAGGCAGGCATTATAGAGGATCTATGCTCACTGTCAAGGATGACTCAAAACAATTCTTACAGCGCGCCGGACTTTTCCTTCATCAAAGGCCATGCCCGGCGCAGATAGTAGAACATCGACCACACGGTCAGCACGCCGGCGATCCACAGCAGCGGGCTGCCCAGCAGCGAGGTGTCGATCACGCCGAACAGGCTGCCGTTGAACAGCAGCAGGGGAATGGCGACCATCTGGGCGGCGGTCTTGATCTTGCCGAGCGAGCTGACCGCCACCGATTTGCGCGCGCCGATTTCGGCCATCCATTCGCGCAGCGCCGAGATGGTGATCTCGCGGCCGATGATGATGAAGGCCAGGACGGCGTTCACCCGGTCCAGCCACACCAGCACCAGCAAGGCGCCGGCCACCATCAGCTTGTCCGCGACCGGGTCGAGGAAGGCGCCGAAGGCAGTCTGCTCGTTCCAGCGCCGCGCGAGATAGCCGTCGAACCAGTCGGTGATGGCGGCGACGATGAACACGATGGTCGCGAACATGTCGGCATGAGGGCGCCAGTTCAGCGGCAGGTAATACACCCCGACCACCAGCGGAATGAGTGCGACGCGTAGCCAGGTCAGGAGGATCGGGATGTTGAAGGGCATGGGCGATTTCTATAGGGTTTTGCGGCGATAGTCTACCCTGCTATTGCCTTTTAAACCAGTTGGGATGAGGCGGGAACGCGTACGTACGGGCGGGCCGCTACGGTTGGCGTGAGCGGACCGCACCCGAAATGGGGTCCCCGCGTTCGCGAGGACGACGTTCGCCGGTTTGCCTACGCCGCGATCAATGCAGCTGGCGGTAGATCTCTTCGGCGAGGGTGCTGCTGATGCCTTCCACCGTCATCAAATCCTCCACGCTGGCGTTCATCACGCCGCGCAGGCCGCCGAAGCGCGCCAGCAGCTTCTGGCGGCGCTTGGCGCCGATGCCCTCGATTTCCTCCAGCTGCGATGCCTGGCGCGCCTTGGCGCGCTTGGCGCGCATGCCGGTGATGGCGAAGCGGTGCGCTTCGTCGCGGATCAGCGCCACCAGCATCAAGGCCGCCGATTCCTTGCCCAGCTCCTGCGGCGCGCGGCCGTCGGCGAAGATCAGCGTCTCCAGGCCGACCCGCCTGCCCTCGCCTTTCGCCACGCCGACGATCAGGTTGATCGGCAGCCCCAGTTCCTCGAATACCTGGCGCGCCATTTCGACCTGGCCCTTGCCACCGTCGACCAGCACCACGTCCGGCATCACGCCGTCGGCGCCCGCGACCTTCTCGTAGCGGCGCGTGAGCACCTGGCGCATCGCGGCGTAGTCGTCGCCCGGCGTGATGCCGTTGATGTTGAAGCGGCGATACTCGCTGTTCTGCATTTCGTGGTGATGGAACACCACGCACGAGGCCTGCGTCGCTTCGCCCGCCGTGTGGCTGATATCGAAGCATTCGATGCGGATGGTCTCCAGGTCCTCGCTGTCCAGGCCCAGCACCTCGGCCAGCGCCCGCGTGCGCGATTGCTGCGAGCCCTGCTCCGACAGCAGCCGCGCCAGCGCTATCTCGGCGCCTTTGTGCGCCAGTTCCAGCCACTGGCGGCGCTGCCCCTGCGGCTGGAAGATCAGGTTGATGCGATGCCCGCACTGCTCGGTCAGCGCCATGATCAGCTCCGGCTGGTCGAATTCGATGTTGAGGATCAGCGTGCCGGGAATGAATTTGTCCGCGTAGTGCTGGGCCATGAAGGCCGCCAGCACCTCGACTTCGATCGGCGCCTCGCCCAGCGCCTCGCCGACATGTTGCGGGAAGTAGGCGCGGTCGCCCAGGTGGCGGCCGCCGCGCACCATCGCCAGGTTGACGCAGGCGCGCCCGCCCTGCACCACCACGGCGATCACGTCGACGTCGGCGTCGCCGGTGGTTTCCATGGACTGCTGGTGCAGCACCTTGGACAAGGACTGGATCTGGTTGCGCACGTTCGCGGCCTGTTCGAACTTCAGCTCCGCCGCGTAGGCATGCATCTTGTGCTCGAGGTCTTCCATCACCTCGCCCTGGCGCCCGCGCAGGAACTTGGCCGCGTTATCGACGTCGAGCTTGTACTCGTCCGTCGTGATCGCACCCACGCAGGGCGCGCTGCAGCGGCCGATCTGGTGCAGCAGGCAGGGGCGCGTGCGGTTGGAATACACGCTGTCCTCGCAGGTCCGGATCATGAAGACCTTCTGCAGGATCTGCATCGACTCCTTCACCGCCCACGCGCTCGGGAAGGGGCCGAAGTACTGGTTCTTCTTGTCCAGCGAACCACGGTAGTAGGCCATGCGCGGCACGTCGCCGCCGGTGATCTTCAGGTAGGGATAGGACTTGTCGTCCCTGAACAGGATGTTGTAGCGCGGCTTGAGCGTCTTGATCAGGTTGTTCTCAAGGATCAGCGCTTCGGCCTCGCTGTTGGTGACGGTGGTCTCGAGCCGCGCGATCTTCTCGACCATCATCGCGATGCGCGGGCTGGACAGATTCTTCTGGAAGTAGCTCGATACGCGCTGCTTGAGCTTGCGCGCCTTCCCGACGTACAGCACGGCGTCGTTGGCGTCGAAATAGCGGTACACGCCCGGCAGCTCGGGCAGCCTGGCGACCGTCGCCAGTACCTGCGCGCGGGCGTCGGGCCGGGCGTCCGGGCTTTCCACTTCCGTCACTTCACTCATTTGCTGCCTTCGGGCTCCTGGGTCACGATCACGAAGGCGACGCCGTAGTCGGCTTCGTCGCTGATCGTCACCTGCGCATTCAATCGGTTCGTGCGCATGAATTCTTCCAGCGCGCCGCTGCACACGATCACCGGCTTGCCGCTCGGCGCGTTGAGCATCTGCGCGCTGCGCCAGGTCATCGGCATGCGCATGCCGAGCCCGATCGCTTTCGAAAACGCTTCCTTGGCCGAGAAGCGCGTGGCCAGAAAGCGCAGCCCGCGCACTTCGTTCTTGGCTTTGCGGGCGTGGTATTTTTTCAGCTCCTCGGGGCCGAGGATCTTTTCGGCGAAGCGCTCGCCGCTGCGCTCGAGCGCGGCCCGCACGCGCGAGATCTGGACGATGTCGGTGCCGATCCCGTAGATCATCACTCGCCCAGGTGGACGCCGAGGCGGGCGTCGACCATGATGGCCTTCATCTCGCGCACCGCGTGCTCCCAGCCGACGAACAGGGCGTGGGCGACGATGGCGTGGCCGATGTTCAGCTCCTGGATCTCGGAGATCGCGGCGATCGGCTGCACGTTCGTGTAATGCAGGCCGTGGCCGGCGTTGACGCGCAGGCCACGGCGCACGCCGGCGCGCACGCCCAGCCGGATACGTTCCAGTTCGGCCTGGATGTCGTGTTCTTCCTCCGCCTCGGCGTAGCGGCCGGTGTGCAGCTCGATGACCGGCGCGCCCACAGCGGCCGCGGCTTCGATCTGGCTTTCTTCGGCATCGATGAACAGCGACACGCGGATGCCCTCGCCAGCGAGCTGCTTCACTGCCGCCTCGACCTGCTTGTAGTAACGCACTACGTCCAGGCCGCCCTCGGTGGTGACTTCCTCGCGCCGCTCCGGCACCAGGCACACGTCCTGCGGCTTGACGCGGCAGGCGAAGTCGATCATCTCCTGCGTCACCGCCGCCTCGAGGTTCATGCGGGTGCGCAGCTCGGGGCGGATCGCCAGCACGTCGGCGTCCTTGATGTGGCGCCGGTCCTCGCGCAGGTGCAGCGTGATCAGGTCGGCGCCGGCCTGTTCGGCCAGCAGCGCCGCGCGCAGCGGGTCGGGATAAACGGTGCCGCGCGCGTTGCGCACGGTGGCGACGTGGTCGATGTTCACGCCCAGGTCGATGACGGAACCGGCAGGGTGCAGGAAGCTCATGGTGTTCTTATAACTGCATTAGGTCGATCAATATCTGGCGCGTGTTCAGCGGCGCGCCGCCCAGGTGATACGCTAGCAGAAAGCGCATCAGTTGTTTGCTCTGCGCCTGCGTGACCGGGTCGGCGTAGTCGCCGCGCTCCATGTCCAGCAGGGTCTGGCCCGAGACCACGGGCCAGCTGTCGTCCAGGCGCAGCTCGCGCGGCCCCTTCTCCGGGTCCACCACGTAGTCCGCGGCCGGCTCCACCGGCTGGCGGGTGCTCGTGCAGCGGCCCAGCTCGGCTGCTACCCCTGTTGCCTTAAGTAAGGCCCTTTCGAATTTTCGCAAGACGATTTGCGCCGGTTCGCCATGCGCCAGTTCGTTCAGTGTAGCAACGTAATGGTCGAACAGCACGGGATGGGGATCGTCGCGGGCCAAAAGTTTGACCAGCAGTTCATTCAGGTAGAAGCCGCACAGCAAGGCGGTCTTTTCGATCGGCAACATGCCGCCGACCCATTCGGCGTCGATCAGAGTGCGCAGTTCGGATTTGCCGCTCCAGCCCGTCGACAGCGGCTGGAAGGTTTGCAGCACGCCGCGCAGCTTGGACAGCGGCCGCTTGGCGCCCTTGGCGACCACCGCCACCCGGCCGTGGTCGCGGGTGAACAGGTCGATGATGAGGCTGGTTTCCTTGTAGGGATAGCTGTGCAGTACGAAGGCCGGCTGGCCGCTCACCCGGTGGTCCCGGCCTGTGGCACGGCTGCGCCGCGGCGCCGGCGCGGGCGTGTCCTGCGCGGGTGCGTGAAGGTCGGCGTCGAGAATGGACATGCCAGGTGGCGGCGGCCTTTCGCGCTTACTCGTAGCCGTAGGCGCGCAGGCCCGCTTCGTTGTCGGCCCAGCCGGATTTGACCTTGACCCAGATTTCCAGATACACCGGCCCGCCGAACAGCTTCTCCATATCCAGGCGTGCGGCCGTGGAGATTTCCTTCAGGCGCGCGCCCTTGGCGCCGATGATCATGGACTTGTGCGTATCGCGCTCGACAAGGATGGCGGCGAACACGCGGCGCAGATTGCCTTCCTGCTCGAACTTCTCGACCAGCACGGTGCTGGTGTAGGGCAGCTCGTCGCCGCTGTTGCGGAACACTTTCTCGCGGACGATTTCGGCGGCGAGGAATTTCTCGCTGCGGTCGGTGATGTCGTCCGGCCCGAAGATCGGCTCATTGCGCGGCAGCCAGTTGCGAATTTCCTTTTCCAGCGAATCGACCTGGAAGCGCATCTTGGCCGAGACCGGCACGACGGCGGCGAAATGGTGCAGGGCCGCGATTTTCTGCGCAAAGGGCATCAGCTGGGCCTTGTCCTTCATGCGGTCGGCCTTGTTGATGACCAGCACCACCGGCACGTTTGTCGGCAGCAGGTCCAGCACTTGCTGGTCGGCGGCGCCGAAGGTGCCGGCCTCGACGATGAACAACACCACGTCGGCCGCCGTCAGCGTGTTCGACACGGTCTTGTTCAGCGTCTTGTTGAGGGCGTTGGCATGGCGGGTCTGGAAGCCCGGCGTGTCGACGTAGATGAACTGCGCGTCATCCGTGGTCTGGATGCCGGTGATGCGGTGGCGCGTGGTCTGGGCCTTGCGCGAGGTGATCGACACCTTGGCGCCGATCAGCACGTTCATCAGGGTCGACTTGCCGACATTGGGGCGGCCGACGATCGCGATGTAACCGCAACGAAAATCCGGATTGGTGGTACTGCCGTCGTTCATGCTGACTTGCTTCCTGCTTGTTTCTGCGCTTTCGACTCGGCGACAGGTTTGGTTTCGGGCTGGGACGCCGCAACGGCGGCCTCCAGGGCGGGCTGGACCGCTTCGGCCACCGGCGCATCCGGCTGGATGGTCGCGATGCCGGCCAGCTTCAGCTGCGCCGCGCGCGGGCGCGCCTTGCGCGTGGCGGACGGGGTCTTGACCAGGGCCTTTTCAGCGGCCTCCAGCGCCAGGCGGGCGGCCGCCTGTTCGCCGGCGCGGCGGCTGCCGCCACGGCCATAGACCTGGATGCCGAGCTTAGGCACCAGGCATTCGACTTCGAATTCCTGGCTGTGCGCGGCGCCGTGGGTGGCCACCACATTGTACGTCGGCAGCGAGATTTTTTTCGATTGCAGGAATTCCTGCAGCAGGGTCTTGGCGTCCTTGCCGAGGGTGCGCGGGTCGACCGTTTCCAGGATCGGGATGTAGAAGGCGCGGATCACGTCGCGCGCCGCGTTGAAGCCGGAATCGAGGAAGATCGCGCCCAGCAGGGCTTCGAGCGTGTCGGCCAGGATCGACGGGCGGCGGAAACCGCCCGACTTCAGCTCGCCCTCGCCCAGGCGCAGGAACTGCGACAGTTCGAGCTTCTGGGCGATTTCGTACAGCGACTGCTGTTTGACGAGGTTGGCGCGCAGGCGCGACAGGTCGCCCTCGTCGAGCGTGGTGAAGCGCTCGTACAGCACCGAGGCGACCACACAGTTGAGGATCGAGTCGCCGAGGAATTCCAGGCGTTCGTTATGCAGACTGCTATGGCTACGGTGCGTCAGGGCTTGCTGCAGCAGGCCAGCATCCTGGAACGTGTAGCCAAGGCGGGTTTGCAATAACTGTAGATTCATCGTCAATATGGTCTGCCTCGCCGCTTACTTGCCGGCGTTGGCCGAGGTTTGTGCGGCCACCACGCCGCTCTTGTCGGTGGTGCCCGCGTAATCGATGAGCAGGCTCACATTGCCGCCCAGCGGGATCCGCTTTTCGTAGGCGAAGCTGATTTCCTGCTCGCCGTTTTCCTTGGTAATCACCAGGTCGCGCGCCCGGATCGAGCTGATGCTGTTGATCTCGGCGGCTTTTTCGAAAGTACGCTGCATCTCGGCGACGCTGCCGCCGGTGGCCTTGGCCTTGGCGATCGCGTCCTGGACCGCGCGGTACTCCAGGTAGGATGGGAAGACCTTGGCTCCCAACATCACCAGCACACCGATTACGGCCAGCACGACGATCAGTCCGGACAGCGAAACCCCGCGCTCGGCGTTGATGAAATGTTGCTTACGTCCCTGCATCTGCGACTCCCTCACACTTAGTGGATACCGCCGATCCGCTTCAGGTTACCGAAGTTCATCCAGATCAGGATCGCTTTGCCGACAATGTTCTGGTCAGGCACGAAGCCCCAGTACCGGCTGTCGGCAGAGTTGTCGCGGTTATCCCCCATCATAAAATAATTGCCCTCCGGTACGATACAGCTAAATTTGTCGTACGAATAGTCGCAGTTTTCACGATGCGGAAAATTGTCCACGGCGCCGTAGTCGATGGTCGGCCGCCCTTCCATGGTCAGGATGCGATGTGACTTTCCTGGCAACATTTCCATGTATTGCTTGTGGTACACCGGACGCTCGTCGTCCAGGTAGTCGGGCATGGCCTGGTACTCGACCGGCTTGCCATTGACCGTCAAGCGCTTGTTTTCGTAGGTGATTTTATCACCCGGCACGCCAATGACGCGCTTGATGTAGTCCTGGCTCGGGTCCTTCGGGTACTTGAACACCATCACGTCGCCGCGCTGGGGATTGCCGAGCTCGATGATTTTCTTGTTCACGATCGGCAGGCGGATGCCGTAGGCATACTTGTTCACCAGGATCAGGTCGCCCACCAGCAGGGTCGGCACCATCGACGACGAGGGGATCTTGAACGGCTCCCACAGGAAGGAGCGCAGCACGAACACCAGCGCGATCACGGGGAAGAAGCTGCCCGAGTACTCGATCCAGGTCGGCTGGCGCAGCATGGCGGCCTCGATCGCGGCGCGGTTGCCGGTGTCGGGCTTGATGCCGTCGGCGGACAGCTTGGCGTTGCGGGCGTCGTAGGCGGCCAGCGCGGCATCGGCCGCGGCGCGGCGCTTCCTGGCCAGGTAGAACACGTCGAGGCACCAGATCACCCCGGTGACCACCATGGCCACGAACAGGATCAGGGCGAAGTTGCCGAGGATGGTTTGCAGGTTCATTTTTCTTCCACTTGGAGGATGGCCAGGAAGGCTTCTTGCGGAATCTCGACCGAGCCCACTTGCTTCATGCGCTTCTTGCCCGCCTTCTGTTTCTCGAGCAGTTTCTTCTTGCGGGTGATGTCGCCGCCGTAGCACTTGGCCAGCACGTTCTTGCGCATCGCCTTCACGTTTTCACGCGAGATGATGGTGGCGCCGATGGCGGCCTGGATCGCGACGTCGAACATCTGGCGCGGGATCAGCTCGCGCATCTTGGCCGCGACCTGGCGGCCGCGGTAGGCGGCGTTGGCGCGGTGCACGATGATGGCCAGCGCGTCGACCTTGTCGCCGTTGATCAGCATGTCGACCTTCACCACGTCCGAGGCGCGGTATTCCTTGAACTCGTAATCCATCGAGGCATAGCCGCGCGAGGTGGACTTGAGGCGGTCGAAGAAGTCGAGCACGATCTCGGCCATCGGGATCTCGTAGCGCAGCTTGACCTGGCGGCCGTGGTAGCTCATGTCCATCTGCACGCCGCGCTTCGAGTTACACAGCGTCATGACCGAGCCCACATATTCCTGCGGCATGTACAGGTTGACGTTGACGATCGGCTCGCGCACCTCGTCCATCTTGGACGGCTCGGGCATCTTGGACGGGTTGTCGACCTTGATCTCGGTGCCGTCGCGCATCTTGACCTCGTACACCACGGTCGGCGCCGTGGTGATCAGGTCCATGTCGAATTCGCGCTCCAGGCGTTCCTGCACGATCTCCATGTGCAGCAGGCCCAGGAAGCCGCAGCGGAAGCCGAAGCCCAGCGCCTGCGACACTTCCGGCTCGTACATCAGGGCGGCGTCGTTGAGCTTGAGCTTTTCCAGCGAATCGCGCAGCGCGTCGTACTGGTTGGCTTCGACCGGGAACAGGCCTGCGAACACCTGCGGCTGCACTTCCTTGAAGCCCGGCAGCGGTGCGGGCGCCGGTTTGCCCGCCAGCGTGATGGTGTCGCCCACCTTGGCGGCATGCAGTTCCTTGATGCCGGCGATGACGAAGCCCACCTGGCCAGCCGCCAGTTCCGGCAGCTGCACCGAGCGCGGCGAGAAGATGCCGACCTGCTCGACCAGCTGCTGCGAGCCGGTGGCCATCAGCAGGATCTTGTCTTTCGGGCGCAGCGTGCCGTTGACGACGCGCACCAGCATCACCACGCCGACGTAGCTGTCGTACCAGGAGTCGATGATCAGTGCCTGCAGCGGCGCGTCGGCGTCGCCCTTGGGCGGCGGCACTTTCGCGATCAGCGCTTCCAGCACGTCTTCCACGCCGAGGCCGGTCTTGGCCGAGCAGGTGGTGGCGTCGGACGCGTCGATGCCGATCACGTCCTCGATTTCCTTCTTGGCGTTGTCGGGATCGGCGTGCGGCAGGTCGATCTTGTTCAGGATCGGCACCACTTCCACGCCCAGGTCGAGCGCGGTGTAGCAGTTGGCCACGGTCTGGGCTTCCACGCCCTGGCTGGCGTCGACCACCAGCAGCGCGCCTTCGCAGGCCGACAGCGAGCGCGACACTTCGTAGCTGAAGTCGACGTGGCCCGGGGTATCGATCAGGTTCAGGTTGTAGGACTGGCCGTCGCGCGCCTTGTACTGAAGCGCGGCGGTCTGGGCCTTGATGGTGATGCCGCGCTCGCGCTCCAGGTCCATCGAATCGAGCACCTGCTCGTCCATTTCGCGATCGGACAGGCCGCCGCACAGCTGGATGATGCGGTCGGCCAGCGTCGACTTGCCGTGATCGATGTGGGCGATGATGGAAAAGTTACGTATGTTCTTCATTAAATGCTCAAAACCGATGATGGGCGGGCAGCCTGCAGAGGACCCTCGCGGCGCCGGCGCAATACGAAAAAAGCGCTTCGTTGAGGGATTGGCAATCCCCTGGCGAGCGCCTTATCAAACGCGAGAAGCTGATGTACTGTGGACAGAAGCTTTTCCGGACTAGCCATTTTACCGGATTTCAGGGCAGAAAGCCCGGATTACGGGTGGAGGGTGGCGGGAAAATGGCGGTTTTAAGCTGGATTATTGGCTTGGAAGGTCAAGGCGGCGTAAAGACGGCGCTTCATTCCCTGTTAACGCTTGAACGTCGTCCCCGCGGAGGCCGGGACCCATGCTGAGCCAGCGGGCCTGCGGCGCGGCCATTCGACTACCCAAAGTGTCTATGGGTCCCGGCCTGCGCCGGGACGACGGGCGGAAGGAGTGTGCAAATCAGGCGGCAGCAGTCTGTACCCCAACACCATCCAAATACGCCCGCACCGCCGCCTCATCCAGAAAGTAATGACACAGCTCCGCTTCCTCCAGCCGGCCATACAGCACCGGCACCAGCTCGTCGAAGCGCGCCACCAGCGCCGGGTCGGCATCGACATCGATCACGTCGACCTCGAAGGGCTTGCCCGGCGGCGCCAGCTTCCGCAGGGCCGCCAGCATGTCCTCGCACAGGTGGCACCAGCTGCGCGAGTACAGCGTGAAGCGTGCCGTCATTCGCGCGGCTTGATGACGAGGTACTGGGTCACGGTGTCGCGCCGCACCAGCACGGCCACCGCCTTCTTGGCGTCGAGCTTGGCGACGAGGCCGTTGAACTGCGCCGCGCCGTGCACTTCGGTGTTGTCGACCTGCAGGATCACGTCGCCCTGCTGCACGCCGGCCGCGGCCGCCCTGCCCTGGACCGACTCGACCAGCACGCCGTTGTCGGTCTTGAGCTCGCGCTTTTGCGCCGCCGACAGGTCGCTCACGTGCAGGCCCAGCGCGTTGGTCTCGGCCGGCGCGCCCTTCTTGGGCGTGGACTTGGTGGCCGCTGCGGTCTTGTCGTCCTTCAGCTCGACGATGGTGACCGGGATGTCTTGCTGCTTGCCGCGACGCCACACGGTGACCGTGGCCTGGCTGCCGATCCTGGCAGCGCCCACCAGCCGCGGCAGGTCGGCCGTCTTCTCGATCGCCTGGCCGTCGAATTTGAGGATGATGTCGCCGACCTTGATGCCGGCCTTGTCCGCCGGGCCGCCCGGTTCGACCATCGCGACCTCGGCGCCGCGCGCACGCTCCAGGCCCAGCGCCTGGGCGACGTCGCGGGTGACCTCGCCGATCTGCACGCCGAGGCGGCCGCGGGTGACGTGTCCCGTCTTGCGCAGCTGCTCCGCCACCCGCATCGCTTCCTGGACCGGCACCGCGAAGGAGATGCCGTTGTAGGCGCCGGACAGGGTCGCGATCTGCGAGGTGATGCCGATGACTTCGCCGCGCATATTGATGAGCGGGCCACCGGAGTTGCCCGGGTTGACCGCCACGTCGCTCTGGATCAGCGGCAGGTATTCGCCGGTGTCGCGCGCCTTGGCCGAGATGATGCCGGCGGTGACCGTGTTCTCGAGGTTGAAGGGCGAGCCGATCGCGATCACCCATTCGCCCACGCGGATCTTGTTGGAGTCGCCGATTTTCAGCGTCGGCAGGTTGCCGGCTTCGACCTTGAGCACCGCCACGTCCGAGCGTTCGTCGGCGCCGAGCACCTTGGCCTTGAACTCGCGGCGATCGGTGAGCGTGACGGTCACTTCGTCCGCGCCCTCGACCACATGGGCATTGGTCAGCACATAGCCGTCCGGCGAAATGATGAAGCCGGAGCCGACGCCGCGCTGGACCTCCTCCGGCACCGCATTGCCGCCGTTGCCGCCGCGGCGGCCGCGCGGCACGGCCTGGCCGAAGAAGCGGCGCAGGAATTCCTGCATCTCGGCGTCGCCCTGCCCCGCCTTGACGCGTTCGGTGGTGCGGATATTGACCACGGCCGGGCCGACCTTTTCGACGAGGTCGGCGAAATCCGGCAGGCCGACCACCGGCGTGGCGACGACCGGCGCGGCGGCGCTTGCCGCTTGCGCCGCGGGGAAGTACAGCAGGCCGGCACCGGACAGAAGCAAGGCCGACAGGATCGTGCTAGCAGTTTTGCTTGTCATAGGAACATTCGCTCAAGGGGAGTGTTGACGCAATGGTAAGCGAAAATGCCTGCGTTTGTCGCCACGGACCGCTTTCAACATGGATTGTCGTGCCCGGCACTATCGGGGCAAAGGATAGATCGCAGAGAGTCAGGAGCGCGGCGCCGCCACGACCACCGGTGCGGCCTCGCCCGCGGCTTCGGCCCGGCGCCGTGCCGGCATGGGCTCGTTCGCCAGCCGCGCCGCCAGTCTGCCGGCAAAGCCCGGCGACAGGTCGGCCGAGGCGCGCGCCCGCAACACGTCGCCGATATGGTGGTAGGCATCCCACGCCTGCTTGCCTTCGGGCGTCTGCAGGCCGGCGCAGGCCAGCTCGAGGTCGCCTGCAGGCAGTTCGCCATCGCAGAGGGCGGAGATGTGTTCGCGGATTTTTTTGTTGGTATCCATCGTGTCCGTGCCGTGGGATCGGAAAATATTGCTGCTGTAGTGAGGCATGGCCCGCTAGCGCCGCTTGTCGGTCGGGAAATCGAGCAGCGGCTTCAATTTCTCGGCGATGACCTCGCGCGCCCGGAAGATGCGGCTGCGCACCGTGCCGATCGGGCAAGCCATGACTTCGGAGATTTCTTCGTAGCTTAAGCCCTCGATTTCGCGCAGGACGATTGCCGTTCGCAACTCGAGCGGCAAGGCTTCCATTGCAGCATTGACCGTGTAGGCGATCTGCTTGCTGGCCAACACCGATTCCGGGGTGTTTATGTCGCGCAAGCTGTCCGCATCGTCAAACGCTTCGGCGCGCTCCGCATCGGCTTCGGTGGAAGTCGGGGCGCGCCGGCCCTGTGTGACGAGAAAATTTTTAGCAGTATTGATTCCTATCCTGTACAACCACGTATAAAAAGCCGAGTCGCCACGGAAATGGCGCAAGGCGCGGAATGCCTTGATGAAGGTTTCCTGCACCACGTCTTCCGCTTCCGCCGGATCATGCACGAGGCGCGACACCAGGCGCATCAGCCGACGCTGGTACTTGGCCACCAGCAGGTCGAAGGCCTGCCGGTCGCCCGCCTGGACGCGCTCGACCAGCAATTGATCACACTCGCGTTCTGTCGTCACGGCCGATGATCCCTCGCGGGCGCTACCTACTTAAGAGTTGGCCCACTGCAATAAGTTCAAAGTATTTTTTGCATCCTTGCGCTGCCTGCATCCACCGCCCTCACTGCCACGGCCAGTGCACGGAACTGGCCCGCCGTCACGCTGTCGCGCAGCACGGGCAGCACGGTCAGCGCGCCGTCCGGCGAACGCAGCAGCAACATCAGCAGTTGCGGCCACACGGTCGAGCCCGGCGACACGGTCACCGGTACGCCCTCGCCCGCCGTGCCCACGCCTTGTTGTACCGCCAGCCGTAGCTGGCCAAGTCCAGAAATATCAATCCGGCGCGTCTTTGTACGGCGAGCCGCGGCGTGCGAGAGAAAACCCGCTGCGACGAGGAAAAACGCGCTGCACAGCGGCGCCAGCTGGAAGCCCCGGCCGGGCGAGAAAGCCAGTGCGAAGCCGGCCGCGGCATTGCAGACGCCGAAGCAGGCGACGAGCGCGCGCAGGCGGCGCGACGGCACGACGACAGCGGACACCGCGATCGACATGGCAGCAGCAGAAAAAGGGGAAGTAGAAGAAGCGCCGGCCGCACGAGGCGGCCGGACGGATCAGCCCACCTCGTTAGAACGAGGCGAACGGATTAAGTTCAGACTTTTGCGAAGACGAGGGTACCGTTGGTACCGCCGAAGCCGAACGAGTTCTTGACCGCGTAATCGATCTTCATTTCACGCGCGGTGTTGGCGCAGAAATCCAGATCGCATTCCGGGTCCTGGTTGAAGATGTTGATGGTCGGCGGCGAGACCTGGTTATGGATCGCCAGCACCGTGAACACCGATTCCAGGCCGCCCGCGCCACCGAGCAGGTGGCCGGTCATCGACTTGGTCGAATTGACCACCAGCTTTTTCGCATGGTCGCCGAATGTGCGCTTGATGCCCTGCACTTCCGCCACGTCGCCGGCCGGCGTCGAGGTGCCGTGGGCGTTGACGTAGCTGACCTGGTCGCGGTTGATGCCGGCGTAGTTCAGGGCCGACACCATGCAGCGCGAGGCGCCGCTGCCGTCTTCGACCGGGGCCGTGATGTGGTTGGCGTCGGCGCTCATGCCGAAGCCGATCACCTCGGCGTAGATCTTGGCGCCGCGCGCCTTGGCGTGTTCGTATTCTTCGAGCACCATCACGCCGGCGCCCTCGCCCAGCACGAAGCCGTCGCGGTCCTTGTCCCACGGACGCGAGGCCGTTGCCGGGTCGTCGTTGCGGGCGGACAGGGCTCTAGCCGAGGCGAAACCGCCCAGGCCCAGCGGCGACACGGTCGATTCGGCGCCGCCGGCGATCATCATGTCGGCATCGCCGTACTCGATGAGGCGGGCCGCCGCGCCGATGCAGTGCAGGCCGGTGGTGCAGGCGGTGACGATGGCCAGGTTCGGGCCGCGCAGGCCGAACTTGATCGAGAGATCGCCCGAGATCATGTTGATGATCGAGGCCGGCACGAAGAAGGGCGAGATGCGGCGCGGGCCGCGGCTGTCGTACTCTTCCTTGGTGGCTTCGATCATCGGCAGGCCGCCGATGCCGGAACCGATCATCACGCCGATGCGGTCGGCATTGGCGTCGGTGACTTCGATGCCGCAATCCTGCAGCGCCTGGATGCCCGCGGCCATGCCGAAATGGATAAAGGTATCCATGTGACGGCCTTCCTTGCCCGGCAGGTAGTCCTCGACGACAAAGTTCTTCACCTCGCCCGCGAAACGGGTCGAAAACGCCGATGCGTCGAACTTGGTGATGTTCGCGATGCCAGACTTGCCGGCCAGCGCCGCGCTCCACGTCTCGGCAATGGTGTTGCCGATCGGGGAGACGCAGCCGAGGCCGGTCACGACGACACGACGGTTGCGTGAACTCAAGCGATTCTCCTGGAAAAACTTAAAGCTTAGGCCTTGACGTGCGCCTGTGCGTACTCGATGGCTTGACGCACGGTGGTGATCTTCTCGGCTTGCTCGTCCGGGATTTCCATTTCGAATTCGTCTTCGAGTGCCATCACCAGTTCCACGGTATCGAGGGAATCAGCGCCGAGATCGTCAACGAAGGAGGAATCGATTTTGATGTCCGCTTCGGCAACGCCCAGTTGCTCAGCGACGATTTTTTTAACGCGTTGTTCGATATCCGACATGTTATGGCTCCATTAAGGTATGTG
>JAEWEK010000131.1 GCA_023389425.1 Pseudomonadota bacterium | reverse complement strand
GTGCTGGGCGCCCTGGCACGCCGTCGTCGCAACTCTTAATACCTGGTGCCTGACCGCACAAAAGCCGACCCGAGGGTCGGCTTTTCATTGATGGGCCGCGCTCATGCCGACCAGAAGAAGCACAGGGCGTAGAGCAGGGCGCCGGCGGCGGTCAGCAGCGCGCCTGTGCGCACGGTGTGCAACTGGGTCCACAGCAGCAGGCCCGTGACCGACAGCAGGATCAGGCTGCCGGCGATGGTATCGGCCAGCACCACCCAGAACGCGCTCACGCCGACCGACTGGTGCAGGCGCATCAAGGTGCCGACCGGCGTCGCGTCGACCAGGTCGAGCTTGACGAAGCGGTTGCCGACGAAGTACTCGGCATTGACCGCGCCTTGCGGACGATTCAGGTTGATGGTCCAGCGCTCCGGCTGCCACACCGGGCGCTCGCCCCACTGCACCGGCCCCGATGGCTGGACCTTGATGACGGCCGGCGCGACCGGTTCGAACTTCAATGCGGCGCGCAGCCAGTCGCGCAACGCCTGCGGTGTCCGGAAGCCCTGGTCCGGCAGCGGCATCTGCACCGTGCGCTGCACCGTCTTCTCTACCGGTAGCTTGAGGATGGCGCGGTGATTCATCATGATGCCCGACGCCCCGAACAGCAGGCCGAGCAGCGCGCCCCACAGGCCGACGTAGAGGTGGATCTTGCGCAGCCAGGTGAGGAACACGGCGCGCCGGCTGCGGCGCCGTTGCGGCTGGCGCGCATTGTCCGGCGCGAGCAGCGGAGGGTGCATCTGCATGGTCAGAAATCGTAGCGTGCGGTCAGGCGCAGCGAGCGCGGGGCGCCCGGCGTGTTCAGGTTGGGCGAGCTGCCGTGGCCGGATGCGATGTAGCGGCGGTCGAACAGGTTGCCGACGTTGAGCTGGAACTCGGCGCGCGACACCGCGTACGACAGCATGGCGTCCACCGTGGCGTAGGCCGGCAGCGTGACCGTATTCCCCGGGTTGGCGAAACGGTCGCTGACGTAGTTGGCGCCGACGCCGGCGCGCAGGCCGTGGCCCAGCGATTTCGCGACCCACAGGTTGGCCGAATGGCGCGGCGTGATGGTGGCGCGCTTGCCCTGGATCGGCACGCCCTTGACGGCGTTGTCGCTGTTGTCCAGCGCCGGCGAAGACGTGATGCGCGCGTCCAGGAAGGCGTAGCCGCCCCAGATGCGCCAGCCGTGGGCGATGTCCCCGGCCAGCGTCAGTTCGAGGCCGTCGGTGCGCTGCACGCCGATCGGCACCAGCTGGTTGGTGACCGGGTCGGTGGCCTTGATGTTGGTGCGCTCCAGGCGGAACAGCGAGCTGGTGGCGGTCACGGCGCCGCCGAACAGGTCGAACTTGCCGCCGACTTCCCTGTTCGTGGTCTGCTCCGGCGCGATCTGGGCGTTGTTGGCGGCCAGCGGGAAGGCTTCGCCCGAGGGCTGGAAGGACTTGCTGAAGGAGGCGTAGTACGACTGGTCCTGCGTCGGCTGCCATACCAGGCCCACGCGCGGGCTGAAGCCGGTGTCGGCGCGGTCCAGGTTGGGCTGGCCCGGGCGGCGTTCCTCGGTGCGCTGCTGGAAGCGGTCGTAGCGTACGCCGGCCAGCGCCTTCCACTCGTCCGACAGTGCGACCAGGTCCTGCACATAGGCGCTCGCGGTCTTCATGATGCCGAGGTTGTCGGTGGACGGGGCGGCGTTGACCACGCGCGACAGGACCGGCAGCACGGGATTGAACAGCGCCACCGTGGCCACGTTGTTCTGCGTGCGGTTGACCTGGTCCTTGTCCTGCTGGCCGAATTCCACGCCGTACAGGAGCTGGTGCATGGTGTCGCCCAGCCAGGCTTTTTGCGTGAGTTCGGTCTGGTTGAACCAGCCGTGCTCCTTGCGCTGCAAATTGGTGTGGTTCAGAGATGCAGTCGCCGCCGTTTCGTTGACCGAGCCGACCAGGGTGTTGTTGCGGTCGAGCGTGTAGTCGTAGTGGCGGAAGGCGTTGCGCAGCGCGAGCTTGTCGCTGAAGCGGTGCTGCAGCGTGAAGCCGAGGGCCGTGACGTCCGCTTGCGAGTAGTCGGCGTCGCGCGCATTGGCCGCGCCGAAGTAGGTGGAGGCCGGCACGTCGACCGGCCGCCCATGGTAGGACGGGATGCCGAAGTCGGTGACGCGGCGGTCGGACAGGTGCTCGGCCTGCAGCAGCAGGGTGGTGGCCTCGCCCAGCTTGAACTGGACCGAGGGCGCGATCGCTTTGCGGTCGAGGAATTGCTGGCTGCGGAAGCTGTCCGCGCGTTCTGCCGCGCCGGTGACGCGGAAGGCGATGCCATGTTCGCTGTCATTGCGCGCCAGGTCGACTTCGCCGCGGCGCTGATCGTGGCTGCCCAGTTCCAGCGTCAGCGCCGATTTGTCGATGCCGGGCTTCTTGCTGATCCGGTTGATCAGGCCGCCGGACGAACCGCGCCCGTACAGCACCGAGGCCGGGCCCTTGAGCACTTCGATGCGCTCGATATTGGACAGGTCGCGGAAGTAGAGCGCGTCGTCGCGCAGGCCGTCGATGAACTGGTCGGCGATGGCCGTGAAGCCGCGCAGCGTGACCTGGTCGCGCTGGCCGTCGCCGTTCGACAGTCCCACGCCCGGAACCGACTTCAGGGCCGCTTCCATCGACAGCGCGCCCTGGTCCTGCAGCAGCTCCTGCGGGATCACGTTGACGGTCTGCGGGATGTCGCGCAGCGGCGCGTCGATCTTGGTGGCGCTGCTGGCCGATGCGGGGTTGTAGCCGGCATTGCCCGTGCGGGCGCCGGTGACCGTGACGACCTGCAGCGGGGCTGCGTCCTCGTCGTCCGGCGCGGGCGCCGCCATCGCGCCGGACATCTGCTGGAGAACGAGCGCGGTGAGCATTGCCAGCTGGGTCTTCTTCATGATCGGTCCTTGTCGTAAATCTAAATGCGAACTATTCTCATTCGTATTATTGCACGAACAAGGAAATGGAGACAAGGGTCTTGACGAGCGATCGTGGCTGGCAGGCGTGTGGCGACGCGAATGGTCTGGAAAAAACAACGCCCGGTGGGATGCACCGGGCGCGTTGGGGAAGGCGGGAGAGGATCAGCTGGTCTGGCCGGGCGAAGGCGCGCCAACGAAATGCTGCTCGATCTCTTCCAGCGTCTTGCCCTTGGTCTCGGGCAGCAGGAAGGCGGCCGTCAGGAAGTACAGGACCGTGCAGGCGGCGCCGGCGAAGAACATCGTCGAGTAGCCGTAGTAGCCGACCGTGGGCAGGAATACGGCGGCGATGGTGGTCGAGACGAACTGGTTGATGAGCAGGGCGATGCTCATGCCGTTCGAGCGGATCCGGGTCGGCATCAGCTCCGACAGCGCCAGCCAGACGCACACGCCAGGGCCGACCGCGTAGCCGGCGACGAACACGCAGATCGCCAGCGCGACTTGCCAGCCGTGGCTCTCTGACGGCACGCTGCCGATCCAGGCGCGTTCGATGGTCAAGGGCGCGTCCTTGGCCGCGGCCGGATCGGCGAAGGGATTCAAATGCAGCTTGCGCATGGTGGCGCCGATCACGCTGTCCTGTTCGACCGTGTCGTCACGGTTCACGGTCATCGCGCTCAGTACCGGATCGTCGCTGCGGCGCGACTGCACATTGGTGAACGGTCCGTAAGCATAGGCCACGGTCAGCTGCTGATGGGCGGCGCCGCCGGCGCCGAGCGCGGCCAGCTGCGCCTGGTCGAGGCGCAACGACAGGCTGCCGTCATGCACCTGGGCCTGGATCGCGGCGCGCACGTCGCGCTGGCCTTCCTCGGCCTGGTGGAACAGCAGGCCGGCCACCGCCAGCGACAGCACGATGGTGCCGGTGCCGAGCATCAGCAGGAATTTGCGGCCCTTGCGGTCGACCAGCGCGACGGCCACCACGGTCATCGCCGCGTTCAGCACCTTGAGCAGCACGTCGCCAGAGTTGGCGGTGGCGCCGGGGAGGCCGGCCTGGTTGAGGATGTTGACGACGTAGGCCAGGATCGAATTGATGCCGGTGGCCTGGTTCAGGCCCAGCACCAGGCAGGCCAGCAGGAAGGGCAGCACGTAGCGGCGGCTGAGCAGCGCGTCGTGCGCGATCGGGATGGCCTTGGCCTCGGCCGATTTGCCCTGGTGGCGCAGGGCCTGCCAGCGCGGCGATTCCTTCAGCGCGAGGCTGCCAAGGGTGAACACGAGGCCGGGCGCGAGGCACAGCCAGAAAATCGAACGCCACGCGTGGTCCTGCGCCGCGAACACCGCCGCGGCCCTGGCGGCTTCCGGCAGCGCGGCGGCGGCCTGGGTGGCTGCTTCGACCTGGCGCGCCTGCGTCAGGCCGATGATGGCGGCGCCCACCAGGCCGATGGTGAGCATCAGCTGGAACAGCGCCGTGCCGCGCCCGCGCTGGGCGGCCGGCAGCGTCTCGGCGAGGTAGAGCGGCACCACCACGCCGATCAGGCCCCCGCTGATGCCCTGCAGCAGGCGGCCCAGCAGCAGCGGCGTGTAGCCGTCGGCCAGAGCGATCACTGGAATGCTGATGGCGAACAGCGCGCCGGACAGCACCATCGCGGCGCGGCGCCCGATGGCGTCGGCCAGCACGCCGGCGAACAGCGATGACAGCACGGAGCCGAGCAGCACGGCGGCGACGATGAAGGACAGCTGCTGGGTGCTCAGCTTCCATGCCACCGAGGCCGTCGACTCCAGGTAGGGCAGGGCGCCGGCGATGATGCCGACGTCGATCCCGTACAAGAGACCTCCCATGCCGGCAATGAACAACATGTAGCGCATTGCGCGCTTGGGGGATTCCGCGGTCATCTTGTCTCCGTCTGTGGTGTTTTAATGTAGATCGATCGCTTCGCCTTCGACGTAGACCGCGACCGGTTGCAGCGCTTCGTCGAGTACGACAATGTCGGCCCAGGCGCCGGGCGCGAGCCGTCCGCGCTCCGATTCGCCGAGGTAATCGGCCGGGTAGAGCGAGAGCCGGCGCGAGGCATCGGCCACGTCCAGTCCGAGGCCGACGAAATTGCGCAGGGCCTGGTCCATGGTCAGCACGCTGCCGGCCAGTGAGCCGCTGGCGAGCCGCACGCAGCCCGCGCACTTGAACACGCGCTGCGAGCCGAGGCCATATTCGCCGTCCGGCATGCCGGTGGCGGAGGTCGCATCGGTGACGCCATACAGGCGCGGAATGGAACGCAGCGCGACACGCAGGCCGCCTTCGCTGACGTGCTGCAGGTCGGGGATGACTTCTGCGTATTCTGCATGCGCCAGCGCCGCGCCGACCATGCCCGGCACGTAGTGCGTGAAGCCGGTCATGCCGTTGAACAGGTGGGTGAAGCCGGCCGCGCCGGCCTTCAGCGCGGCGGCGCCATCGTCATAGGTGCCGGCGCTGTGGCCGATCTGGACGCGGATGCCTTGCGCCATTAGTTGCGGGATCAGGGCCAGGTGACCGTCGACTTCCGGCGCCATGGTCAATACGCGGATGGGCGCGATGGCGTTCAGGCTTTGCACCAGTTCCAGCGATGCGACCATCACGTCGGGCGGCTGGGCGCCCAGGCGCTGCAGGTTGAGGAACGGTCCTTCGAGGTGCACGCCGAGCATGCGCGCGCCGCCCGCGGGCCGTGCGGCGATCACGCCGGCCAGCCCCTGCAGGGCATGGCGGATGTGCGATTCCTTGGCCGTCATGGTGGTGCCGAGCAGGGAAGTGGTGCCGTGGCGCGCGTGGGTACGGGCCACGACCGCGCCGCTGTCGCCGCCTTCCATGATGTCGCGCCCGGCCGCGCCGTGCACGTGCAGGTCGATGAAGCCGGGCAGGATGGTGAGCTTGCCGGCGGCGGGTCCCTCGCTGATGCGCGCGATGCGCTTGCCGAATTCGATGCTGCCGGTGACCCAGCCGTCGGGTGTGAGGATTCTGCCGCTGACCATTTATTCCGCGATGAGCAATTCGATGCCCAGCTTCTGGAGCCCGTCGCGGTACTCCTGGCTGATGCCGGCATCGGTGATGACGGTGTGAACGCGGTCCAGCAGCACGATGCGGTGCAGGCTGACGCGCCCGAATTTGGATGAGTCGGTGAGGACCACGACCTTCTTCGCGCGCTCGACCATCTTGTGGTTCAGGCTCGCTTCCGCCTCGTGGTGGGTGGTGATGCCGAACTGGAGGTCGAAGCCGTCGACGCCGAGGAAGACCTTGTCGAAGTTATAGGCCTGCAGCGTGGCCTCGGCCTGGCTGCCCTGCACCGACAGCGACTGCTTGCGCAGCAGGCCGCCGGCCAGGATCAGGTTGACGTCCGGCGCGTCGGCCAGCTCCCAGGCGATGTTCAGGCCATTGGTCATCACCGTCACGTTGCGGGCATCGCGCAGGTGGCGCGCCAGCGAGATCGTGGTGGTGCCGGAGTCGATGATGATGTTGTCGCCTTCCTGCACCAGGGTCGCGGCGAGCGCCCCGATGTGGTCCTTCTGCTCGGGATTGATCGCATCCTTCTGGCGGATCGACTGCTCCGGCGGCGGCGTGCGCGTCAGGCTGGCGCCGCCGTGCGTGCGCGAGGCCAGCCCCTGGGCCTCCAGCGCCGACAGGTCGTTGCGAATCGTGACCGCCGAGACGCCGTATTCTTCCACCAGGCCGGTCACCTGGACGGTGCCGTGGCGGGTCAGCTGTTCAAGGATGGCTTCGCGGCGCTGGGTGGTGTTTCGCATGTCGGTGGCTCGGTTATCGTTATATAGACGCGGAGCTTAACAGATCGATGCTTGCTTGTTGACTTCCACGGCGGCCTCGTTGCGATTGCAGGCCCGCGCATATTGCGCCAGCACGCGGCCGATCTTGTGTTCGAGGAGGTCGCGGCTGTCGGCGCCGAGCCGGCCCTGCAGCACGTCCAGGAACTGGTCCGGCAGGTGCTGGCTCAGGAGCGCGAGCGGAATCTCGACCGCATCGAGGTTGGCAAGCAGCTTGCCGACGGCGGCGGCAACCGGCGCCTCGCCCCAGTAGTAGCGGCAGCGGTCCGACAGGCCGTAGCGGCGCAGCAGACGCTGTTCCTCGCTGTTGCCGGGGTAGTGCTTGTTCCAGTGCCCGGGCTTGGCCAGCATGACGTCGTCCAGCACCTGCATCAGGCGCGAGGCGCGCTCGCGCGGCACCAGCTCGTCCTCGATCTGGCACAGCGCCTGCAGGCCCTCGCGCAGGGCGAAGGTGGCGGCCGGACCGACCTTCAGGATGGCGAAGTGGTCGCGCACCATCTCGTGCAACGCCGATTCGCGCTGGTAGTCGGTCGAATGGGCTTCGAACACGAGGCCCGGGCGGCCGGCGACGAAGGCCGACAGCCGCGCCGCGTGCGCCGAATCGTAGTGCTGGACGTGGCTGTGGTCGAAGTCGACGCCGGGCTGCACCACCATCGCGATCACGCGGCGCCAGGCCTCGTGCAGGCCGGCGTCGGCGAAGGCGCGGCGGTGCACTTCCAGCGTGCGGGCTGCGGCTTCCGGTTCGGTCGGCGCGCCGGCATCGGCCAGCGCGGACTCCCCGCCCGGCACCGGCACTTCGGTGCCGATCACGTACACAGGCGGCGCGTGGCCGGCCTCGCGTGCGGCGGCTTCGGCGATCGCGCACAGGCGTGCCGAGCGGGCGGCGACGATGGCGTCGTCCAGCGTGGTGGGATCGTCGGCGCAGCGCATGCTGCAGTCGAGGTGGATCTTGTGGAAACCGGCGCCGGCATAGGCGGCGATCAGGGTCTCGGCGTGCGCCATCGCCTCGCCGGCGGGACGGCCCTGCCAGGCATTCGGGCCGAGGTGGTCGCCGCCGAGCACCAGGCGATCCAGCGGAAAGCCGCGTTCGCGCGCCAGCTGTTGCACGTAGTCGCGGTACCGGACCGGCGTCATGCCGGTGTAGCCGCCGAACTGGTCGACCTGGTTGGAGGTCGCCTCGACCAGCAGCAGGGTGCCGTATTCGTGCGCCACGCGCATGGCGGCGGCGAGCACGGTGGGATGGCTGCAGCAGACGCTGTACAGGCCTGCGGCCTCGCCGCGGCGATGCGCCTTGACGACCTGCTGGATGGGGGACGAATCCGGGTTCATGGTGCGCTCGCGTTCAGGTGTTGACGGGCCAGCAGGGCGGCGCCGCGGGCGCCGCCGGCGTCGCCGAAGCGCGGCGGCAGCACCGGCGGCACCTGCACGTTGGCGAACAGGTGGCGGCGGATCGCCGCGGGCAGCTGCTGGTAGAGATGGGGAAGCTGGGACAGGCCGCCACCCAGCACGATGGCGTGCGGGTCGTAGGACAGCACCAGGCAGGACAGGGCGTGCGCCAGCAGGTCGAGGTGGGCCGCCAGCGTCTTGGCCGCGACCGGATCGTCGACGTTGGCGCGCGCCGCCAGTACCATCGGCGCGGCGCCGTCGCCGCCGAAATGACGGTGCAGCATGCTCATGCCGGGGCCGGACACATAACGTTCGAGACAGCCCTCGCGCCCGCAGGGGCAGGGAATCACCGGCAGCACGTAGCGCGCCAGCAGGTGGGCCGGGGCCGACCAATGGCCCCATTCTCCGGCGATGCCGTTCAGGCCGCGGTGCAGGCGGCCGTTGCTGCAGTAGCCGCCGCCGGCGCCGGTGCCGAGGATGGCGCCGAACATCGAGGGCAGGCCATCGGCCGCGCCGCCCTGCGCTTCGGACAGGGCGAAGCATTGGCAGTCGTTGCCGATCACGACGCGGCGCGACAGGGCGTGTTCCAGCACCGGGGCCACCAGCCGGCCGTTCAGTGCCGGCACATTGGAGCTGAGCTGGCGGCCGCTGTCCTGGTCGACGATGCCGGGCAGGCCGATGCCCACCGCGGCCGCGAACCCAAGCGCCGCGTCGCCGCGCTGCACCAGCGCGGTGATGGCGTCGACGAAGAGCTGGAAGTCGTGGCCCGGCGTGGCGACGCGTTCGCGGTGTTTTTCGGTGAGGGTGTCGCCGTCGGCCGCAAAGGCGACCAGCTCGATCTTGCTGCCGCCGATGTCGATGCCGTGATAGCCGCGCGTTTCAGTGTTCATCATGGCGGTAGATGGTGACGCCCTTGACCACGCGGTTGACGGTGCCGCTGGCGAAAGGGTTATCGGGCCGCAGTTGCAGCGCGGCCGAGCGGTGCAGGGCGACCTGCTGCGCCACCAGCAGCCACAGGGGTGCCAGCCAGGCGTCGGTCCAATCCGGCACGTCGATGCCGATGTCCCCGCCAGGGCCGACCGTGACGATGCTGCCGGCCACGCCGTCGCGCTTGAGTTCATCGACGAGATCCGCTTCGTAACGGCGCGCCAGCGGCTTGGTGCTGTGGTAGACCACGACCAGCGCATCGCCGTTCAGCACCGATTTGGGACCGTGGCGGAAGCCGAGCGGGGTGTCGGCAATCGCCGGCACGCGGCCGCCGGTCAGTTCCAGCAGCTTGAGCGCGCTCTCGCGTGCCAGGCCTTCGAGCGGGCCGCTGCCGAGATAGACCACGCGCTCCGCCGCCAGGTTGCCGAGGGCAGCGGCATCCGCTTCCCAGGCTGTCAGCGCGCCCTGCGCCAGTTGCGCCAGGGTCGCGATGCGGTCGCTGTGTTCCGGCTTGCCGAGCACCGACAGCGCGGCCAGCAGCATGCACGTGAAGCTGCTGGTCATCGCAAAACCGCGGTCGCAGCTGGCGGCCGGCATCATCAGGGTGCAGGCCTTGCTGTCGCCGGCGCTGTCGCGCGCCAGCGTGCCCTCGGGATTGCAGGTGATGTTCAGCAGGCGCGCATCCGGCACCAGGTCGCGCACCAGGTTGACGGCGGCCAGGCTCTCCGGGCTGTCGCCGCTGCGGGCGAACGAGACCAGCAGGGTCGGCGCGCCTGGTTCCAGGTACAGCTCGGGATGGGTCAGCAGGGTGGTGGTGGCGATCGCACGTACTTGCGCGGGCCAGGCGGCATTGATCTCGTCGGCGATGATTTCGCCGGCGTAGGCCGAGCTGCCGGCGCCGGTCAGGATGACGCGCTGCGCGGGGTTCTGCAGGCAGCCGTCCAGGAAGGCATCCACGCGTTGACGCTCGCCGCGGAGCATCGCGTACAGTTCGCCCCAGAGCGTGGGTTGCTGGGCGATTTCCTCGGCCGTGTGGAGGCCGCCGATTTCGCTCCATGCTTGTGGGCTGCGCTGTAGAAGAGTGGTCATCGAAGGAAGACGAAAAAGTTATCAGTGCGGCTCATCTTAAATAGAAAGCTTTCGAAAGTCAAATACGAAAGATAAACGAAAGAGCCTGTGTTGGATTTGTGCCAGTCCGCGCAAATCGAGGCGGTCTTTTCACCACGTATTGACCGCCGTGTGTGCCGTTTGCGCAACACATCGAAAGATATGGAAGCCGATTTTGGTCGATGCGAAAGGTTTGTGACTGCCATTTCGACCATATTTCGGATTTATTTAAACTTTTCTTTCCTTTTTGTTGACCGAGCTTGCTTTTGTTCATACATTATCCTCATCGAAACGCAAAAACGGTCCGACATCATCACATGAAACCCGCCCACCCCTTTCATCGTTCTATCGCCCTGACGATCATGGCGCTGGCCACGGCCTCGGCTTTCGCCGCCCCGGTCGGCAAGCTGCGCTCGGTCAGCGCCGGCAATGCGGACGGCCCGTCCTGGGACATCGTCTCCGACACCGGTGCCCGCATCCGTATCAGCCTGCCGCGCGCCGACGTGGTCCATATCCAGGCCGGCGCCAAGGAGTTGACCGGCCCGGGCGACAAGGCCGCGCCCATCGTGGTCGCCACGCCGTCCGCCGACGTCAAGTATGAATTCAAGGAAGAGAACCAGCAGTTGGTGCTGCGCACGGCTGCCCTGACCCTGCTGGTCGAGCGCAGCCCGCTGCGCTTCTCGCTGTACCGCGCTGGCGACGCCAAGCCGCTGTGGCACGAACTGCAGCCCCTCGACCTCGCCGACAAGCAGAGCGTGCAGGTGCTCTCCAGCGACAAGGGCGAGCGCTTCTACGGCGGCGGCCAGCAGAACGGCCGCTTCGAATTCAAGGGCCGCGAACTGCCGGTGTCGTATTCAGGCGGATGGGAAGAGGGCGACCGCCCCAGCCCCGCGCCCTTCCTGATGAGTTCACGCGGCTGGGGCATGCTGCGCAATACCTGGGCTGACGGGAACTACGACCTGCGCGAGGACGACCAGGCCGTCCTGCAGCACAAGGAAGGCCGCTTCGACGCATACTACTTTGTCGGCAATTCGATCCACGACGTGCTGGCACGCTATACCGAATGGACCGGCCGCGCACAGATGCTGCCGCGCTGGGCCCTGAGCTACGGCGATGCCGATTGCTACAACGACGGCGACAACGTCAAGAAGCCGGGTACGGTGCCGCGCGGCTGGACCGACGGCCCGACCGGCAAGACGCCGGACGTGATCGACAGCGTCGCCAAAAAATACCGCGAATACGACATGCCGGGCGGCTGGATCCTGCCGAACGACGGATACGGCTGCGGCTATTCCTCGCTGCCGGAAACCGTGAAGGGCCTCGCGCAATACGGCTTCCGTACCGGCTTGTGGACCGAGAACGGCGTCGACAAGATCGCCTGGGAGGTCGGCACCGCCGGCACCCGCGTGCAGAAGCTGGACGTGGCATGGACCGGCAAGGGCTACCAGTTCTCGCTGGACGCCAACAAGGCCGCCTGGGACGGCATCATGAAGAACTCCGACAGCCGTCCCTTCATCTGGACCGTGATGGGCTGGGCCGGCACGCAGCGCTATGCCGTCACCTGGACCGGCGACCAGAGCGCGAGCTGGGACTACATCCGCTGGCACGTCCCGACCCTGGTCGGATCGGGCCTGTCCGGCCAGGCCTACGCCACCGGCGACGTCGACGCGATCTTCGGCGGAAGCCCCGAGACCTATACCCGCGACCTGCAGTGGAAGAGCTTTACGCCGGTGCTGATGGGGATGTCCGGCTGGTCGGCGGCGGAGCGCAAGCATCCGTGGTGGTTCGATGAACCCTACCGCAGCATCAACCGCCGCTACCTGAAGCTGAAGATGCGCCTCACGCCCTACATGTACACGCTGACGCGCGAGGAGGAAGAAACCGGCGCGCCGATCGTGCGCGGCCTGATGTGGGATTACCCGAACGACCCGGCCGCAGGCAGCGAGGCGTACAAATACCAGTTCCTGCTCGGCCGCGACCTGTTGGTCGCGCCGGTGTACCGCAGCCAGGCCGTCAGCCACGGCTGGCGCAAGAACATTCACCTGCCTCAGGGGCGCTGGTTCGACTACTGGGACGGCCGCCATATGAGCGCCGGCGCGCAGGGCAAGGACATCGACCTGCAGGTCACGCTCGACAAGTTGCCGGTATTCGTCCGCGCCGGCGCCATCGTGCCGATGTACCCGGAGATGCTGTACGACGGCGAGAAGCCGCTCGACCGCGTGAGCTTCGACGTCTACCCGCAAGGCGACTCCGAGTACACGCTGTATGAGGACGACGGCAACACGCGCCGCTACCGCAACGGCGAGTTCAGCCAGCAGAAAATCGTCATGCGTGAACGTGCGGGCGACGTGCAGGTGACCATCAAGCCGGTCGAAGGTTCGTACAACGGACAACTGGCCAAGCGCGGCTACAGCCTGCGCATGCCCAGCCGCCAGCATCCCACGAAGGTGCTGCTCGGCGCGGCCGAACTGAAGGAAGCCGCGGACAAGGCGGCGCTGGACGGCATGGACGCGGGCTGGTACTTCGACGGCGCCGAACGCCTCGGTACCGTGCACGTGAAGGCGCCGGTCCAGGATATCCGCCAGCCGCTGGTGCTGGCCGTGAGCGGTGTCGCGCAAGCCGCCGCCGATGATGCTTTCCCGGCCGCGCCGCAGCAGGGCCGCGCGCTGCCGGCCGACGCCATGAACGTCATCAGCCGTCCAGCCGAAGAGCCGGGCCAGCCGCTGGAGCAGGCCTTCGACGGCAACCCGGCCACGTGGTTCCGCACGCTGCGCAGCCAGGCCGTGAAGAGCGGCCCGCACGAGTGGGTGATCGGCTTCACCGAACGCCGCCTCGTCGATGGCATCGAGATCGCGCCGCGCAACGACAAGAACTGGAAATACGGCCAGGTGCGGGACTACGAAGTCTACGTCGGCGACAGCAATGGCGATTGGGGGGCGCCGGTGGCGCGTGGCCGCCTCAAGCTGGCCGAGGGCATGCAGACCATCTCCTTCCCGGCCACCGCCGGCCGCCTGCTGCGCTTCCGCGTGCTGAGCGTGCAGAATCCGGAAGGCGACGGCGCCAGCGCGCTGGACCCGATGGTGCTGGCGGCCGCGGGAGGCGCACCGGCAAAGGCTTACGACGCGGCGCTGCCGGCCGACGTCCCGCCGATCACGATTTCGGAGTTCCACATCCTCGAGCACCAGGAGCCGGAGCGCCCCGAGATCCAGCGCTACCTGTCCGAGCTGCCGCTGCCGAAGACGGTGTCGCGCGACAAGCCCGCCGGCAAGGCGGCCGAGATGCGCATGAACGGCCTGCTGTTCCGCAAGGGCGTGGGCGTGGGCGCGGTCAGCCGCTTCGACCTGTCGCTGAGCGGCGACTGGAACTTGCTGCGCGCCGACCTCGGTGTCGACGACAGCTGCCGCGCGGCCGGCGGCCTGCAGTTCCAGGTCTGGAGCGGGGCCAAGCTGCTGTACGACAGCGGCCTGGTTGCGGCGCCCGGCGTGGTCAAGCCGGAAATCGACATCCGCGGCCTGCGTGAGCTGAGCCTGCGGACCCTCGGCGCCAAGGGCCAGCATCCGGCCCAGGTATGCGCCAACTGGGCCAATGCCCGCCTGACGGGAAGCGAAGGCGCCACCGTCACCCCACGCTAATTCAATCCACAACTTCAAAAACGCAGGTCCCTGTCCCGAACAGGGAGGGGGACCTGCAAACCAAAATCCGAGGAGACAGCCATGAAAACCAAGACCCTGAAGCTGCGCGACGATGCCATCCGCCGCGCCGCCGCCATCCTGATCGCACTTGCAGCCGGCGGCAGCAGCCAGGCCTGGGCGCAGTCGAACGCCACCACCACCATCTTTGGCGAGGTGCGCACCCCCGCCGGCGCGACCGTCGTGATCGAGAACCAGGCTACCGGCGCGCAGCGCAGCCTGAACCTCGATAAATCCGGCCGCTACACCGCGAACTCGATGCCGCCGGGCCGCTACACCGTCAAGGTCCTGCGCGGCGGCGCGGTGGAAGCGACGCGCGAAGTGGAGGCGCTGGTCGGTACCGGTGTGGAGGCCAGCTTCGGCGCCGGCGCGGACACCACCCAGACCGTGGTGGTGAAGGCATCGCGCCCGGTGATCGACGTCTCCAATACCAATAACGGCGTGGTGTTCACGTCGAAGGAACTGCGCGCGCTGCCGGTCGCGAACGACATCGCCTCGGTGGTGCAGCTGACGCCTGGCGCCAACCGCGGCACCAACAGCCAGTACGGCAATGCGCCGTCGATCTCCGGTTCGGGCCAGT
>JAEWEK010000105.1 GCA_023389425.1 Pseudomonadota bacterium | reverse complement strand
AAACGCGGCCGCCTCGTTTAAACGCCAAGGAAGCCCACCATGATCGGTCGCCTATCCGGAATCCTGCTGGAAAAGAACCCGCCGCAATTGCTGGTGGACTGCCACGGTGTCGGCTACGAAGTCGATGTGCCGATGAGCACTTTCTACAACCTTCCGCATACCGGCGAGAAAGTGGTCCTGTTCACCCACCTGACCGTGCGCGAGGATGCGCACCTGCTGTTCGGCTTCGGCACCGCCAGCGAACGCGCGCTGTTCCGCCAGCTCATCAAGATTTCCGGCGTCGGCGCGCGCACCGCGCTGGCCATCCTGTCCGGCATGACGGTGGCCGATCTGGCCCAGGCCGTCACGCTGCAGGAAGCGGGCCGCCTGATCAAGGTGCCGGGCATCGGCAAGAAGACCGCCGAGCGCCTGCTGCTCGAACTCAAGGGCAAGCTCGGCGCGGACATCGGCGCGGTGGCCGGCGGTGCGCGTGACGAGGCGCAATCGGACGTGCTCAACGCGCTGATCGCTTTGGGGTATTCTGACAAGGAAGCGCTGGCCGCCATCAAGAACCTGCCGCCGGGTTCCAGCGTCTCCGATGGCATCAAGTTCGCGCTCAAGGCGCTGTCCAAAAACTGATCGATGAGCATCCAGACCGACCACTTCACCGAGCAGCGCGTCATCGACGCCGCGCCCGCATCGCCCAACGAGGAAGCGATCGAACGCGCGCTGCGGCCCAAGCAGCTCGACGAATACGTCGGCCAGCAGAAGATCCGCGACCAGCTCGAGATCTTCATCCACGCCGCCCGCAAGCGGCGCGAGGCGCTCGACCACACGCTGCTGTTCGGGCCGCCGGGCCTGGGCAAGACCACGCTTGCCCACATCATCGCCCGCGAGATGGGCGTGAACCTGCGCCAGACCTCCGGCCCGGTGCTGGAGCGCCCGGGCGACCTGGCCGCCATCCTCACCAATCTCGAGCCGAACGACGTGCTGTTCATCGACGAGATCCACCGCCTGTCGCCGGTGGTCGAGGAGATCCTGTATCCGGCGCTCGAGGACTACCAGATCGACATCATGATCGGCGAGGGGCCGGCCGCGCGCTCGGTCAAGCTTGACCTGCAGCCGTTCACGCTGGTGGGCGCGACCACGCGCGCCGGCATGCTGACCAATCCGCTGCGCGACCGTTTCGGCATTGTCGCGCGGCTGGAGTTCTACAACGTCGACGAACTCACCAAGATCGTCACCCGCAGCGCCGCGCTGCTGGAAGCACCGATCGACGAGGACGGCGCCCGCGAAGTGGCCAAGCGCGCGCGCGGCACGCCGCGCATCGCCAACCGCCTGCTGCGCCGCGTGCGCGACTATGCGGAAGTGAAGGGCACCGGCGAGATCACGCGCGACATGGCCGACGCCGCGCTGCGCATGCTCGACGTCGACACCGTCGGCTTCGACGTCATGGACCGCAAGCTGCTCGAAGCGGTGCTGTTCAAGTTCGGCGGCGGCCCGGTCGGCATCGGCAACCTGGCGGCGGCCATCGGCGAGGCTGCCGACACCATCGAGGACGTGCTCGAACCCTATCTGATCCAGCAGGGCTACCTGCAACGCACGCCGCGCGGACGGGTGGCTACCCCGGCTGCATACCAGCACTTCGGCGTGGCCGCGCCGCGCATCAGCCCGACCGGCGATTTGTGGGACAACCTGCGCTGAGCGCCCCGCAAGGCTGCCAGCTTGACGCGAGCTTGAGGGGCAGGTACAACAGCGTACCGGCGCCGCACGCGCGCCGACGACAAAAGGGAACCCATGAGCGACAGCAGCTACATCCCCACGCTGGAGAAGGGCGAAGTGGCCTCCGGTGCCGCCAGCGACAGCGCGGCCGACAGCATGTTCTACGTGGTCTCGCGCCGCAAGCTGGCGATCCTGTTCATCGTCACCTTCGGCGCCTATGCGATCTACTGGTTCTACAAGAACTGGAGCCGGTACAAGCACCACGCCAGCTGGTCTCCGGAAGAACGGCCCACCGTATGGCCGGTGCCACGGGCGATCTTCGTCATCTTCTTCATCCATTCGCTGTTCAGCAAGGTAAAGGAATACGGCAGGGACAAGCCGGCGGTGGCAGCGTGGGGGAACACGGGCGTGGCGACCTTCATGGTCGTTCTGTATATCGCCATCCAGGTTCTCGACCGCTTGTCGAGCAAGTCCATCGGCCTTCCCTACACGCACATCCTGTCCCTCCTGTGCATGGTCGGCCTCCTGTTCGCTTTCCTGAACGCGCAGGCCATGATCAACGCCAGCTGCAATGACCCGGAGGGCGCAACGAACGACAAACTCACCGGCGCCAACTACGCGTGGATCGTCGTCTGTGGCGTGATCTGGGTAATGGCAATCGCCGGCGCATTCCTGTCCGGTGCCGAGGACGGCTTCCATGCGGGGACTTCCGGGTCGTTCTAGCGCGGCCCGCGCATGACAGTTGTCATGCCGATTTGATGGCAGATGCTTCTGCCGCCCTCTTCTTGTGATCGCGATACTGGCGACATCGACAATCACAAGGAGAGGACCGATGAAAACCACTGCACTGAACAAGCTGTGCCTGGCCGCCGCCCTGGCGTGCTGCGGCGCCGCCCATGCTTCCACCACCCTGTTCCAGGACGTGCGCGTGTTCGACGGCAAGGCCGCGCATGAGCATCGCTCGGTGCTGGTGGTGGACGGCACCATCGCCAATGCCGACTTCCGCGGCAGCGCGCCCGCCGGCGCCCGTATCGTCGACGGCAAGGGCCGCACCCTGCTGCCTGGCCTGATCGACTCGCACGTCCACGCATTTCGCAAGCTCGAGATGCCGCTGGTGTTTGGCGTGACCACCGAGATCGACATGTTCACCGACGTGTCGGTGATGCAGAAGATCGCCAAGGACATGGCCGACGGCAGCAACCGCGATGGCGCCGACGTGTTCTCGGCCGGCACCCTGGTCACCGCGCCGGGCGGCCACGGCACCGAATACCCGATCAAGATCCCCACCCTGACCAGGGCGGACGACGCGCAGGCCTTCGTCGACGCGCGCATCGCCGAAGGTTCGTACTTCATCAAGATAGTGATGGAAGAGGGCTGGGGCACGACCCGTTTCAATACGCTCGACCGCAAGACCGTGCGCGCCGTGATCGATGCCGCGCACCGCCGCGGCAAGCTGGCGGTGGTCCACATCACCACGCTCGCCAACGCCCGCGCCGCGCTGGAAGAGGGCGCCGACGGCCTGGCCCACCTGTTCCCGGGCGACGCGATCAGCGCAGCCGACGCGCAGGCGCTGGCCCGGCTGGCGCAGGCCAGGGGCGCCTTCGTGATCCCGACCATGTCGGTCCTGTCCAGCATGGCCGGCATCCGTCCCGAGGTGCTGGATGACCCGGCGCTGAACGTCCTGCTCGACAAGGACGAGCGCGCGATGCTCGGCGGCGTCTATGGCGTGAAACCGGCTCCGGCGCGGATGAACGCGCCGAAGGCCGTCGTCGCCGCGCTGCGCCAGGCCGGCGTGCCGATCCTGGCCGGCACCGATGCGGGCAATGGCGGCACCGATTACGGCGTCAGCCTGCACCAGGAACTGAAGGCGCTGGTCGATTCCGGCTTGAGCCCGCGTGAAGCGCTGGCCGCCGCGACCTGCGTGCCGGCCGAGCGCTTCAGGCTCGGCAAGCGCGGCCAGATCTCCAACGGCTACAAGGCCGACCTGCTGCTGGTCGACGGCAATCCGCTGGCCGACATCACGGCCACCCGCCATATCGTCGAGGTATGGAAGGACGGCGAAAGCGTGCAGGCGCTGCGCGAGCGCGAACGCAAGCACGTCGCCGAGCAGCTGCAGCGCAAGTCGACGCCGCTGGCGCTGCCGGCCGACGGCCGTATCAGCCTGCTCAAGGACGGCAAGCTGGCCGCGCCGCTGGGCATCGGCTGGACGCCCTCGGACGACCGCATGATGGGCGGCCGCTCGACCGTCAAGCTGGACACGCAGCCGGATGCCGCCAGCGGCCACGCCGCGATCGCGATCGATGCCAAGGTCGAAGCAGGCTTCGCGTTTCCGTGGGCTGGCGTGGCCTGGATGCCGGGCGCGCAGCCGATGCAGCCGGCCGACCTGAGCGCCGCCAAAGCCGTCGCCTTCCGCGTGCGTGGCGACGGCCAGCGCTACCAGGTGATGGTGATGTCGAAGGGTTCCAGCATGCCGGGCTACGTCGGCTTCAGTGCCGGCAGCGAGTGGAAGGAGGTGAAAATCCCGCTGAGCCAGTTCGCCGGATTCGATCCTGGCGCGACGCTCATGTTAGGATTTAACGCTGGTCCGCAACCCGGCAGCTATCACTTCGAAATCGCCGACGTGCGCCTGCTGCAGGAATGAGCGCGACGGGCAAGAACGACGACAAAAGGCGACACCGATGAATACTCTGCAGCGCTTCCGCAAGTTGTTTTGGGTTCCGGAGGAATACGGCAAGATGCCCTATATGTGGCTCTCGTCGCTGGCCTTCGTGCTGTGGAAGTACCTGTACGTGAAGCCGACCGTGTTCGAGGTCGTGCTGCTGGTGCTGACTGGCGTCGTGTTCCTGCCCGTGTATTTTTTCAGCTACCGCGCGACCGTCCGGCAGGCGGTGGCGTGTGTGCTGGTCACCTGCGTGATCGGCGCCATGTGGGCACAGTACGGATTCTCCAACCTGTTCATCTTCGCCTGCGCCATGTGCGCCCGGGTGCAGCCGCCGCGCCGCGCCTACCAGCTGATGTGCTTCGCGGCGGTGTTCGCCATCGTCATCGGCCTGCTGCTGTCGCCGGATCGCACGATGTACATGATGCCCTTCCTGATTATCGGCGTGCCGGTGGGGATTGCCTCGATCTCGGAATCGGTTCTGCGGCGCTCGCGCGTGGCCTTGATCCGCAAGCAGGAAGAAGTCGAGCACATGGCCCGCATCGCCGAGCGCGAACGCATCTCGCGCGACCTGCACGACCTCCTGGGTCATTCGCTGTCGCTGATCGCGCTGAAGGCCGAGCTGGCGGGCAAGCTGGCCGATCGCGATCCGGCGGCGGCGCGCAACGAGATCCGCGACATTGAAACCGCGGCGCGCAAGGCGCTGTCCGAAGTCCGTTCGGCCGTCACCGGTTATCGCCAGAGCGGCTTGGTCAGCGCGCTGGCCAGTGCCCGCGCCAGCCTCGCCGCCGCCAGCGTCCAGCTGGACGAGGAAGTGCAGCAATTCCCGCTGGCGCCGGCCAGCGAGCATGTGCTGGCGCTGGCCTTGTCGGAAGCGGTCACCAATGTCGTGCGCCACGCCGGCGCCACGCGCTGCCGCCTCGGGCTGGTGCGCGAAGGCGGCGTTGCGGTGCTGCGCGTGGCCGACGACGGCCGCGTGCGCGACGACTCCGAACTCAAGCGCGGCAACGGCCTGACCGGCATGCACGAACGCGCGGCCGCCGCCGGCGGCACTTTATCCATCTGGGCAGGCTCGGGTTTGACGCTCGAGCTGCGCCTGCCATTGGGAGAACCCGCATGTATCGCGTCCTGATCGCGGAAGACCAGACGCTGGTGCTGGGCGCGCTCGCCGCGCTGCTCAAGCTCGAACCCGACATCGAGGTGGTCGGCACCGCATCCAACGGCAGGGATGCGCTGGCGCTGTGCCAGCAGCTCACGCCGGACATCGTGCTCACCGATGTCGAAATGCCGCAGATGACGGGCCTCGAGCTGGCGGCGCAGCTGTCCGAGCGCGGCCTGCCGTGCAAGGTGATGATCCTGACGACGTTTGCGCGCAGCGGCTACTTGCGGCGCGCGATGGCGGCCGGCGTGCGCGGCTACCTGCTCAAGGACGCGCCGGCGGACACGCTGGCGGCGGCGATCCGCCAGGTGGCGGGCGGCGGCCGCGCGATCGCGCCGGAGCTGGCGCTGGAAAGCTGGAACGCTGGCCAGGACCCGCTGTCGGACCGCGAACGCCAGGTGCTGCGCCTGGCCGGGGAAGGGAAGACCAGCTCCGAGATCGCGCGCATGGTGCACCTGTCCGAGGGCACGGTGCGCAACTACCTGTCGGAGGCGATCAGCAAGCTCAATGCGGGGAACCGCATCGAGGCCTACCGCATGGCGCGCGAGGCGGGGTGGCTCTGAAATGTTCGTCGTTCCCGCCTCCGCGGGAACGACGTCCTCTTTGATCGAGGTAGCGACATTCAGGCCGGCGGCAGTTCCTGCCCGATCATGATGCGATGCCCGTCGATCGTGCGGATTCCGAACTCCCGCATGCGCCACGGTTCGTTGGTGACCGGCTTGATGATCTCGACGCGGGTGTCGACGACGCGCTGGTGAAAGGCCTCGACGTCGTCCACCACCAGGTAGGCAAAGTAGGAATGGTCGCCCAGCTTCGATGGCGGCAGCGCGTCGCGGCACTCGCCGGCCATGATGCGGCAGGCGTCGCGCGAATACATGCGCCAACCGGGGTCTCCCATCTCGTGAATCGAAAAACCAAGCACGTCGCGGTAGAACGCTGACGAGCGTGCCAGGTCAGGCACGGCCAGCACGTACATGTGGCTGCGGATCATTCGGCTCTCCCGTCGGGTGCGGGGCCATTGCCCCGCCTGCGGGATATTTTACTGCTCGCGGATCCAGGTCTGCGTACGGCCGAACAGCGGTGCGCCGATATAGCCGCGCATCTCGAGCTTCTTGCCCTCGTCCTTGAGGGTCAGCTTGGCCTTGTAGGTCTTGCCGTTGTGCGGATCGAGCACGGTGCCGCCGGAATAGCTGTCGCCATCCTTCTGCAGGCCGTTCAGGATGGTCATGCCGAGCACCGGCTTGCCTTTCAGCTCGCCTTCGCACTTGTCGCACACCGGGTTCTGGTCTTCCGTTGGCTCGCGGAACAGCTTTTCGATCTTGCCGGAAACAACGCCATTGGATTCGGTGATCCGCACCAGCGACTTGGGTTTGCCGCTGGCGTCGTCGATGGTCTTCCACATGCCGATCGGCGAGTTGTTCTGGGCCCAGGCAGCCGGAGCGGCGAGGACGGCGGCGATCAGGGCGGTATGGAGCAGCTTGCGCATAGGGGTCTCCTGTTGTTCTGCTGTTATGGAAGGGCCAGTGTAGGAATGGTTGGGCTGGCTGGCAAGCGGAACGCGAGGATTTTAGAGGGAAGTGTCAATAAATCCGGTATGCATGATTTAGCCGCCTCCTAAAAACCGTCGTCCCGGCGGAGGCCGGGACCCATGCTGAGCCTCCTGGCACGCGGCGCATGCTTCGGATGCTGTGTATGGGTCCCGGCCTGCGCCGGGACGACGGTTTTACGGCTAAGCAAATAGGCTGTTAAGCCGCCGGCAGCTTCGCGAACTGCTCGCGCATCTTCTCGATGGTGGCCGAGAAGTTGGCAAGGCGTTCCTTCTCCTGCTCGACCACGGCAGCCGGCGCACGCGCGACGAAGCTCTCGTTGCCCAGCTTGCCATTGCACTTGACGATCTCGCCTTCGATGCGGGCGATCTCCTTCGACAGGCGCTCGCGCTCGGCGGCGACGTCGATCTCGACCTTGAGCATCAGCTTGGTGGTGCCGACGATCGACACCGCCGCCGGCGATTCCGGCAGCGCGTCCACGATCTGCACTTCCGACAGCTTGCCCAGCGATTGCACGTAGGCCGCGAAGCCTTCCATGCGCGCTTTGTCCTCGGCATTTCCCGGCTCGACGATCAGCGGCACCCGCAGCGACGGCGCCAGCTGCATTTCGCCGCGCAGGTTGCGGGTGGCGTCGGTCAGCGCCTTCAGCTGCGCCATCCACTGCTCCGCGTTCTCGTCGATGGCCGAGGCGTCGGCGATCGGGTAGGGCTGCAGCATGATCGTGTCGCCGGTCTTGCCGGCCAGCGGTGCGACCGCCTGCCACAGCTGCTCGGTGACGAAGGGGATGATCGGGTGCGCCAGGCGCAGCACCACTTCCAGCACGCGCAGCAGGGTGTGGCGGGTGGCGCGCTGCTCGCCTTCCGTGCCCTGCTGGACCTGGACCTTGGCCACTTCCAGGTACCAGTCGCAGTACTCGTCCCACACGAACTTGTAGATCGAGGAAGCGATGTTATCGAAGCGGTAGTCGTCGAAGCCCTTCGCCACTTCCTGCTCGGTGCGATTGAGCAGCGAGATGATCCAGCGGTCCGCCGCCGACAGGTCTGCGGCGGCAGGCGCGCCGCAGTCCTTGCCCTCGGTGTTCATCATCACGAAGCGGGTCGCGTTCCACAGCTTGTTGCAGAAGTTGCGGTAGCCTTCGCAGCGGCCGAGGTCGAAGTTGATGTTGCGGCCCAGCGAAGCGTAGCTCGCCATCGTGAAGCGCACGGCGTCGGTGCCGAAGGCCGGGATCCCTTCCGGGAATTCCTTGCGGGTGGCCTTGACGATCTTCTCGGCGTCACGCGGGTTCATCAGGCCGGTGGTGCGCTTGGCGACCAGCGCATCCACGCCGATGCCGTCGATCAGGTCGATCGGATCGAGCGTGTTGCCCTTCGACTTGGACATCTTCTGGCCGCTCGAATCGCGCACCAGGCCGTGCACGTACACGGTATCGAACGGCACCTTGCCGGTGAAGTGCGCGGTCATCATGACCATGCGCGCGACCCAGAAGAAGATGATGTCGAA
>JAEWEK010000410.1 GCA_023389425.1 Pseudomonadota bacterium | reverse complement strand
GCCTGGTAGGCGGCACGGGCGCCGCCTCCGGTCAGGACCAGCCCGGTCTTCTGTTCAGTTTCCATTCACCAAGAGTAACAAAGCTGCCATGCTTGGGGAAGGGAAAAGACATCGTCAATCGCCCTTGGCGATACCCTCGCGACGCGGGTCGGCACCGCCGAACCACAGCGGCACGCCGTGGATGCTGATGCGCTCGATGCCGTGCAGGCCGGAGTTCTCGTCCACCGTGCGGATCAGGTGGCCGCGCGCCTTGAGCGCCTCGATCTCGGAAGCCGGGAAGCGGCCCGTTTCAAGCTGGGTCGGCCCGTTGCGGCTGCCGAAGTTGGGCAGCGAAATCGCCTCCTGCACGTTCAGGCCCCAGTCCAGCGTACCGACCAGCACCTTGGCCACGTAGTTGATGATGGCCGGGCCGCCGGGCGAGCCGACCGTCAGCACCAGCTTGCCGCTGTTCTTGTCGAACACCACGGTCGGCGACATCGCGCTGCGCGGACGCTTGCCGGCTTCGACGCGGTTGGCCACCGGGCCGTTGGCGTCGCGCGAATCGAAAGAGAAGTCGGTCAGCTGGTTGTTGAGGATGAAGCCGTCCACCATCTGGCGCGAGCCGAAGGCGTCTTCGACCGTGGTGGTCATCGCCAGGCCGGCGCCGTACTGGTCGACGACCGACATATGCGAAGTCGAATGGGCCTCGATCGAATTGTCGGTGCCCCATGCCACGTCCATGCCGGGCGGATGGCCGGCGGGTGCCTTGCCCATCGACTTGTCGCCCACCAGTTTGGCGCGCTGGGCGAGATAGCTCTTGTCGATCAGGCTGGCCACGCCGCGGCCGGGCAGCGGCACGAAGTCGGTGTCGGCGGCGTAGCGGTCGCGGTCGGCGTAAGCCAGGCGGCCCACTTCGGAAAACAGGTGCACGGCCTGGGTGCCGGGCACGCCGTTGGTGGGCGCCAGCGCCTTCATGTCGAAGGTCTCGAACATGCCCAGCATCTGCGCCACCGCGATGCCGCCCGAGGACGGCGGCGGCATGCCGCACACGGTGTAGACGCGGTAATCGCTGCACACCGGATCGCGCAGCTTGGGCCGGTAGTTGGCGATGTCCTGCGCGGTGAGCAGACCCGGATTGGTCGGGTGCGCGTGCACCTTGGCCGCGATGTCGCTGGCGATGTGGCCGGTGTAGAACACGTCGGCGCCGCCGTCGGCGATTTCGCGCAGCGTCGCGGCCAGCTTGGGATTCTTCAGGATGTGGCCGACCGGCCAGGGCTTGCCGCTGGCGTCGTAGAAGTAGGCGCGCGCCTCGGCGTCCTTGCGGATGTAGGCGTCGCCCGCCAGCAGCCGGTTCAGGCGCTCGCTGACGGCGAAACCGTTGGTGGACAGCTCGATCGCTGGCTGGAACAGGGTCTTCCACGGCAGGCGGCCATGCTGCCGATGGGCCAGCGCCAGCATGCGCAGCACGCCGGGCGCGCCGGTCGAGCGGCCGCCGACGATGCCTTCCACGCGCGACATCGGCGAGCCGTCCGGGTGCTGGAACAGGTGCTCGTCGGCGGCGGCGGGTGCGGTCTCGCGGCCGTCGAAGGCCTGCACCTTCTTGCCGTCGTAGTACATCAGGAAGGCGCCGCCGCCGATGCCGGACGATTGCGGCTCGACCAGGGTCAGCACCAGCTGGGTGGCGATGGCGGCGTCGATCGCGCTGCCGCCCTGCTTCAGCATCTGGTAGCCGGCTTCCACCGCCAGCGGGTTGGCGGCGGCCACCATGAACTTGCTCGCGGCCCAGCCGGCCTTCTCGTGATAGCCGGTCGCCGCTTCGGGCGCCCGCTGCATGGTGTCCTGCGCCCATGCGCAAGGGCTGAGGAAGGCGCCAGCGAGGGCGCCGGCGAGGGCGAGCAGTTTCAGGTTCGGCACAAGGATCTCCACAGACGAAAAGGGCGCGCGGCCTGCGCCGCGCGCCCGATACCAATGCAGCATCCTACAACAAATTTCTATGTCAATACGGCATGTTTATTTCGGCTGCATCCGGATCGCGCCGTCCAGGCGGATCGTCTCGCCATTGAGCATCACGTTCTCGATGATGGCCTTGGCCAGGTGCGCGTATTCGGCCGGCATGCCGAGGCGCGGCGGGAACGGCACCATCTTGCCGAGCGAGTCACGCACTTCCTGCGGCATGCCCATCAGCATCGGGGTTTCGAAGATGCCGGGGGCGATGGTCATCACGCGGATGCCGCTGCGCGACAGGTCGCGCGCCATCGGCAGCGTCATGCCGGCCACGGCGGCTTTGGACGCGCCGTAAGCGGCCTGGCCGATCTGGCCGTCGAAGGCCGCGACCGAAGCGGTATTGATGATGACGCCGCGCTCGCCGTGTTCGACGGCCTCAGCCTTGCCCATCGCGTCCGCGGCCAGGCGGCACATATTGAAGGTGCCCACCAGGTTGATGTTGACGGTACGCTGGAACAGGTCCAGCGGATGCGGACCGTCCTTGCCGACCGTCTTCACCGCCGGCGCGACGCCGGCGCAGTTGACCAGGCCGCGCAGGGTGCCCAGCGCCAGCGCCGCGTCGACCACGGCCTTGCCGTCCGCTTCCGAGGTCACGTCGCACTTGACGAACCGGCCGCCCAGTTCCCTGGCCAGCGCCTCGCCCGCCTCTACCTGCACGTCGGCCAGCACGACCTTGCCGCCGGCCGCGACCAGCATGCGCGCGGTGGCCGCGCCGAGACCGGACGCGCCGCCGGTGACGATGAATACATTGTTCTGAATTTGCATGGAGTTCCCCTGGAAGGTTTGCCTAACGTTTACGTAAACGTCAACCAGCGCGATTGTAGCGAATTTTTGGGGGAAAAGGCCAGGATCCGGTCGAACGCTTGTTTCAACATGGGCGCCGCACGGCGTGGCGTCGCAACGACGCTGCGTCCGTGTTGAAACGAGCTAAAAGCACTGCAGGGTGGTGCCGGTGCGGGTGCACTGCCGTCCCTTGCTGTCGGTGCCCGCATTGCCGCTGATCTGGTACTGCCTGCCCGCCGTGTCGAAGCACACGCCGCCGACACAGCGGACGATGGTCGCCGTGGTCGGCGCAGTGCCCGGCATCGTCCCGGGCAAGGATTGCAGCTTGCCGCGGTTCACCGGGCCATACGCTTGCGGGCCGGCTGTTGCCGGCATCCTGCCGACATTGACCTGCACCTCGCGGCGCGGCGGCCGCTTGGCCTTCTTGTCCCTGAGCAGTTGCGCCCGATCCTGGGCCAGTTCCTCGTCGGCATTTTGCGGCGCGCGGCGGACCAGCGGCTCGTCCGGCTTGCCGGTGTTCTGCAGGGCCGCCTTGCCGGCCTGCTCCTCCTGCGCTTGCGGATCGCCGTGGCGCTGCTCCTGCGCCTGCTGGGCAGCCTTGTCGGCCAGCTGGGCTCCGGCGCCGGCGGCCAATGCGGCCAGCAAGGCGAAACATGCTGCACGTTTCATGGTTCACCTCTGCATTTCATTGTCGATGCGACCATTATCCGCCCGCCACAGGCGAGCAAGCGCACGCCAAGCTGTGAGGTTTTGCACAGGGCCGGCGTCATTTTCGAGTCAGCTTTCAGGACTACACTGCTGCCATGACACAGCGAGGAGACGCTTCATGCAGACGGCGCAGCAGTTGTACCAGTCAAAACGCGGCAGCGCGGCCGATGCGCTCAAGCAGGTGCGCGACGGCGACATGATCATCGTGCCGACCGGCGTCGGCGAGCCGCCCGCCCTGCTCACCGCGCTGTCGGAGGAACGCCGGCGCTTTCGCGGCGTGCGCGTGGCGCAGATCCTCGCGGTACGCAAATACGGCTATTTCGATCCCGAAACGGCCGATTGCGTGCGCCACGCCGCGCTGTTCTTCGGCGGCGCCTCGCGGCCCGGCGGCCAGGCCGGCTGGTGCGATTTCATCCCCTGCTATTTTTCCGAGATCCCGGTGCTGATCGAGCGCGGCCTGATGCCGGCCGACGTCGTGTTCGCCATGGCCTCGCCGATGAACGCGCAGGGCTTCTTCTCCCTCAGCCTCGGCTGCGACTACACGATGGCGGCGGTGTCCAGGGCGCGCGCCGTGGTGCTCGAAGTGAATCCCAACGTGCCCTTCGCCCACGGCCAGTGCCACGTCCACGTGTCGCAGGTGACGGCGCTGGTGGAAAGCGAAGAGCCGATCTTCGAAGTGGGCCTGCCCACCATCGGCCCGGTGCAGGAAGCGATCGGCAAGTACGTGGCGGACATGATCGAGGACGGCTCGACCCTGCAGATCGGCTACGGCGGCATTCCCGACGCGGTGGTGATGCAGCTGACGGCCAAGCGCGACCTTGGCATCCACAGCGAGATGATCGGCGACGGCATCCTCACCCTGGTCGAGGCCGGCGCCGTCACCAACCGCAAGAAGACGCTGGTGCCGGGCAAGATGGTGGCCACCTTCGCGCTGGGATCGCGCAAGCTGTACGAATTCATGCACCAGAACCCGATGCTGGAAATGCATCCATCCAATTTCACCAACGACCCTTATATCGCGGGGCAGAACGACAAGCTGGTGTCGATCAACGCCAGCCTGCAGGTCGACCTGCTGGGCCAATGCGGCAGCGAGAGCATCGCCCACCTGCCCTACTCCGGCACCGGCGGCCAGGCCGATTTCGTGCGCGCCGCCAACCGTTCGCGCGGCGGACAATCCTTCATCGTGCTGCCGTCGACCGCAAAGAACGGCACGGTGTCGCGCATCGCGCCGACGCTGTCGCCGGGCACGCACGCGACCACCAGCAAGAACGACGTCAATTATGTGGTGACGGAGTACGGCGTGGCCCAGTTGCGCGGCAAATCGGCCAAGGAACGGGCCCGCGCGCTGATCGGGATCGCCCACCCGGACTTTCGCGCCTGGCTGCGCGAAGAGGCTGACCGCATGTGCGTGTTCTGAGCCGGCTCAGGCGCCGGGCGCGGGCGGCGCGGGCATGGTGATCCCGGACAGCGTGGGCATGCCGAACTGCTGTTCGAGCGTGGCGACCTGCTTGAGCGCGTCGTCGAAGCCATCCTTGCCGAAGGTTTTCCTTTCGATCCGTTCGAAGCGCTCGCCCATCTCGGCGTATGCGCGCGGCGACAGCGACTGCTTCCAGGCCGGGAACACCTCGGTATCTTCCAGCGCGGCATGGGTGCGGTACATCATGACGAATTCGCGCAGGGCCTGCGCCAGCGGGTCCATATCCGCCGACGAAATGTTGCCGCCCTTCGTCACCCGGATCACGTACTCGGTCAGCGCGCGGCCGCGCTCGTGCTGCTGCTGGAGGATGTCGGGATAGCCGGCGACCTTGCCGTTCAGCTTGCGCACGGCCGGGAAGATGAGCTCCTCCTCGAGCTTGCGCTCGTGATAGTCCTCGCCGAAATTGCGGAACAGTCTGGCGGTGCGTGCCAGCACTTGTGGATCGATGTCGGCATGCCCGATTTCGGACAGGCGCTCGGCGGCGATGGTGTAGATCATCAAGGCGCGCCGCAGCACGCCATGCTCGCGCATCAAATCCTCGTTGGCGGTCACCGGCTTGCCGCCTTCCGCCGCCTTGCCATGAGCAGCAGATGCGAACGCGAACGCCGCGGCGCCAGCCAGGATGAAGTTCCGCCGATCAGACATATCCACTCCTTGCGCGGATGCGCCGAAGCAGACTGCAGGGCAGTCAGCTGAACCGCCGGCGCGACCCGAGCCTACACAGGCGGATTACCTTCGTGAATCGCCCCCTTGAGCTGCTCGCGCAACTCGGGCGAATCGCGATGGCCATGCACGCGCTCCGCGTGCTGGGCAGCCGCATCGAGCAACTCGCGCTCGCTGTCGGCGGCGATTGTAATCGAGCATTTGGTGTCGCTCGGAAACTCGCGGCAATCGATATATTGGCGTGCCATGATGTTTCTCCTGTCAGGCCCACGTTTTCAGTATATGCGTGAGGCCGCCAACTTCAAGCGAGCACAAGGAGATTGCATGTCAGGAACGATCGAGGAAAACGACCACGTGTGCGGGGCCGCGGATGCTCCCTTGCAGTTGGTCGAGTACGGCGATTACCAGTGTCCGTACACGGCCCGGGCGCATGCGGCGCTGATGGACCTGGAACGCCGCAGTCCCGGCAGGCTGCGGCTCGCGTTTCGCCACCTGCCGCTGTCGCATGAGCACGAGTTTGCCGGGCTGGCGGCCGAAGCGGCCGAGGCGGCTGCCGCGCAAGGAAGATTCTGGCAGATGCATGCGGCGCTGTTCGAGAACCAGGACCAGTTGTCGCCGGGGATGCTGGATGCGCTGGCGGAAGACATCGGGCTGGATGTGCGCCAGTTCAGCGAGGAGATGTCAGCGCGGAAGTATCGGCAGCAGGTCGCGGATGATGCGGCACGGGCGCACGGCGATGGCGCCACCGGCACGCCGACCTTTTTCATCAATGGCGAGCGTTACCACGGCGATTCGGACGAGGGATCCCTGGCGGCGGCATTCAGCCGCGCACTCGCCTGGCCTCGCCCATCAAAATAGTCAGCAATAAAACGTCGTCCCCGCGATGCGGGGACGACGTGCTGAAGCTCGTGCTTAATGCGCAGGCTCAGCCGGCGACGACACCGCCACCGAGGTCGGCGGCACCGCTGCCGGCGCCACCGTTCCCGGTGCGTGCATCGCGGCCGGTGCCACGTGCGCCACCTGCGGCGCCTTGATCGCGATCCAGCCCGCCGCCGGCAGCAGCGGCACCAGCAGCAGCGCGACGATGTTGATGATCTTGATGAGCGGATTCACGGCCGGGCCCGCCGTATCCTTGTATGGATCGCCCACGGTATCGCCGGTCACCGCCGCCTTGTGCGAATCGGAACCCTTGCCGCCGAAATTGCCATCCTCGATATACTTCTTGGCGTTGTCCCATGCGCCGCCGCCGGTCGTCATCGAAATCGCGACGAAAAGGCCGGTGATGATGGTCCCCATCAGCATGCCGCCCAGTGCGGCCGGCCCCAGCAGCATCCCGACGGCGATCGGCACCACCACCGGCAGCAGCGAAGGCAGCACCATTTCACGGATCGCGGACGCGGTCAGCATGTCCACCGCCTTGTCGTACTCCGGCTTGCCGGTGCCGGCCATGATGCCGGCGATGTCGCGGAACTGGCGGCGCACCTCGATCACCACCGCACCGGCGGCACGGCCCACGGCTTCCATCGCCAGCGCGCCGAACAGGTAGGGAATCAGGCCGCCGATGAACAGGCCCACGATCACCATCGGGTTGGCCAGCTCGAACACGATGGTCTTGCCGGACGATTCCAGCGCGTGGGTATAGTCGGCGAACAGCACCAGCGCGGCCAGGCCGGCCGAGCCGATCGCATAGCCCTTGGTCACCGCCTTGGTGGTGTTGCCGACCGCATCCAGCGGGTCGGTAATGGCCCGCACCGATTCCGGCATGCCGCTCATTTCGGCGATGCCGCCGGCATTGTCGGTGATCGGGCCGTAGGCGTCGAGCGCGACGATGATGCCGGCCATCGACAGCATCGAGGTGGCGGCCACCGCGATACCGTACAGCTCGCCCATTTCGTAAGCGACCAGGATCGCGGCGCACACCACCAGCACCGGATACGCGGTCGACTTCATCGACACGCCCAGGCCGGCGATGATGTTGGTGCCGTGGCCGGTGGTCGATGCCTCGGCGATATGGCGCACCGGCTTGAAGTCGGTGCCGGTATAGTATTCAGTGATATAGACCATCAGGCCGGTCAGCACGATGCCGACCACCGAGCAGCCCATCATGCGCATGCGCATCGCTTCGTCGGTCCACAGCATCCAGGTGACGATGGCGAAGCCGACCAGCGACAGGCCGGCGGCCCACCACAGGCCGGTGTACAGGGCCGACATGATCTTCTTGCCCGGCTTGGCCTTGACCAGCGAGCAGCCGACGATGGAGCCGATGATCGACACCGCCCCCAGCAGCAACGGGTACAGGATCGCTTCGTTCGACGCGCCGGTGACCATCAGCGCCCCCAGCAGCATGGTGGCGATCAGCGTGACCACATAGGTCTCGAACAGGTCGGCCGCCATGCCGGCGCAGTCGCCGACGTTGTCGCCCACGTTGTCGGCGATCACGGCCGGATTGCGCGGGTCGTCTTCGGGAATGCCGGCTTCCACTTTGCCGACCAGGTCGGCGCCGACATCGGCACCCTTGGTGAAGATGCCGCCGCCGAGACGGGCGAAGATCGAAATGAGGGAGGCGCCGAAGGCCAGGCCGATCAGCGGCTTGATGACGTCATGCTGGGACGCGCCGGCAGCGCCCTGCGAGGTCAGCATCCAGTAGAACAGCGTCACGCCCAGCAGGCCCAGGCCGACCACCAGCATGCCGGTGATGGCGCCGCCCTTGAAGGCGACGTCGAGCGCTTCGTTCATGCCTTTCGATGCGGCCTGCGCGGTGCGCACGTTGGCGCGCACCGATACGTTCATGCCGATGAAACCGCAGGCGCCGGACAGCACGGCGCCGATCAGGAAACCGAGCGCGGTCTGCATGCCGAGCAGGAGGTAGATCGCGATCAGCAAGACCACGCCGACAATGCCGATGGTGCGGTACTGGCGCGCCAGGTAGGCCGATGCGCCTTCCTGGATCGCCTGCGCGATTTCCTGCATTCGCTGGTTGCCCGGCTCCTGGCGCAGGATCCAGCTACGCGACCACAGTCCATAAAGCACGGCGATCACGCCACAGGCTACCGCGAAACCTAATAGATTTGCTGCCATTTCGTCCCCTTAGTTCTTTTATCAAGTAACACAACAACACACTTCGAAAGACCGCATCCTCTTTCAGGATCTGGGCGGCCAACCTAACTGCGCACTGCAAAACTTTGATGTCGAAAAACTGGTGCGACGGATGGCGTGGCGTCATCCGGGGCAAAAAAAAGCGGACGCCAGGTCCGCTGTCTGCCGCTTAGCCGGCAAGGGCGGCAAACGCCGCCTCGCGTACCTGCTCCACCGGGCCGACGCCGGTGATCTTGCGGTACTTCGGCGCGCCGGGCAGGCCCGACTGTGCCCATTTGTTGTAGTAGCCAAGCAGCACTTCGGTCTGCTCATGGTAGACCTGCAAACGCTTTTTGACAGTGTCTTCCTTGTCGTCGTCGCGCTGCACCAGCGGCTCGCCGGTGACGTCGTCGACGCCGTCGACTTTGGGCGGGTTGAACGTGGTGTGGTACACGCGGCCCGAGGCCGGGTGCGAGCGGCGGCCGCTCATGCGCTCGACGATCAGCTCGTCGGGCACGTCGATCTCGAGCACGTAGTCGATGGCGACGCCGCCATCCTTCATGGCGTCAGCCTGCGCGATGGTGCGCGGGAAGCCGTCGAACAGGTAGCCGTTGGCGCAATCGGCTTCCTGCAGGCGCGCCTTCACCAGGCCGATGATGATGTCGTCCGACACCAGCTGGCCGGCGTCCATGACCTTCTTTGCTGCCAGCCCCAGCTCGGTGCCGGCCTTGATGGCGGCACGCAGCATGTCGCCGGTGGAAATCTGTGGGATGTTGTATTTTTCTTTGATGAAGTTGGCCTGCGTGCCTTTGCCCGCACCTGGCGCTCCTAACAGAATGAGACGCATTGAAGATTCCTAAAACGGATTTGAAAAATTGTTATCGTTGTCGCCAAACGAGCGTGATGCATATCTGACTAGAGTTGATAGCGAAACTTACCACAAAAGTCAACCACTGAGCACCAGACCACGGCCCGGACTTTATCTCCTTGACCTGTCACAGGCCTGACAGGAGCGCCTCAATGCGCGAACAATTGCCGCACCCTGGCGAGGTCTTCCGGCGTGTCGACCCCGGCCTGCGGCGCGCTGTCGGTGACGTGCACGGCGATCGGAAAGCCGTGCCACAGCACGCGCAGCTGCTCCAGCGCTTCGACCTGCTCCAGCGGCGACGCCTCCAGCCGCGGGTAAGCCTGCAGGAAAGCGTTGTTGTATGCATACAGCCCGATGTGGCGCAGCGGCGCGTACGCGGCAGGCAAGCGATCACGCGATTGAGCGAATGCATCGCGGTGCCAGGGGATCGTGGCGCGCGAAAAGTAAAGGGCGCGGCCGTGCTTGTCCAGCACGACCTTCACCACGTTCGGGTTGAACGCATCGGCGGCATCGCCGATTGGATGGGCGCAGGTCGCCATCGGCACCTCGGCCGAAATGCGGGCGGCGCAGGCGGCCAGCAGCTGCGGGTCAATCAGCGGCTCGTCGCCCTGCAGGTTGACCACCACGGCGTCCGGCGCCAGGCCGATCTTCTGCGCCACTTCGGCGATGCGGTCGCTGCCTGACTGGTGATCGGCGCGGGTCATGCACGCTTCGATGCCGTGGGCCGCGCAGGCGGCGGCGATGTCCGGATGGTCGGTGGCGACGATGATGCGCCCGGCGCCGGACAAGCGCGCCTGCTCGGCCACGCGCACGATCATCGGCTTGCCGCCGAGATCGGCCAGCGGCTTGTTCGGCAGCCGGGTCGACGCCAGGCGTGCCGGGATGATGACGGTAAAACTCATGCCGGCTCGATGCGGCGCGCCTGGTCGGCCCACATGATGGGGATGCCGTCGCGGATCGGGTAAGCCAGGCGGTCGGCCTTGCAGATCAGTTCCTGCGCTTTCTTGTCGTATTCGAGCGGTCCCTTGCACAGCGGGCAGACCAGGATATCAAGCAGTCGGGCATCCACGACATTTCTCCACAATGAGTTCGGCCAGCGGTCCGTCGATGCTGGCCGCGACCGGCACGACCCACAGGCGCGGATCGTGCTTCAGGTTTTCAAGTTGCCCACATTTTACTGCATCCTTCTCCGTGATCAGGATGACCTCGGCGTCGAGGCCGTCGAACGGGGCGTCGAGGAAGTCGTGGTGGTCGGGCAGCGGCAGCTCGTCGAAGGCGAGCCCGGCCGCGCGCAGCATCGCGAAGAAGCGGCCCGGGTTGCCGATGCCGGCGGCGGCGACGATGCGCTTGCCGGCCAGTTCTTGCAGGCGAACGCGTTCGTTCGGCGCGGCTAGGCGTTCGGCGTGCTCGCCAAGCAGGCGCATGCGGTGCGGCCGGCCGCCGACGGCGTGCGCCAGTGCCGGTCCGATCTCGGGCGCATTGACGACGGTGAAATCGCGGCGGCGCGACGGCGGCTCGCGCAAGGGACCGGCCGGCAACAGCCAGCCATTGCCGACGCCGCGGCCATCGAACAGGATGATTTCCACGTCGCGCGCCAGGGCGTAGTGCTGCAGGCCGTCATCGGCCACCAGGACATCGACCCCAGGGTGAGCGGCGAGCAGCGCCCTGCCCGCCTCGGCGCGCTTGCGGCCGACCACGACCGGGCATCCGGCGCGGCGCGCGATCAGCAGCGGCTCGTCGCCGACGTCGGCAGGATCGGCATCGATGCCCACTGCACGCGGCGCGGCGCCCTTGCCGCCGTGCCCCCGCGACACCACGCCTGGCGTGTAGCCGGCCGCGCGCAGCGCTTCGACCAGCCAGATCGTGAGCGGGGTCTTGCCGGTCCCGCCGATAAAGATGTTGCCGACCACGATGACGGGGACTGGAAGCCTGGCGGCCTTGAGGATGCCAGCACGGAAGAGTCCGGCACGGAGCGCGGCGAGTGCGCGGAACAACATCGAGACCGGCCATAGCGCGCAGGCCAGCGGCCCGCGCTTGAGCCATGCACGCGTCAGCGTCGTCTCGAGACTCACGAACGTCCGGCCACTACTGCTTGCCGCCCGTCTGGGCCGCAAACGTCAGCTTGTCGAAGCCGGCGAGACGCGCCGCTTCCAGCACATTGATGACCATCTGGTGCATCGCGAACTGGTCCGCATTGACGATCACAACCGGGCTTTGCGCCGGCTGGGTCAGGGGTTGTCCATCCGGACCGGTACTCGCGGCATGTTTCAAATCCTCGGCAAGACCCTGCACGCCGTGGAAGGACACCGGCTGGCCATTGACCGTGTAATTGCCTTTGGCATCGACGGTGACATTGATCTCGAGCGGCTTGTCCAGCGCCTTCTCGGCATCGGCCGTCGGCAGCGTGATCTGCAGCTCGGTGAACTTGCTGAATGTCGTGCTGACCATCAGGAAGATCAGCACCACCAGCAGCACGTCGATGAACGGGATCAGGTTGATCTCCGGATCCTCGCGCTTGCGGCCGCGGCGGAAGTCCATCATTTGCGGGCACCGTGCACGACGTCGACAAGCTTCACGGCCTGCAGTTCCATGTCGATGATGAAGCTGTCGACCAGCGCGCGGAAGTGGCGATAGAACACCAGCGCCGGCATCGCGATCGCCAGGCCGAAGCCGGTGTTATACAGTGCCACCGAAATCCCGTGCGCCAATTGGCCGGGATTGCTTGCGCCGGCCGCATTCTGCGCGCCGAACAGCTCGATCATGCCGACCACGGTGCCGAACAGGCCCAGCAGCGGCGCCAGCGAGGCGACGGTGCCGAGGGTGGTCAGGAAGCGCTCCAGCGTGTGCGCGACACCTCGTCCGGCTTCCTCGATCGATTCCTTCATCACGTCGCGCGGCGCGTCCACATTGCGCAGCGCGGCGGCCAGCACACCGCCCAGCGGCGAATTCTGCTCCAGGCGCTGCACGACTTCCGCCGTCACCTTGCCGTTGTGATACACGCGGATGACCTCGTCCAGCAACGCGCGCGGCAGGATCTTTTCTCGGCGCAGATAAATAAGACGTTCGATGATGAGTGCCAGCGCAACGATGGAAGCGATCAACAGAAGCCAGATGGGCCAGCCAGCGGCTTGAAGGATGGAGAGCAAAACAGACTCCTGAAGGAAGAAAAATCAATGCGGCAATGTAACGTGTTGCCCGCGCGCGAGCAAGACCAGTTCTGCACATCTTTTGTGGATAAAACTGTGCGCAATGGCATTGCCTGCGACCAAGCCCTTTGATTCTAAAGGGGAAAATTATCTTGCGCAAAAACAAGGCATGACGCGTGCCGGCGTAAAAAGTCTCGTCAAGTCTCCTGGATAAGGTCTCCACGGTGAAAAACTTGCAAACATATTCTGTGGATAAATTTGTTGGCAAGGGCTCCCGCGCGATTCCATCTACTTGATTCAGCTCAACTTTTCTCGTGAGCACAAAAATATGGCAGGCTGTTCCTCTCGCCTTAGCGTGCCGCTTGTCCGCTGATCTTCACAAATATTGTGGAAAAGAATGTTAGCAATGGGCTGCGACGACTGCTATCCCATTGATTTCGCATAAGAAAACATTCGAGCCCAAATTATAGGCAGCAAGAATACCGTCGCGTCTTGGCATTTCCTCACATTTTTTGTGGACAAAATTGTTAGCAAGGCCGTCAACACGATCTGAAGTCGTTGATTCCAAAGAGAAACCTTGCGATGCTCAAAAATTGGGCAATAAACAGATATCCACATTTCCGGCCATGGAATGACCGACTTTGCCCTGGATCCGGGCCGTCGATGGAATAAGGCTCCGACTTTTCACACAAACTGTGGAAAAGGATGTGCGCAAGGATGAAGATCGATGCACAAGTCATTGATCCATAAGGGAAATACGCTGCAAGCTCAAAAATGATGCAGCATTCGCGTGGGGCCGCGCGCACGGCATTCATTCTCCGATCGGGCTGGCCCGTGTAAGGTTCATCCCGCTTTTACACATCTTTTGTGGAAAAGATTGTGAGCAACAGGCGATGCATATAAGCAAGTGCTTGATTTGAATGAGCATTTGCGGACTGCCGCGATTTTAAGCAGGCAGTCCGCGCTGTTCAATACGGCATCACATCAAGGATATCGGACGGGTTTACCGATGGTTTCCGGCAGCGGAATGAACTCGGTTTCGCCCGGCACCGACGGGAAGGCCTGCTTGCGCCAGTCTTCGCGCGCCTGCTCGATCCGCTCGGCTGAGCTGGACACGAAATTCCACGACAGGTAGCGCGGCCCGTCCATCGGCTCGCCGCCCAGCAGCATCAGGCGCGCAGGCGTGTTCCCGCGTGCGGTCAGGGTGACACCGGCCTTCGGCTTGAGGACCAGCAGCTGGCCCGCCGGGAAGACGCCATCCCGCCCCAGGTCCAGTTCGCCTTCAACCACATAGATCGCCTGCTCGCTGTATTCGGCAGGCATGGCCATGCTGGCGCCCGGTTGCAGCACGAGGTCGACATAGAACATATCCGACAGGGTCGGCACCGGCGAGCGCTTGCCGAAGAAGCTGCCCGCGATGATGCGTGCCCGCGCGCCATCGCCGTCGAGTTCCGGCAAGGCCTCGGCGCCGAAGTGCGCAAACGATGGCGCGACTTCCTCCTGGGCCTGCGGCAGGGCGACCCAGCATTGCAAGCCGGCCAGCGACGAGCCGCCGGCACGCTGGTCCTGCGCCGTGCGTTCCGAGTGCACGATGCCGCTGCCGGCCGTCATCCAGTTGACCTCGCCCGGACGGATCGCCTGCACGCTGCCAACGCTGTCGCGGTGCATGATTTCGCCGTCGAACAGATAGGTGACGGTGGCGAGGTTGATGTGCGGATGCGGCCGCACGTCCAGGCCGCGCCCCGGCTCGAACACATGCGGCCCCATCTGGTCGAGGAATACGAAGGGGCCGACCATCCGCTTGTCGCGGCTGGGCAAGGCGCGGCGCACCTTGAAATCATCGCCGAGCTCGTGCACCGGCGGCACCACCACTACTTCCAGTGAACTGTCGTCCATCCCTGTCCTTCCTTCCTGTGTTTATTAGTCGGGCCGCTCGCTGCGGCGCGGTCATCAGATGATGCCACGACCACGAAAAACGTGAGCAAAGCGACAGCGCTCGAGCGTGTGAACTTCCGCTGAGCGAAAAAGTGCCGGCCCGCGCTTTGGCGGAACGCAAGCACTGAATGGTCACGACTCCTCATCATCGGACCCGCAAAGTCTTCGAAGCCCGATAGGAGAAAGCATGAACAAGCTCAGCACATCCCTGGCCGGCGCCGCGCCCCCCTCCTGCCGCTGGCGTTGAAAACACTTGTCGATTCGTCCCGGATGTGACATAAGCATCGACGTCAACCGTTTCAAGAACCGACCTCATGCAGCAGCCACCAGACCACGTCGATCCCGCCTACGCCGCACCACAGGTGCTGTCCGTCACTGCGCTCAACCAGCAGGTCGCGCGCCTGCTCGAGCGTGCTTTCCCGCTGGTGTGGATCGGCGGCGAGATCTCCAATTTCACCCGTGCCGCGTCCGGCCACTGGTACTTCACGCTCAAGGACGACGCGGCGCAGGTGCGCGCCGTAATGTTCCGGGGTCGCGCCCAGTTCGCCGGCTTCATTCCGCGCGAAGGCGACAAGGTCGAGGTGCGTGCGCTGGTCACGCTGTACGGCGCGCGTGGCGACTATCAGATCAATGTCGAGGCGATGCGCCGCGCCGGTGTGGGCGAGTTGTACGAACGCTTCCTGCGGCTCAAGGAAAAGCTGAGCGCGCAAGGCTTGTTCGACCAGGACCGCAAGCGCGCCCTGCCCC
>JAEWEK010000401.1 GCA_023389425.1 Pseudomonadota bacterium | reverse complement strand
GGCAGGGTGTTTCAGCCGGTCGCGGAGAACCAGGCCGTGTACGACAAGCTGTATCGGCGGGTGTACAAGAAGATGTATCGGCAGCTGCGGCCAATGTATCGCGAGATCGCGGAGATTACCGGCTATCCGAGCCAGTTGTAAAGCGTCGTCCCCGCGCAGGCGGGGACCCATGCTGAGCTTGAGGCCCCCCGGGTTGACCGTGGGCTGGGCAAACGTTCCATGGGTCCCCGCCTGCGCGGGGACGACGTATCACTGCTGGAGGTGCTTACAGCATATCCTTGATCAGCTTGCCCAGCACCGCCACGCCTTCGCGGATGCGCTCCGGCGGCACGGTGACGAAGGACAGGCGCAGGGTATTGGTCTCCGGCTCGTTCGCGTAGAACGGCGAACCCGGGACGAACGCCACGCGCGCTGCGATGGCCTGGTCGAGCAGCTTGAGCGCGTCGATCTGCTTGGGCAGCGTCACCCAGATGAACATGCCGCCTTCCGGCTTGGTCCAGGTGGCTTCGGCCGGGAAGTGCTCGTCCAGCGCGTCCAGCATGGCCTGGCACTGGCTGCCGTACAGCGTGCGGATGGTCGGGATGTGCTGCTCGAGGAAGCCGTCCTTGACCACTTCGTGCACCACCATCTGCGTCAGCTGCGCGGTGTGCAGGTCGGCAGCCTGCTTGGCCAGCTCGAGGCGGCGCACCAGCGGCAGCGGGGCGCACACATAGCCCAGGCGAATGCCCGGCGTGAGCACTTTCGAGAACGAACCCATGTAGATCACGCCGTCCGGGTTCATCGCCACCATGCGCGGCAGCGGCTCGCCCTTGTACGACAGCGCGCCGTAGGGGTCGTCCTCGATCAGCGGCAGGCCGAGGCGGGCGCAGGTTTCGACCAGCTCGCGGCGGCGTTCGATCGACAGCGAGCGGCCGGTCGGGTTCTGGAAATTCGGCAGCGAGTACAGCAGGCGCGCGCCTTGCGCCACCGCCTCGATCGACGACGGCACCAGGCCGTGTTCGTCGGTCGCGACGGATTTGAATTCGGGACGGTACACCGAGAACGCCTGCAGCGCGCCCAGGTAGCTCGGGGTTTCGACCAGCACGCGGCTGCCTTCGTCGATCAGCACCTTGCCCAGCAGGTCAAGCGCCTGCTGCGAGCCCGAGACCATCAGGATCTGCTCAGGGACGATCTTTGAACCTTCAGTGGAGAGGTAGTTCGCAATCCATTCACGCAGCGGGGCGTAGCCGTCGGTCGGGCCGTATTGCAGGGCGACGCGGCCGTTGTCGGTCAGGACCTTGTCGAACGCCTCCTTCATGCGCTCCACCGGGAAGGTGGCGGGCGAGGGCAGGCCGCCGGCAAAGGAAATGATTTCCGGGCGCTGGGTGATCTTCAGGATTTCACGGATGAAGGAAGCCTGCAGTTGTTGCGCACGATCGGAAAAGTGCCACTGGATGGGATTGGGATTCTCGATTTTCATACTCATCTCACAGAAGGGACCGCGGGTGGTGCCGGGTCATTATAAGCCAGGCCGGGTAGGCAGGCTCGACAGGGGGCCGGTTCCTGATGGGAGCGGGCCCCGGAATTTCGCTGTGTCTTTACGCCACTTCCACGATCATTTCGATCTCGACGCAGGCGCCGCGCGGCAGCGAGGCCACGCCGAAGGCGGAACGGGCGTGCTTGCCGGCGTCGCCGAATACTTCGCCCAGCAGTTCCGAGCAGCCGTTGGTGACCAGGTGCTGCTCGTTGTAGTCCGGGGTCGATGCGACCAGGCTCATCACCTTGACGATGCGCTTGACGCGGTTCAGGTCGCCGCCGCAGGCTTCCTGCAGGGTGCCGATCAGGTCGATCGCGACCGAGCGCGCCGCTTCCTTGCCCTGTTCGGTGGTCTTGTCCTTGCCCAGCAGGCCGGTGTTGGGGTTGCCGTCGGCGTTCTTGGCGATGTGGCCGGAAAGGAAGACCAAGTTGCCGGTCTGTACGTACATGACGTAGGCGGCGGCCGGCGTGGCCGGTGCGGCCAGGGTGATGTTCAGTTCTTTGAGCTTGTCGTAGACGGCCATGTGCTTTCCTGTTGGGTTGGGACGGATGAAAAACCGATATTGTACCCGTGCCCGGGCCGTGCACAGCGGAGCGCGGCAAGTCGGTTTCAGCTCGTCACAAGCCTGGAGGCGTATCGGCCCGGCCTTGCTAGTTATCCTTGCTGGAAGGGGGCGATCCAAACAGCGCATTGAGCGCGTCCAGATTGCTCTTGCGCTCGGCCTTGCCCAGCTTGCCCGCGTATTCCTCTTCGATATTGTCGCGGTAGTAGCTCCAGGCCGAGCCTGTGCTCGACAGCGTGCGCCAGACATAGTCGCCGACGCCGGAATAATCGATTGCGCTGCCGTCTTCGAATTCGACCCGCAGGACCCGTTCGCGCGCATCGTAGCCGATGGCGCGCAGCTTCCCGGAGTGGATTCGCTTCATTTCCATGGTTTGCTCGCTGGTTGCTGGCCTCCTGTCACTGTCGGCGTTTCCGTACTGTTAGTCAAGTGCTCCACGTCCGGTGCGCCGGCGTCATTGGCGCTCGGCAGTTTGGACCTGCACCGCCCGTTCGAGGGCCCGGATGCGTTCGCGGTAGGACGACAGCTTGCGCAGGATGGCCGCGTTGCGTTCCCACTCGGCATTGGGCGAGATCGGGTAGTAGCCGGTGTAGCGGCCGGGCTCGGTAATCGAGGCCGCGACCAGGGTGCCGGCCGTGATGTGGACGTGGTCCGCGATGGTGATGTGGCCATTGATCATGGCCGCGCCGCCGAAGGTGCAATGCTTGCCGACCTTGGTGCTGCCCGCCATGCCGACGCAGCCGGCCATGGCCGTGTGCGCGCCGATGTGGCAGTTGTGGCCGATCTGGATCTGGTTGTCGAGCTTGACGCCGTCGTCGATGATGGTGTCGTCCATGGTGCCGCGGTCGATGGTGGTGTTGGAGCCGATGTCGACGTCGTCGCCCAGCACCACGCGGCCGGTTTGTGGAATCTTGATATAGCGGCCCTCGTCCAGCGCGAAGCCGAAGCCGTCGCCGCCGATGACCGCGCCGGAGTGGATGATGCCGCGCGCACCGATGATGCAAAAGGCATGGAAACAAACCTTTGGAAAGAAATGCGTGCCCTCGCCAACGACCGCTTCGCGGCCCACGAAGCACCCCGTTCCGATGACGGCGCCGGCCATGATGACCGCGCCTGCCTCGATCATGGCGTGCGGACCGACGTGGGCGCCGGGATCCACGCAAGCGCCGGGCTGAACGACGGCGGAAGGATGGATGCCGGGTGCTGGCGCTGGCGTGCGCTGTGCCAACAGGCATTGGGCGATGCGCGCGAAATGGGCGTGCGGGTTGCCGGCGACAATGCGCGCGCCCTGGTAAGCCGATGCGATGGACTCGTCATCCGGCGGCGCCAGAATCAGCGCCGCCGCCCGGCTTTGTGCGGCCTGGGCGCGAAACCGGCTATTTACAAGGAAACTGAGCTCCGAACCACCGGCACGGTCCAGCGGCGCGATGCCGTCGACCCGAAGATCCGGGTCGCCCACCAATCGGCCGCCAAACCGCTCGACCAGCTCGCCAAGTCGCGTACCCATGCGCCACCTTTCAGGTTTGTTGTTGATGGGGTTGCCTTCAACGCTTGCTGGGACGTTTGACAGTGGGATTGGCGACGGGTTCCGTTCACTGTGGGGTGAGTTTGCTCGTTCAAGATTTACGCGGATTTTGAGGAGTGCGCGGCGGGTTCAAAATGCAGCTTGATTCCAAGTTCCTTGACCACTTTTAGGATGGTGCCGAAGCTTGGATTGCCGGTGCCCGAAAATGCCCTCCCGAGGCTCTCCCGATCAGTTCCTGTTGCTTTGGACAGCTCGGTCATCCCAGGGGAGTCTGCGACCATGGCTAGCGTCTCCGTGATAAACGCGGGGTCATCGCCAGCCTCTTCAAAGCAGGCTTCGAGGTAATACAGGATGTCATCGGGCGTTTTCAATTGCTTTGAAGTGTCCCACACACGCAGTTTTTCAGCACTCACGACAGTGGCTCCTTAGATATCACGCGCTCATCAAAATTCCGGGTCGTGAGAATCGTGAAGTTCATTGTAGGTGTAGGTGATCGGCCGCTGCAAGCGAGCTCGCAATCAGGCAGGTCGTGCGCCATATTGGCCGCTTCCCGAGATTGACCTCTTGAAATGCATCTAGCCGCCCCCATATCCCCGCAGTCCGTTTAACCAAATTTACCCGAGGAAAATATGGCTGTTGCCGAAAAAGAAACTCTTGGCTTCCAGGCTGAAGTTAAACAACTGCTGCACCTGATGATCCATTCCTTGTATTCGAACAAGGAGATTTTCCTGCGCGAGCTGATCTCGAACGCGTCCGACGCGGCCGACAAGCTGCGCTTCGAGGCGATCAACAACGACGCCCTGTACGGCAATGACCACGAGCTGAAGATCAAGGTCAGCTTCGACAAGGCCGCGCGCACCGTGACCGTTTCCGACAACGGCATCGGCCTGTCGCGCGAGGAAGCGATCGCGCACCTGGGCACCATCGCCAAGTCGGGCACCAAGGAATTCTTCAGCAAGCTGTCCGGCGACCAGCAGGCCGACGCGGCGCTGATCGGCCAGTTCGGCGTCGGCTTCTACTCCGGCTTCATCGTGGCCGACCGCATCACGGTCGAGAGCCGCCGCGCCGGGCTGGATGCGGCGCAGGGCGTGCGCTGGGAGTCGGCCGGCGAGGGCGACTACAGCATCGAGCAGATCGACAAGCCGGGCCGCGGCACCGACGTGATCCTGCACCTGCGCGAAGGCGAAGACGAGCTGCTGTCGAACTGGAAGCTCAAGTCCATCATCCGCAAGTACTCCGACCACATCTCGATCCCGATCCTGATGCAGAAGGAAGAGTGGGACGAGGAGAAAAAGGAATCGCTGCTCAAGGACGAGTGGGAGACGGTCAACCAGGCCAGCGCGCTGTGGGCCCGCTCCAAGTCGGACATCACCAAGGAGCAGTACGAAGAGTTCTACAAGCACGTCTCGCACGACTTCCAGCCGCCGCTGGCCTACACCCACAACCGGGTCGAGGGCCGCAGCGAATACACCCAGCTGCTGTACGTGCCGGGCCACGCGCCGTTCGACCTGTGGGACCGCAACAAGCGCGGCGGCATCAAGCTGTACGTGAAGCGCGTGTTCATCATGGACGACGCCGAGCAGCTGATGCCGACCTACCTGCGCTTCGTGAAAGGCGTGATCGATTCGGCCGACCTGCCGCTGAACGTCTCGCGCGAGATCCTGCAGGAGTCGCGCGACGTGCGTGTGATCCGCGAAGGTTCGACCAAGCGCGTGCTGGGCATGCTGGAAGAGCTGGCGAATTCGGACGAGCAGGAACAGAAGGACAAGTACGTCACCTTCTGGCGCGAGTTCGGCCAGGTGCTCAAGGAAGGCATCGGCGAGGACTTCGCCAACAAGGACCGCATCGCCAAGCTGCTGCGCTTCGCCTCGACCAATGACGACAGCGACGAGCAGAAGGTGTCGTTCGCGGACTACGCCGGCCGCATGAGGGAAGGCCAGGACAAGATCTATTACGTGACGGCCGAGAGCTTCGTCGCGGCGAAGAACAGCCCGCACCTGGAGATCTTCCGCAAGAAGGGCGTCGAAGTGCTGCTGATGACCGACCGTGTGGACGAGTGGATGCTGTCCTTCCTCGGCGAGTTCGAGGGCAAGGAGCTGGTGTCGGTGGCCAAGGGCGGCCTCGATCTCGGCAAGCTCGAAGACGAGTCCGAGAAGAAGGAGCATGAAGAGACCGAGACCCAGTACAAGGAGCTGGTCGAGAAGATGAAGGGCGTGTTGGGCGACAAGGCCAAGGATGTGCGCGTGACCTTCCGCCTGACCGATTCGCCGGCGTGCCTGGTGGCCGACGAGAACGAGCTGTCGGGGAACCTGGTGCGCATGCTGAAGGCGGCGGGGCAGAGCGCGCCGGATTCCAAGCCTATCCTCGAGATCAATCCGAATCACCCGCTGGTGACGCGCCTGAAATACGAGGATGCGGCGAGCCCGCGCTTTGCGGACTGGTCGCACATCCTGTTCGACCAGGCGATGTTGGCCGAGGGCGGTGCGCTGGCGGATCCGGCGGCGTTCGTGAAGCGCTTGAACGAGATGCTGCTGGCGAAGTGATTCGTCGGGCGTGATGCGAAAAAGGCCGGGGTAGATTTGCTTCGGTCTTTTTTTATCCACTCACTTCAAGGCCGTCGTCCCGGCGCAGGCCGGGACCCATGCTGAGTGTGCGGGCCGGCGGCGACGGCATGGCGGCTCACATGTTCCATAGGTCCCGGCCTACGCCGGGACGACGGCTCTAACGGTAACTAAGCACGCAGCTGGTCGCAAAAATCGAGCAGCATCCGCTCGCCCTCCGGCCACTCGCCATAGCCGCTGGCGCCATTGATGTGACCCGCGTCGCCGATCTCCACCAGCTTGCTGCCCCAGGCCCGCGCAAACGCGCGTGCCCGGTCGATGCTCACGTATTCGTCATTCGCGCTCGCCACCACGATGCTCGGAAACGGCAGCTTCTGCATCGGCATCGGCGCGAATCCCACTGCCTCCTTCGGATACCCCGGCGCATCGGTGTCGCTCGGCGCCACCAGGAATGCGCCCGCGATCTTCAGGGGCGATCCGGATTGCGCCCAGTGCGCCACCAGCGCGCAGGACAGGCTGTGCGCCGCGACGATCGGCGTTCCGCGAGATTTCGCGATCGCGCCGTCAAGCTCCGCGACCCATTCGTCCACTTGCGGATGATTCCAGTCGCGGTGCTGGATGCGCCGGAAGGCCGCGTGCCTTCGCTCCCACAGCGTCTGCCAGTGCTGCGGCCCGGAGTTCCACAGGCCGGGCAGGGTGATGACTTCGCAAATCATGTCGGCACTCCCTTCACAGCGCCGTGCGCAGCGCGAATAGTTCCGGGAACAGCACCACGTCGAGCATCTTGCGCAGGTAGCTTACGCCCGCCGTGCCGCCGGTGCCGGTCTTGAAGCCGATGATGCGCTCCACCGTGGTCACGTGGCGGAAGCGCCAGAAACGGAACGAGGTTTCCAGGTCCACCAGCTTTTCGGCCAGCTCGTACAGCGCCCAGTGGTGCTCGGGATCCTTGTACACCTCCAGCCACGCGGCCTTGACCGATTCGTCGCAGCGCGTGGGCTGCCTGAAATCGCCTTCGATGCGCTCGCGCGCAATCGCGAAGCCGCTGCGCGCCAGCAGCATCACCGCCTCGTCGTACACCGACGGCGCTTGCAGCTCGCGTTCGAGGATGGCATGCACCTCCGGCCGCTTCTCGTGCACCGGCAGCATATTGGGGTTCTTGTTCCCGAGAATGAATTCGAGCTCGCGGTACTGGTAGGACTGGAAGCCCGAGGACGCGCCGAGGTAGGGCCGGATCGCCGTGTACTCGGGCGGCGTCATGGTCGCCAGCACGTCCCAGGCGTGCACCAGCTGGTCCATGATGCGGGCCACGCGGGCCAGCATCTTGAAGGCCGGGGGCAGGTCGCCCGCGCGGATCTGCGCGCGCACCGCCTGCATCTCGTGCAGCATCAGTTTCAGCCACAGTTCGCTGGTCTGGTGCTGGACGATGAAGAGCATCTCGTTGTGATTGGGCGAGAGCGGGTGCTGGGCCGACAGGATCTGGTCCAGGCCAAGGTAATCGCCGTAGCTCATCGAGCCGCCGAAGTCCATCTTCGCGCCGTGCCATTCGGCCGGCTTGTTGTCGGTGCTGTTCATCGTGTCCCCTCAGGTGACGGCGCCGCGTTCGGCATCGATCTGGTAGTCGGCGCTGTCGAGGATGTCGCGCAGCTGTTCGACCGCATCCCAGACGTCGGCGAAGCTGGTGTACAGCGGCGTGAAGCCGAAGCGCATGATGTGCGGCTCGCGGTAGTCGCCGATCACGCCGCGCGCGATCAGCGACTGCATCACGCCGAAGCCGTGCTTGTGCGTGAAGCTGACCTGGCTGCCGCGCCGCTCGTGCGAGCGCGGTGTCACGAGGCCGAGCGGGTGGCCGGCGCAGCGGCTTTCGACCAGTTCGATGAACAGGTCGGTGAGCGCGAGCGACTTGGCGCGCAGCGCCTGCATGCTGGTCTCCTCGAAAATCTCGAGGCCGCATTCGACCAGCGACAGCGACAGCACCGGCTGGGTGCCGCACAGGGCGCGCGCGATGCCTTCCGCCGGCGCGAAGCCGGGCGCCATGTCGAAGGGCCGGGCGTGGCCCCACCAGCCCGACAGCGGATGCGCGAACGCGGCCTGGTGCTTTTCCGGCACCCAGATGAAGGCCGGGGAGCCGGGACCGCCGTTGAGGTATTTGTAGGTGCAGCCGACCGCGAAGTCGGCCTGCGCCGCATGCAGGTCGACCGGCACCGCGCCGGCGGAATGGGCCAGGTCCCACAGCGCCAGCGCGCCGCGTTCGTGCGCCAGGCGGGTGAGGGCGGCAATGTCGTGCTGGTAGCCGGTGCGGTAGTTGACGTGGGTGAGCATCAGCACCGCGCAGCCGTGGTCCACCGCATCGGCCAGTTGTTCCGGACTGTCGGCCAGGTGGATGCGCCAGCCGCGGTCGAGCCAGCGCGTGAGCCCTTCGGCCATGTAGATATCGGTGGGGAAGTTGGAGCGCTCGGTGACGATCACGCGGCGGGCCGGGTCAAGCTGCTCCTGCACCGAAAGCGCGGCGGCCAGCGCCTTGAACAGGTTGAGCGACGTGGTGTCGGTGACCACCACTTCGCCGTCGTGCGCGCCGACCAGCGGGGCCAGGCGGTCGCCGAGGCGGCGCGGCAGCTCGAACCAGCCGGCCGTGTTCCAGCTGCGGATCAGGCCATGACCCCAGTCCCTCGCCACCACTTGCTGCGCGCGTTCGAGCGCGGCGCGCGGGCGGGCGCCGAGCGAATTCCCGTCGAGGTAGATGACGCCTTCGGGCAGGTCGAAGCGTTCGCGCAGCCGCGCCAGCGGATCGTCGGCGTCGCGCGCGAGGCAGTCGTTGCGGGTGATGTGGCAAGCCATGTGTCAGTCCTTGTGCGGCAGCGGGCGCAGGATCGCGCGCACCGGGCTGGCGTCCATGCCGGCCAGTTTCAGGGGCAGGGCGACCAGTTCGTAGTCGCCTTCCGCGATGTCGTCGAGCACCACGCCTTCGAGGATGGCCATGCCGTGCGTGCGTACCGCGTTGTGCGCGTCCAGCGTCTTCGAATCCTGGGGATCGAGCGAGGCGGCGTCGGTGCCGATCAACACGACGCCGCGCGCGGCCAGCAGCGCGATGGTCTCCGGCGCGACGGCGGCAAAGCCCGCGTCCCATTGCGTTTGCGGCGCCCGGTCGTAGGTGCGCAGCAGCACGCGCGGCGGCACGCCGTCGAGGTGCGCCTGAACGTGCTCCGGCAGCACACAGGGCGCATCGATGCAGTGGATGACGCGGCAAGGACCGATATAAGGCGCCAGGCCGACGGCGTCGATGCTGCGGCCGGCCGGATCGTAGTGGGACGGGGCGTCGGTATGGGCGCCGAGGTGGGTGGTCATGGTCATCCGGCTGACGTGGACAGGGCAGCCGTTGCCGATCTCCCAGGTGGCGCTGGCGTCGAACCGGGTATCGCCGGGCCAGACCGGGAGATCAGCCGAGATGGTCGGGCTGATGTCCCAAAGCGGAGGAGTGTGCATGCAGGATCCTTATGCAGCTTGCTTTAAGCCTCAAGTATCGGCTTGGAAGATGCAAGTGTAGCAAGAAATCGCCGGGATTCGGCAAGGGCTTTTGCTAAGTGACTGAAATCAAAGGGATAAAATTTTTTAAAAATATTTTCGAAAAACCCTAAAGTTCCCGAAATCGCTGCCGTTAATCAGTTCAGATACGCGGAAAAGCGCGCACCTCACGGGGAAGTCTCAAAAAATTTGCACGAGACCCCTAAAGTTTCCAGGCAGCTTGCCGTTATCTCGGATACGACTGTTGTTTTGCGGCATCGAAAAAAAATTCATCCGGACCCTAAAGTTCGACGAAAACTTGTCGTTAATCAAAAAAGTTGTAGATCGCATCAAAGGTGTTTCTCTCAGCTGTAGGACCTCGCCTACAGAGCTAAGTCCCTGCTAAGTCAGGGTTTTCTCCCGATTCGGAAGGGTTTGTCAGACAAACTCCTACGGGTCGTCTTCGTCGTTCGCGGACGAAAAATCCAGCTTCCTCCCTATATCCGAAATATTTCCGCACAGTCAGAATGTGTCCACCTGGAAACGAAAAAGAAGTCCAGGACTCAATCGGATAACGGAGAAAAAGATGACTGCGAACGACATGATGGCTGAAATTCGGGACGCCAACCTGAGCTACCTGATGCTTGCCCAGCAAATGATCCGTGCCGATAAAGTCACCGCGATCTTCCGTCTCGGCATCTCCGCCGACATCGCCGACTTGATCGAAGGCATGAGCAACGCCCAGATCCTGAAACTGGCAGGCGGCAACATGATGCTGGCCCGCTTCCGCTTCGACGACGCGGCCATCCTGTCGATGCTCACCAATTACAACAAGGACCGTTCGCTGGCGCAGTCGCATGCGGCGATCCTGATGGCCGGCCAGCCGGTCGAGGAAATCGCTTAAGTAACCGCTTAACTATAATCGGGAGCGGAACATGAGCAAGAAAAGCGTGGTGACGGAAGCCCAGGAAATCCAGCTCGCGATCGAGCTGATCCAGCTGGGCGCGCGGCTGCAGCTGCTGGAAAACGAAGTGTCGCTGTCGCGCGAGCGGCTGCTCAAGCTGTACAAGGAGCTGAAGGGCGTGTCGCCGCCGAAGGGCATGCTGCCGTTCTCGACCGACTGGTTCCTGACCTGGCAGCCGAACATCCATTCCTCGCTGTTCATCAATATCTACCGCTTCCTGGTCGAGTACGCGGGCGCCACCGGCATCCACGCGGTGATGAAGGCGTACAAGCTCTACCTCGAGCAGATGCCGCCGGAAGCGGGCGAAGAGCCGCTGCTGTCGCTGACGCGGGCCTGGACCTTGGTGCGTTTCTTCCAGAGCGAGATGCTGACGCTGGCGCCGTGCAGCTGCTGCCAGGGCAAGTTCGTCGTCAACGCGCTCGACCTGAACCGCGGCTACCAGTGCGGCCTGTGCCATATGCCCTCGCGTGCCGGCAAGACCCGCAAATCGAAGGAAGCCGCCGCGCTGCAGGCCGCGTGACCCGACCGTCTTCCCCCTCCGAAGGGCGCCCGGCTAGCGGCGCCCTTCGTCGCATTGGCGCCCTCCCGGCGGTGCGCGCGCTGCTGGTCCAGTGCGCCAGCCTGGCGCCCACCCTCGCCATCATCTACCTCGCCGCCCGCTTCGGCGCCGCGCCCGGCTACCTGCACGTGGCGCTGGTGCAGGGCGTGGTGGCGGCGCTGCTGTCGGCGAAACTGGGGCTGGCCCGCTGGTGGTGCGCGATCCAGTTCGCCTTCCCGCTGGCGGTGCTGGGCGCGCAGCAGGTGGCATTGCCGCCGGCCGTGTTTCTCGGCGCCTTCCTCGTTTTCCTCGTGCTGTTCTGGTCGAC
>JAEWEK010000381.1 GCA_023389425.1 Pseudomonadota bacterium | reverse complement strand
GTTCAAGAACGTCCTGCAGCGCAAGGCCGAGGAAGTGCTGTCGCGCTAAGCGTGCTCACAGCATGAGCGAGTAGTGGTAGTACTGCTCGTCGCGCACCCAGCCTTCGGATTCGTACAGCATCTGCGCCTTCTCGTTGGACTTCGCGGTGGACAGCGCCAGCCGCAAGGCGCCCTTGCCGCGCGCGAATTCGCCGGCCGCATGCAACAGGCCGCGGCCGACATGGGCGCGGCGCGCAGACGGCGCCACGAACAGGTCGTTGAGGATATAGATGCGGCCGGCGGAGACCGACGAGAACGAAGGATACAGCTGGGTGAAGCCGACCGCCTCGCCGCCGCGGGTTTCGGCCAGGTAGACGACGGAGTCGCCGTTGGCAACGCGCTCGGTCAGGAAGCGTGTCGCCAGTTCGGGATCGGCGGGCTTGCCATAGAACTGGCGATAGGCATCGAACAGCGGCGCGACGACAGCCACGTCGGCGAGCTGTGCACGGCGGACAGTAATCATGGTCTGCTTTCAGGACAGGGTGTCGTGGTTGATTAGCCAACCTTTAAATTATGAAAACATCATACCCTGTCCTGCCGCAGCTTACATCGCCAGCGCCCGCTCGATCCTGGCGACGAATTCCTTGTCTTCCGGCGCGACCTTGCTCGGGAAGTATTCGATGGTCTTGCCCTGGCGGTCGATCAGGTATTTGGTGAAGTTCCACTTCGGCACCTCGCCGGTGGCCTTCGCCAGTTCGACGTGCAGCGGGTTGGTCTGCGCGCCAACCACGTCGCTCTTGGCGAACATCGGGAACTTCACGCCGTAGGTGTTGTAGCAGAAGTCGGCGATTTCCTTGGAGTTGCCCGGCTCCTGCTGGCCGAAGTCGTTCGACGGGAAGCCCAGCACCACCAGGCCCTGCGAGCCATATTTGGCGTACAGTTCCTCCAGACCCTTGTACTGCTTGGTGAAGCCGCAGTAGCTGGCCGTGTTCACCACCAGCACGACCTTGCCGGCGTACTGGCACAGGTCCTGCGGCGCGTCGTCCTGCAGGCGCGGGAAGGTGTGGTGCAGCACGGCCGGGCAGCTGGCCGGGGCGGGCGACACAGCGGGCGCGCCGGCCGGCGTCCCGGCCAAAGCCGGCACCGACAGCGCGCTTGCCAGGCCGCACAGGGCGAGCTCGGCGATCAGAATCTTTGTCTTCATTTTCAGTCCCCTTTTGGTACGGCGTTCAATTCGCGATGCTCGATCTTGATGCAGCGGTTCATCACGACCTCGAGCCCGGCCGCGCGGGCCAGGTCGGCGGCCGCCTGGTTCTCGATGCCGAGCTGCATCCACAGGCAGCTGGCGCGCACGGCGATCGCGTCCTTGGCCAGCGGCGGGATGTCTTCCGACTTGCGGAAGCAGTCCACGATATCGATCCGTCCGCCATGCACGGCCAGCGCATCGGCGGCGTCCTGCAAGCTGGCGTACACCGTTTCGCCGAGGATCTTTCCGCCGGCGTAGGTCGGATTGATGGGCACGACGCGGTAACCATTCTCCTGCAGATACTCGGCCACGCCATAGCTCGGCTTGTCCGGTTTGTTTGACAGGCCGACGACGGCCACGATTTTGCTTTCCTGAAGAATCTGGGTGATGGTTTTCATTTTTGCGTGGTCTGGGATATCGCGGTAGCTTATCAGATCCGCATCTCGGTCAGGCGCGTGCGTGGCCGTTGCATTCAACGGGGGATGTGTGGAAAGATGCGAGCTCATCGCACACGAGATCCTGCCCATGCGCCTGCTCCCTGCCCTCGCCTGCACCGCCTTGCTGTTATCGCTTGCGGGCGGCGCCCACTCCCAGTCATCGCTGGCCGATGTCGAGCGCGCCATCGTTCCGGTATCGGGCTGGGGCGGCACGCCGGCCGATCCGGCGCAGGCACGCATGCAGACGATCAGCTACATCACGCTGCACCACCAGGGCGAGCCCTTCCCGCAGGGGAAAGATCCGGTGCAGTACCTGCGCAATCTGCAGGCCTGGTCGCGCGCGACCAAGCACTGGCTGGACATTCCCTACCACTACATCATCGACCTCGACGGCAAGATCTACGCCGGCCGCGACATCCGCTTCGCCGGCGACACCAATACCGAATACGACCCGATGGGCCATGCGCTGATCGAAGTGGTGGGAAATTTCGAGGAAGTCGAGCCGAACCAGAAGCAGCTCGATGCCGTCGTCGAGCTGATGGCGATGCTGGCGGCGAAATACCATGTGCCGGGCGAGCATATCGCGAGCCATCGCGACTATTCGGCACAGACGGTTTGCCCGGGCAAGAACCTGTATCGCTATGTGCAGGAGGGCTATTTCCGCAAGAAGGTGGCGGAGCGCTTGCGGACGAACTGAGTACGACACTACGCCGTCATTACCGCGCATGTGGCGCGGCATGAGAAATGGGGTTCCCGCCTGCGCGGGAACGACGTTCTTAAAGGTGGCGGAGCGGATGCAGACGAACTGAATACGACACCACGCCGTCATTCCCGCGCAGGCGGTAATCCCATTCCGATGCCTGCTGATCCGCTAAGCGCATGTGGTGCGGCATGAGAAATGGGGTTCCCGCCTGCGCGGGAACGACGTTCTTAAAGGTGGCGGAGCGGATGCAGACGAACTAAGTACAAAGTACGCCGTCCATGTGGCGCGGCATGGAAAATGGGGTTCCCGGCTGCGCGGGAACGACGAAATATCTGCGAAAAAAAAGGCAGCCGAAGCTGCCTTTCTTGCTACTGCTGCCGAAGCTTAACGCTTGGCGCGCAGTTTCTGGATCGCTGCCAGTTGCGCGATCGCCGCTGCCAGTTCGGACTGCGCTTTCGCGTAGTCGATCGCTGCGTCCTTGTTCTGCATCAGCTCTTCCGCCCGTTTCTTGGCTTCCTGAGCTTTCGCTTCGTCCAGGTCGGTGCCGCGGATCGCGGTGTCGGCCAGGACCGTCACGCGATTCGGCTGCACTTCCAGGATGCCGCCGGCAACGAAGACGAATTCTTCGTCGTTGCGAGCAGGCACCTTGATTCGCACAGCACCCGGCTTGACGCGCGTGATGAGCGGGGTGTGCTTGGGATAGATCCCCAGCTCACCCGATTCACCCGGCAACGCGACGAACTCGGCTTCGCCCGAAAAGATCAGGTCTTCCGCCGATACCACGTCAACGTGAATAGTATGTGCCATGTGTGTCCTTCAGTGAGGAAGCCGATTAGGCAGCCAGTTTCTTGGCTTTCTCGATGGCTTCTTCGATCGTGCCGACCATGTAGAAGGCCTGCTCCGGCAGGTGGTCCAGTTCGCCCGACGCGATCATCTTGAAGCCCTTGATCGTGTCTTTCAGCGAAACGTACTTGCCCGGCGAGCCGGTGAACACTTCAGCGACGTGGAAGGGCTGCGACAGGAAACGCTGCATCTTGCGGGCGCGTGCCACGACCAGCTTGTCTTCCGGCGCCAGTTCGTCCATGCCCAGAATCGCGATGATGTCGCGCAGTTCCTTGTAGCGCTGCAGGGTGCCCTGCACGGCGCGCGCGGTCTCGTAGTGTTCCTGGCCGACGACCAGCGGGTCCAGCTGGCGCGAGGTCGAGTCCAGCGGGTCCACTGCCGGGTAGATACCCAGGGCGGCGATGTCACGCGACAGCACGACGGTCGAGTCCAGGTGGGCAAAGGTGGTGGCCGGCGACGGGTCGGTCAGGTCGTCCGCAGGGACGTACACGGCCTGGATCGAGGTGATCGAGCCGACTTTGGTCGAGGTGATGCGCTCTTGCAGGCGGCCCATTTCTTCGGCCAGGGTCGGCTGGTAGCCCACTGCCGACGGCATACGGCCCAGCAGTGCCGACACTTCGGTACCGGCCAGGGTGTAGCGGTAGATGTTGTCGACGAAGAACAGCACGTCACGGCCTTCGTCACGGAAGGATTCCGCGATGGTCAGGCCGGTCAGCGCCACGCGCAGGCGGTTGCCCGGCGGCTCGTTCATCTGGCCGTAGACCATGGCCACTTTCGAGTTGCCCAGGTTGTCCAGGTCGACGACCTTGGAATCGGCCATCTCGTGGTAGAAGTCGTTACCTTCACGGGTACGCTCACCGACGCCGGCGAACACGGACAGGCCCGAGTGCGCTTTAGCGATGTTGTTGATGAGCTCCATCATGTTCACGGTCTTGCCGACGCCGGCGCCGCCGAACAGGCCGACCTTACCGCCCTTGGCGAACGGGCAGACCAGGTCGATCACCTTGATGCCGGTTTCCAGCAGGTCTTGCGACGGCGACAGTTCGTCGTACTTCGGCGCTTCGCGGTGGATCGAGGCGGTGCGCTCGTGGCTGACCGGACCGCGCTCGTCGATCGGGTTGCCCAGCACGTCCATGATGCGGCCCAGGGTCGCCGGGCCAACCGGCACGGTGATCGGCTTGCCGGTGTTTTGAATTGCCATGCCGCGACGCAGGCCTTCCGAGCTGCCCAGCGCAATGGTACGGACCACGCCGTCGCCCAGCTGCTGCTGCACTTCCAGCGTCAGTTCCGAGCCTTCCATTTTCAGTGCGTCGTAGACTTTCGGCATGGAGTCGCGCGGGAATTCCACGTCGACCACGGCGCCGATACACTGAACGATTTTGCCATCAGCCATGTTCGTTCCTTCAGTAATAGTTAGATTCTTTGTTTAGACGGCCGCTGCACCAGCGACGATCTCGGACAGTTCTTTGGTAATCGCGGCCTGGCGGGTCTTGTTGTAGACCAGCTTGAGCTCGCCAATCACATTGCCTGCGTTATCGCTTGCCGACTTCATCGCCACCATGCGCGCCGATTGCTCGGATGCGAGGTTTTCGGCGACCGCCTGGTAGATCAGCGCTTCGACGTAGCGCACCAGCAGTTCATCGATGACCGTGGCCGCATCCGGCTCGTACAAGTAATCCCACGCGTGCGCGGTCTTGTCGGCTTCCAGTTGCTTGGCCGGCAGCGGGAGCAGCTGCTCGATCACCGGCTCTTGCTTCATGGTGTTGATGAACTTGGTGTAGCACAGGTAGACCTTGTCGATCTTGCCGTCCTGGTAAGCATCGAGCATCACCTTGACCGGACCGATCAGCTTGTCCAGGTGCGGGGTGTCGCCCAGCTGGGTTGCCTGCGCGGCGATCTTGACGCCGACGCGGTGCAGGAAACCGAGGCCCTTGTTGCCGATGGCGATGGCTTCGATGCGATTGCCTTCAGCTTCCAGCTCGCGGCTCTTTTGCGTGACCTGGCGCAGCACGTTGGTGTTCATGCCGCCGCACAGACCCTTGTCCGTGGTGACGACGATGAACCCGACGGCCTTCGCATTGCCGCCATTGGCCTTGGCCATGAACGGGTGCGTGTACTCCGGGTTTGCCGTGGCGAGATTGGCGGTGATGTTACGAATCTTCTCACTGTAGGGACGGGCTGCGCGCATCCGGTCCTGCGCCTTGCGCATTTTGGACGCGGCGACCATTTCCATCGCCTTGGTGATCTTCTTCGTATTCTCTACGCTCTTGATCTTGCCACGTATCTCTTTGCCTGCTGCCATGAGTTCTTCCTTATCGGTCCGCCGCGCGCCTTAGCGTGCGCGGCGGTCCGGACGTGACGTGATTAGAATGCGCCCGACTTCTTGAAGTCGGCGATCGCAGCGGCCATCGCTGCTTCGCCATCCTTGTCCAGCACCTTGGTCTGGTCGATCTTGGCCATCAGGTCGGCGTGCTTGGTCTTCATGTAGCCGTGCAGGCCCGATTCGAATGCCAGCACTTGCTTGACATCGATGTCGTCGAAGAAGCCCTTGTTCACGGCGAACAGCGACACGGCCATCAGCGAGATCGGCAGCGGCGAGTACTGCGGCTGCTTCAGCAGTTCGGTGACGCGCGCGCCACGGTCCAGCTGCTTGCGGGTCGCTTCGTCCAGGTCGGAGGCGAACTGCGCAAACGCAGCCAGCTCGCGGTACTGTGCCAGGTCGGTACGGATACCGCCGGACAGGCCCTTGATGACCTTGGTCTGGGCGGCGCCACCGACGCGCGACACCGAAATACCGGCGTTAATCGCAGGACGGATACCGGCGTTGAACAGCGAGGTTTCCAGGAAGATCTGGCCGTCGGTAATCGAGATCACGTTGGTCGGCACGAAGGCCGAGACGTCGCCTGCCTGGGTTTCGATGATCGGCAGTGCGGTCAGCGAGCCGGTCTTGCCCTTGACTTCGCCATTGGTGAACTTTTCGACGTAGTCGGCGTTCACGCGCGCGGCGCGCTCCAGCAGACGGCTGTGCAGGTAGAACACGTCGCCCGGGTAGGCTTCGCGGCCCGGCGGGCGGCGCAGCAGCAGCGAGATCTGGCGGTAGGCGACGGCCTGCTTGGACAGGTCGTCGTACACGATCAGGGCGTCTTCGCCGCGGTCGCGGAAGTATTCGCCCATCGCGCAGCCCGAGTAGGCCGAGATGTACTGCATGGCGGCCGATTCGGAAGCGGATGCGGCGACCACGATGGTGTATTCCATCGCGCCGTGCTGCTCGAGCGAGCGCACGATGTTCTTGATGGTCGATGCCTTCTGGCCGATAGCGACGTACACGCAGGTGACGTCCTGGCCCTTCTGGTTGATGATGGCGTCGACTGCGACAGCCGATTTACCGGTCTGGCGGTCGCCGATGATCAGCTCGCGCTGGCCACGGCCGATCGGCACCATCGCGTCGATCGACTTGATACCGGTCTGCATCGGCTGCGAGACGGATTCACGGGCGATCACGCCCGGGGCGATCTTTTCGATCGGGGCGGTCAGCTTGGCGTTGACCGGGCCCTTGCCGTCGATCGGCTGGCCCAGGGCGTTGACGACGCGGCCGCGCAGTTCCGGACCGATCGGCACTTCCAGGATGCGGCCGGTGGTCTTGACGGTGTCGCCTTCCGAGATGTGCTCGTAGTTACCCAGGATAACGGCGCCGACGGAGTCACGCTCCAGGTTCATGGCGAGGCCGAAGGTGTTGCCCGGGAATTCCAGCATTTCGCCCTGCATCACGTCCGACAGGCCGTGGATGCGGCAGATGCCGTCGGCAACGGAGATCACCGTGCCTTGATTACGAACATCAGCCGAACCCTCGAGGCCCTGGATGCGGCTCTTGATCAGTTCGCTGATTTCAGATGGGTTAAGTTGCATGCTAACTCCTAATAGTTTCTTGATGCGTTGGGCCAGGGCGGGACGCCGGCGGAAATGCGATCCTTACGCGGTCAGCGCAATCTGCATCTGCTGCAGCTTGGCACGGACCGAGGTATCGAGCACTTCATCACCGACCACCACGCGCACACCACCGATCAGCGAAGGGTCCACTGTTACCGTTGGGTTCAGCTTGCGGCCAAATTTCTTTTCCAGAGTGGCGACCAGGTCTTGCAGCTGGGTCGCCGAGATGTCGAAGGCGCTGTCGATCCGGGCGTCGGCCGAACCCACCAGGGCATTGGCCAGCGCGTGGAACTGGGCGCCGATCTCCGGCAACAGGGCGACACGGCCGTTTTCGGCGAGCATCGCGATAAAGTTTTTCGCTTCGGCGGACAGCGCCGACTTGACCAGCGCGGCGATCGTGTCGGCCAGCTGGGCCGGGGTCACGTTCGGGTTGCTGGAGAAAGCCTGCACATCCGGGTTGGCGCCGACCTGGGCCAGTTCCGACACGAGGTTGGACCAGGCCGCCAGGTCGCCGCCACGGGCGACGCGGAACAGCGCTTCAGCGTAGGGACGGGCAACGGTCGCGAGTTCAGCCATGATCAGAGCTCGGTCGACAGTTGGTTCAGCAGGTCGGCGTGCGCTTGCGGGTTGATCTCGCGCTTGAGGATCTGCTCGGCACCCTTGACGGCCAGCGTGGCCACCTGGCCGCGCAGTTCTTCGCGGGCACGGGTTACTTGCTGCTCGGCTTCGGCCTTGGCCTGGGCGACGATGCGCGCGGCTTCGGCTTGGGCGTTGGCCTTGATCTCGTCGGCGACCAGCTGGGCGCGCTTCTCGGCATCGGCGATGCGCTTGGCGCCTTCGTCGCGTGCGGAAGCCAGCTCGACCTGAACGCGCTTCTCGGCGGCGGCCATCGCTTGCTTGCCCTGGTCGGCCGCGGCCAGACCTTCAGCGATTTTCTTCGCGCGTGCATCCAGTGCACCCACCACCGGCGGCCAGACGAATTTCGCCACGACCCATGCCAGGATGAAGAACACAATGGACTGCACAAACATTGTAGCGTTTAAGTTCACAGCTTTTTCCTTCTCAGAATGAAGTACGCCGGGCCGGCGGTGTTTACACGCGCGGCCCGGCTATCCAAGTATCCCGGGATTAGGCGCCGAACGGGTTTGCGAAGGCAAACATCATTGCGATACCAACACCGATCAGGAATGCCGCGTCGATCAGGCCGGCCAGCAGGAACATCTTGGTCTGCAGGGTGTTCATCAGTTCAGGCTGACGTGCCGAAGCTTCGATGTACTTACCGCCCATCACACCAATACCGATACATGCACCGATGGCGCCCAGACCAATGATCAGACCGCAAGCCAGTGCAACGAACGCGACGTTAGTCATCAAAAACTCCTTAGATAATCAAAAAAGATAAAAAGTTAAAAACAAATACTGCAAAAACGAGATGCTGCTTAGTGGCCTTCATGCGCCTGGCCGAGGTACACCAGCGTCAGCATCATGAAAATGAAAGCCTGCAGAAGCACGATCAGGATGTGGAACACAGCCCAGATCGAGCCCGCGAAGATGTGCAGGCCGGACAGCGCCAGACTCTTGGCTTCGAAACCTGCCCACTGCGCACCCAGCAGGGCGATCAGCAGGAAGATCAGTTCGCCGGCAAACATGTTGCCGAACAGTCGCATTGCCAGCGAGACGGTCTTGGCAGCGAATTCGATGAGGTTCAGGCCGAAGTTGAAGATCCACAGGGCCGGATGGGCGCCGAACGGCGCGCAGAACAGTTCGTGGACGAAGCCGCCCGCGCCCTTGATCTTGACGTTGTAGTACAGCATCAGGGCCAGCACGACCAGGGACATGCCCAGGGTGCCGTTCAGGTCGGCGGTCGGGACGACGCGGAAGAAGGGCTCATGGCCTTCGGCGTTGTGGATGCCCAGCAGGCGGGCGCCGGTGGCGAACAGGTCGACCGGCAGGAAGTCCATGGAGTTCATCATCACCACCCAGACGAACACGGTCAGGGCCAGCGGAGCGATGAAGCGGCGGTCGCCATGCACGATGGCTTTCGACTGGTCTTCCACCAGTTCGACGATCATCTCGACGAAGGCCTGGAAGCGGGTCGGGACACCGGCGGTGGCGCGGCGGGCGGCGGAGATCAGGAGAATCGCCGAGACAACGGCCAGCAGGATCGACCAGAAGATCGTATCGTAGTGAATTACGGAAAAATCGATCGGACCGTTTTGCAGGTGCGATGCGTTATGGTGCAAGTGGTGCTTGATGTACTCACCCGCGGTGACCGCATGCTCACCGGGTGCTCCCGCAGCAATTTCAGTTGTCATTTCTGGTGCCTAAACAATAAGATGATGTAACTTTTGAGCGCCACGATGAAGCCGCCGATCAGGGCGAGCCAGTTCAGGTCGTGGTACAGCCAGGCGGTGGCGCCAAGAAAGCCCACCGTCAACGCAATCTTGATAAATTCCCCGATAAAAAACGTCATCGGGTTGGCGGCCCCCGGACGGTGCGCGCCGGCGAACAGGCGCAGCGCGAACAACGCGTTGGGAACCACGCAGCACAAGCCACCGAGTACTGCCGAGAACATCGCAGGCCATCCCCCCAGCAGGGCGGCCACCAGGCCGGCAACTGCTGTCGCGATCATTTGCAGGGAGACTATGCGCAACATTTTTCTAGTTCTTCGCGCTAGCCAGAGACGCCGGTAACGGTGCGGTAGTTACATTTATCCCGACGATTATAAGTGTTTATACGGACAGGCGTCAAACGATTCCGCTTCGTGAATAACGCGACGGTAAGGCGTGAATACGGGGGAAAATCGTCAATTTTGACGTCAATTGGCGGTCAAAGAGCCGCTAATTGACGGGACATGGCAAAACTGCATGATGCGAAATTGTCGAGCTGCAGATTGTTGATGCGTCGGGATCGCGCAACGTCGCGGTGCATACCCTGGGGATAAGCACCGGGCTGGGGAGGGATAAGCTGGGGATAACGCGGGGAAACTTTGTTAATAAGTTGGGATAGGTTTTTTATCCCGCCCCCTGAACGTCGTCCCCGCGATGGCGGGGACGACAGGTGGCAGGATTTATGCGCGCAGCCGGGCCAGCACGCCGTCTAGGATGTCGAGGTCGGCGAAATCGATGATCATCTGCCCCTTGCCCTTCGCGCCCATCTTGAACTGGACCGTGGTGGCCAGCTTGTCCGACAGCTCCTCTTCCAGGCGGACGATGTCGCCCGGCTTGTCCTTGGAACGTGGCGCCGCCGCCGGCGCATTGCGTTCCTCGATCGCGCGCGCCACCAGCTTTTCGGTCTCGCGTACCGACAGGCGCTTGGCGACCACCTGGTTGGCCAGCGCGATCTGGTTGGCGGCATCGACCGCCAGCAGCGCCCGCGCGTGGCCCATGTCGATATCGCCCGCCATCAGCATGGTCTGCACCGGCGCGGCCAGGTTCACCAGGCGCAGCAGGTTGGATACGGCGCTGCGCGAACGGCCGACCGCGGTCGCGGCCTGTTCGTGGGTGAAATCGAATTCCGAGATCAGGCGCGCGATGCCTTGCGCTTCTTCCAGCGGGTTGAGGTCCTCGCGCTGCATGTTCTCGATCAGGGCCATGGCGGCAGCCTGCTGGTCGTCCACTTCGCGCACCAGCACCGGGATCTCGTCCAGGCCGGCCAGTTGGGCAGCGCGGAAGCGGCGCTCGCCGGCGATGATCTCGTAGCGGCCGCCGTCCACCGGACGCACCAGCACCGGTTGCATGATGCCCTGGGTTTTGATCGAGGAGGCCAGCTCCGCCAGCGCGCCTTCGTCCATGCGGGTGCGCGGCTGGTATTTACCGGCCTGCAGCTGGCCGACCGGCAGCGCCGACGGCAGCCTGGCGTCCGGTGCCGCCAGCTCGGCGTCTCCGCCCAGCAGCGCTTCCAGTCCGCGGCCCAGGCCCTTCATTTTTTTCGTTGCCATGTCTTGTGTCGTCTTTCTGATTACATTGTCTTGATGCGTTCGACCATTTCGGCGCCGAATGCGATGTAGGCCTGCGCGCCCTTGGAGGACGGATCGAAGGCGACGCCCGGGATGCCGTAGGACGGCGCTTCGGCCAGGCGCACGTTGCGCGGGATGATGGTCTTGAACACCTTGTCGCCGAAATGCTGCTCGAGCTGGCCCGAGACCTGCTGCGACAGCGTCATGCGCGGATCGAACATCACGCGCAGCAGGCCGATGATCTTCAGGTCGTGGTTCAGGTTGGCGTGCACCTTCTTGATGGTGTTGACCAGGTCCGACAAACCTTCGAGCGCGTAGTACTCGCACTGCATCGGGATGATGACGCCATGCGCCGAGCACAGGCCGTTCAGCGTCAGCATCGACAGCGCGGGCGGGCAGTCGATCAGGATGAAGTCGTAGTCCTTGTCGACCTTGGCCAGCGCGTCCTTCAGGCGCTTCTCGCGGTTGTCCAGCTCGACCATCTCGACCTCGGCGCCGGCCAGCTCGCGGTTGGAGGGCAGGACGTCGAAGCGGCCAGCCTCGGAACGCTGGCGCGCAGCCTCGACGTCGGCGCTGCCGAGCAGGACCTCGTAGGTGGATGCGCCCAGGCCGGCCTTGTTGATGCCGGCGCCCATGGTCGCGTTGCCCTGCGGGTCCAGGTCGACCAGCAGCACGCGCTGGTCGAGCTTGGCGAGACCCGCCGACAGGTTCACAGTGGTCGTGGTCTTGCCTACGCCGCCCTTTTGGTTCGCAACGCAAAATATCTTTGCCATGTATCCCTTATCCTGTTGGACGCAACTCTACGGTTTTATACCGTTTATACTATCGAAATAATTTCTACTGTATAAACGATATAAACTATTTATACCGTCTATTTTATTTACGCCGCCCGTTCGACGAATACCAGGTGACGCTCCGCTTCCAGGCTCGGCACCCGCAGCGCCTGCACCCCGCTTACCTTCCACTGCTCCGGCACCCTCTCCTGTTCGTCTCTCGGGGCCACTCCCTTGAGCGCAATGAAGCGCCCGCCGTCCGCCAGCAGGTGTCCCGACCAGCCCAGGAAATCGGACAGGTCGGCAAACGCCCGCGAGGTGATGACGTCGAATTTGTCGCTCACTTCCAGGTCCTGCACCTTCATCGTGTACACGCTGGCGTTGGCCAGGCCGAGTTCCGCCTTCACCTGCTTGAGGAAGGCGGTTTTCTTGTTCACGGTGTCGATCATGGAGACCTTCATGTCCGGCCGCGCGATGGCCAGCACGATGCCGGGCAGGCCGCCGCCGGCGCCGACGTCCAGCACGTTGCGGGCGCCGGCGAAGGCCGGCACGGCAGCCAGCGAGTCGAGCAGGTGGTGCGTCACCATCTGCATCGGGTCGCGCAGGGACGTGAGGTTGTACACGGCGTTCCACTTGGCCATCAGGGCCAGGTAGTCCATCAGCTGCGTGTGCTGCGCTTGCGTCAGCTCCAGGCCCAGCTGGCCGATACCCTGCTCCAGCACGTTTTGCAGTGCCGGACGATCGAATCCTCCCCGCATCAAGCCGCCTCCTCGCCCTGCGTGGTGAAGCCCTTGAAGCCCTTCTTTTTCAGGAAGACGAGCAGCAGGGAGATCGCCGCCGGCGTCACGCCGGAGATGCGCGAGGCCTGGCCCAGCGTTTCGGGGCGCTGCTTGTCGAGCTTCTGGCGCACCTCGATCGAAAGCGCCGTGATCTCGTGGTAGTTCAACTCCTGCGGCAGTTTGAGGTTTTCGTAGTGGTCGTGGCGCTCCACTTCGCGCGCCTGGCGATCGATGTAGCCGGCGTACTTGATCTGGATTTCGACCTGTTCGCGCACGGCCGGGTCGGCGACGCCGGGACCGGCCAGCGGCGCGCCCTCGACGCCCTGCATGGTCATCAGCGTGTCGTATTCGACGCCCGGGCGGCGCAGCAGATCGGCCAGGTTGTACTCGCGTTCGATGGCCTGCCCCACCACACGCTCGGATTCGGCGGCAGCCAGGATGCGCGGGTTGACCCAGGTCGAGCGCAGGCGCTGCAGCTCCTGCTCCACCGCTTCGCGCTTGGCTTCGAAGGCGGCCCACTGGGCATCGCCCACCACGCCCAGCTTGCGGCCGATTTCGGTCAGGCGCATGTCGGCGTTATCCTCGCGCAGCGACAGGCGGTACTCGGCACGGCTGGTGAACATGCGGTAGGGCTCGGCCACGCCCTGCGTGGTGAGGTCGTCGACCAGCACGCCGAGGTAGGCTTCGTGGCGGCCCGGCGTCCATGCTTCCTTGCCCTGGGTCTGCAGCGCGGCATTCAGCCCGGCCAGCAAGCCCTGTGCCGCAGCTTCCTCGTAGCCGGTGGTGCCGTTGATCTGGCCGGCGAAGAACAGGCCCTGGATGGCCTTGGTTTCGAGCGAGGACTTGAGGCCGCGCGGGTCGAAATAGTCGTATTCGATGGCGTAGCCGGGGCGCAGGATGTGCGCGTTTTCCAGGCCGCGCATCGAGCGCACCAGCGCGATCTGCACGTCGAACGGCAGGCTGGTCGAGATACCGTTGGGGTAGAACTCGTTGGTGGTCAGGCCCTCCGGCTCGAGGAAGATCTGGTGCGATTCCTTGGACGCGAAGCGGTGGATCTTGTCCTCGATCGACGGACAGTAGCGCGGGCCGACGCCTTCGATCACGCCGGTGTACATCGGGCTGCGGTCGAGGCCATTGCGGATGATCTCGTGCGTCTCAGCGTTGGTATGCGTGACCCAGCACGGCACCTGGCGCGGGTGCATCCCCACGTTGCCCATGTACGAAAACACCGGTACGGGATCGAGGTCGCCCGGCTGTTCGGTCAGGGCCGAGAAGTCGATGCTGCGGCCGTCGATGCGCGGCGGCGTGCCCGTCTTCAGGCGGCCCTGCGGCAGCTTGAGTTCCTTCAGGCGCGCCGACAGCGACAACGCCGGCGGATCCCCTGCCCGTCCCGCCGAGTAGTTCTGCAGGCCGACGTGGATCTTCCCGTCAAGGAAAGTGCCTGCGGTCAGCACCACGGCGCGCGAGCGGAACTGCAGGCCGATCTGCGTCACCGCGCCCACCACGCGGTTACCCTCCACCATCAGGTCGTCCACGGCCTGCTGGAACAGCCACAGATTGGGCTGGTTTTCCAGGCGCGAACGGATCGCCTGCTTGTACAGAATGCGGTCGGCCTGGGCGCGGGTGGCGCGCACGGCTGGGCCTTTGGACGAATTGAGGATACGGAACTGGATGCCGGATTCATCGGTCGCGATCGCCATCGCGCCGCCCAGCGCATCGACCTCCTTGACCAGATGGCCCTTGCCGATACCGCCGATGGACGGGTTGCAGGACATCTGGCCGAGGGTCTCGATGTTGTGCGTGAGCAGCAGTGTCTTCTGGCCCGTGCGGGCGGAAGCGAGCGCGGCTTCGGTGCCGGCATGGCCGCCGCCGACGACAATCACGTCGAATTCAGTAGGAAATAGCATGGTGGAAGTGTGATGCGAGGAGTACGAAGGAGGATTATAGAGGCTTTTTGTTTGCGAAAGCCGTGCCGCCGAGAAAACGAGGGAAATATGTTCCACGTGGAACAGTTTCTGTGGCTAATGTGTCGGCCACGAATGATGTTCCACGTGAAACATCCGGCGCCGGGTCGGCCGGGTTGTTCCACGTGGAACAGCTGGGATCAACCGAGGAAGGCGGTGTAGGCGGTCTTTACGATTAGCACCGAGACAACGGTAAGGAACAGCTTCCGGACAAAACCTGTCCCGTGCTTCAGCGCAAGTTGGGTGCCGACAATAGACCCGGCGACCTGGCACACAGCCATCGACAAGCCGATCTGCCACAGCAGGTGGCCGCTGTAGCCGAACCAGATCAGCGCCGACAGGTTGCTGCCGACGTTCACGACCTTGGCCGCCGCGGAGGCACCGAGAAAATCGAAGCCGAAAAATCGTACGAACAGGAACAAAAGGAAGCTGCCGGTCCCCGGTCCGAAGAAGCCGTCGTAGAAACCGATGACGCCACCGAGCAGCACCGCAAGCGCCATCTCCTTCCATCCGCTGTGCAGTGGCGCGTGGACCGAACCGAGGTCCTTCTTGCGGAAGGTGTACACCGCCACCGCCACAAGTACGAACGGTAACAGACCACGGACAAAATCGGCCGGCACCTTGCTCACCGTCCATGCACCAAAGAAGGACGCGACGAAGGCAGCAATCGCGGCGGGCGCGGCAGTGCTCCAGGCAACGCGTACCCGACGGGAATAACTTACCGCAGCGGACGTCGTGCCAAACATGCTTGCCAGCTTGTTGGTGCCGAGCAGCGTGGCGGGTGACTGATTGGGAAGAAGGGCGAAGACTGCAGGAAGCTGGATAAGACCACCACCACCGACAACAGAGTCGACCAAGCCTGCGCCAAAGGACGCAATGCCGAGCAAGGCTAATTCAAACATCGATACTTTCTGGGAACACCGAAGAGTAAGCAATTGTAAGGCAAGCGAGAAAGGCTTACCGAACCCGGCCAAAAACCGAGCCCAAAAAGGCTGCTATCCACAAAGTTACCCACAGAAAGCCGCAGGCGCATTCCGACACAGAAGACAAAAGTAAATCGATACACTTCGTGTCGAGTTGGACGGCTAAAGAAACACTTTGCCGGCGCCGCCGACAGCGTGATTCCGATTCGCCGCGGAGGATTCCCGACGTCCATCGCTGAGGGTTATGACGATCGAGATGTGGGGTGTCGGGGCAAGCGTGCTTCAAGGGAAGCCTAGGGAAATGGGCACTTCTGAGGCAAGCCACTGTTGCCGCAGGCCAAGCAGGCGCCGAATCCGATCCACGCTTACCGACAAAGGCCGAGCGGGGCTGTCCCACCGACACACGGGGCATTTCGCCGCCGTTCCCACTGTCTACCTCGCGACCGGCGAGACACAAAATAGCCGGAGGTCGAACATGAGCAGATGGAATACCGCCCGGCTGTTATCCACAAAGTTGTTAACAGCGCGCAGGATGGCTCGGAAACGCCCTGTGGATTGTTGCATAGCAGCAAGAACTAGGCCGAGCGACGCGCAGCGACCATCCCAGAGAGCTCGCCGACGATACCCCGGCGGAACAGCAACACGCAGGCCACGAAGATCAGGCCGGTAACGATGCCGACCGATTCGCCCAGGGTCGAGAACCAGTCGACCCCGGTCAAGCGTGCGAGGAAATTGCCCAGGTCACCGAGCTTGTTCTCGAGCGCCACGATGACGAAGGCGCCCAGCACCGGCCCGAACAAGGTGCCCATGCCTCCAACCAGCGTCATCAGGATCACGAGGCCGGAAAGGGTCCAATGGACGTCAGTCAGGGTTTCGAAGCCAAGCACAACTGCTTTGGTGGCCCCTGCGAGCCCCGCAATGGCCGCAGAAAGCACGAACGCCAGCAATTTGTACCTATCCACGTCATAACCTAAAGAAATCGCCCTGGGCTCGTTCTCGCGGATTGCCTTGAGTACCTGTCCAAACGGCGAATGAACGGTGCGCACGATCAGGGCGAAACCGGCAATGCAGATCGCCAGCACCACGTAATACATCGCCAGGTCGTTCGACAGGTCGAGCAGGCCCATCAGCCGCCCGCGGGGCACGCCTTGCAGGCCGTCCTCCCCGTGCGTGTAGGGAAGGCGCAGCGCGGCGAAATAGACCATCTGCGCCAGCGCCAGTGTGATCATCGCGAAATAGATGCCCTGGCGGCGGATCGCCAGCATGCCCATCACCAGTCCGAGCAGCGCCGCGCCGAGCACGCCAAGCGCGATCCCGGCCTCGAAAGGCAGCCCCAGCACCGCCAGCGCGTGGCCGGTGACGTAGCCGGCCGTGCCGAGAAAGGCGGCGTGGCCGAAGGACAGCAAGCCGGTGTAGCCGATCAGCAGGTTGAAGGCGCAGGCGAACAGGCCGAAGCACAGCATCTTCATCAGGAATACGGGGTAGCCGACGAAGGGCGCGGCAAGCGCGATCACCAGCGCCAGCGCGTAGCCGATGTTCTTGTTCATCCCTGCCCTTTCATGTCTCTTTGCCGAACAGGCCGGCGGGCCGCAGCAGCAGCACGACCACCATCACGACGAACACGACGACCTCGGAACCTTCCGGGTAGTAGACGCGCGTCAGGCCTTCGATCACGCCCAGCGCCAGGCCGGTGACGATCGAGCCGAGGATGGAACCCATGCCGCCGATCACGACGACGGCGAATACCACGATGATGAGGTTGGAGCCCATCAGCGGCGTGACGTTGATGACGGGCGCGGCCAGCACACCAGCCATCCCGGCAAGCGCGACGCCGAAGCCGTAGGTCAATGTCACCATCAGCGGCACGTTGACGCCGAAGGCCTCGACCAGCTTGGGGTTCTCGGTACCGGCGCGCAAGTAGGCGCCGAGACGGGTCTTTTCGATCACGAACCAGGTGGCGAGGCAGACCAGCAGCGAGGCGGCGACCACCCAGGCGCGATAGTTCGGCAGGATCATGAAGCCGAGGTCAGTGGAGCCGGCCAGCTGCTCGGGCACGTCCAGGGTCTGGCCGGAAACGCCGAAGAAGGAGCGGAACAGGCCTTCGAGCAAGAGCGTGATGCCGAAGGTCAGCAGCAATCCGTACAGGTGGTCGAGCTTGTAGAGCCAGCGCAGCATCGTGCGTTCGATCACGATGCCGAGCATGCCGACCAACAGCGGTGCGAGCACCAGCATTTCCCAGTAGTTCAGGCCATAGCTGGTGACGCCGATGTAGGCCAGGAAAGCGCCGGTCATGTAGAGGGCGCCGTGGGCGAAATTAATGACGTTGAGCAGGCCGAAGATGACGGCGAGGCCCAGCGACAGCATGGCATAGAAGGAGCCGTTGACCAGGCCGAGCAGCAGCTGGCTCATCATCGCCTGCAGGGGAACGCCGAAAATTTCCATGTGACGTATGGCGAAGAGCTGCCGTGCCTATTTCCACGCCGCGCACTTCGATTCGGCCTTGGTCGTGTACGCCTTATCACCCGGAATCGTGGCCACCAGCTTGTAGTAATCCCACGCCCCTTTCGATTCCTTCGGCGTCTTCACCTGCATGAGGTACATGTCGTGCACCATGCGGCCGTCCGGCCGGATCGCGCCGTTCTTGGTGAACATATCGTCGATCTTCGTTTTCTTCAGATGCGCCATCACCTTGTCCGCATCGTCCGTGCCGGTGGCCTTGACCGCATTCAGGTAGGCCATCGTCGCGGAATAATCGCCCGCCTGCACCATCGAGGGCATCTTCTTCATCTTCGCCATGTAGCGCTTGGCCCAGGCGCGGCTTTCCGGGCTCTGGTCCCAATACCAGCCGTCCGTCAGGTACAAGCCCTGGGTCGTATTCAATCCAAGCGTGTGGACATCGTTGATGAACACCAGCAGGCCGGCGATCTTCATTTTCTTGGTGATGCCAAATTCATTGGCCGCCTTTACCGAGTTGATGAAATCGCCGCCGGCATTGGCCAGGCCCAGCACCTGCGCTTTCGATGCCTGTGCCTGCAGCAGGAAGGACGAGAAATCCGAAGCGCCCAGCGGGTGCTTGACGCTGCCCAGCATCGTTCCGCCATTCGCCTTGACGACATCGGCGGTGTCCTTTTCAAGCGACTGGCCGAAGGCGTAATCGGCCGTGAGGAAGAACCAGGTCTTGCCGCCCTGCTTCACCATTTCCGATCCGGTGCCGCGCGCCAGCGCCACGGTGTCGTAAGCGTAATGCACGGTGTAGGGCGAGCACTGCTCATTGGTCAGCGCGGAAGCGCCGGCGCCGATCGCGATAAACACTTTCTTTTTCTCCTGCGCCACCTTCGCCATCGCCAGGCTGGCGGTTGAATTGGTGCCGCCGATCAGCAGGTCGACGCCCTGCTGGTCGAACCATTCGCGCGCCTTGGTCGACGCGATATCGCCTTTGTTCTGGTGATCGGCCGCGATGAATTCGATCTTCTTGCCGTTGATCGCCCCGCCCATGTCGGCGATCGCCATCTTGATCGCCTCCGCGCCCCCGTTGCCGTCCACGTCCGCGTACACGCCCGACATATCGGTCAGGAAGCCGATCTTGATCGTGTTGTTGGAGATTTGCCCTTGCGCCGGCAAGGTCATGCAAGCGGCGATGGCAGCGAGGGCGATAGCTGTGCGTTTCATGTTGTCTCCGTTCGAATAAAGATGGGTTGGTCAGACGCCGAGCAGTTCGGTAAGTACAGGCATCCGGGCGTTCAAATCCTGGGCTTCGATGGTGTCGGCGACTTGCCCGTGTTCGATGACATAAAAGCGGTCCGCGAGCGGCGCGGCAAAGCGGAAATTCTGTTCGACCATGACGATGGTGTAGCCCTTTTGCCTGAGCGTCGTGATCATGCGAGCCAGGCTTTGCACGATGACCGGCGCCAGTCCTTCCGAAATCTCATCCAGCAGCAGCAGGCGCGCGCCGGTGCGCAGGATGCGGGCCACCGCCAGCATTTGCTGTTCGCCGCCGGACAATCGCGTACCCGGGCTGTTACGCCGTTCGAGCAGGTTCGGGAACATCCCGTAAATCTCCCGCAGCGGCATGGCCGCGCCGCGGTCGGCCAGGAGCGGCGGCAGCATCAGGTTTTCTTCGGTGGACAGCGAGGCGAATATCCCCCGCTCTTCCGGACAGTAGCCGATGCCGAGGTGCGCGATCTTATGGGTCGGCATTCCGATCGACTCGACCCCATTGATCTTGATGGAGCCGCTGCGTTTTCCGGTCAGCCCCATGATGGCGCGCAGCGTCGTGGTCCTGCCCGCGCCATTCCGGCCCAACAAGGTCACCACCTCGCCCTGGTTCACGGTCAGGTTTATGCCATGCAGGATGTGCGATTCGCCGTACCACGCTTGCAGATTGGAGATTTCCAGGGCAGCGGCCATCAGTGCACGCCTCCCAGCTCGCCGCCCGCGGTGCCCATGTACGCTTCCATGACACCGGGATTGTTCGAGACGTCGGCGTAGCTTCCCTCCGCCAGCACCGCGCCACGCTGCAGCACCGAAATCCGGTCGCAAATGCCGGCGACGACGTTCATATTGTGTTCGACCATCAGAATCGTGCGGCCGGCCGATACCTTTTTGATCAGCTCCGTTACGCGGTGCACGTCTTCGTGGCCCATGCCTTGCGTCGGTTCGTCCAGCAGCATCAATTCAGGGTCCATCGCCAGGGTGGTCGCAATTTCGAGGGCGCGCTTGCGGCCGTAGGGAAGATCGGCGGTGACGGTGTCGGCGAATGTCGACAGGTCTACTTCGGCCAGCAAGGCCATTACGCGCTCGTTCAGGCGGTCCAGCGTGCGTTCGCTACGCCAGAACTGGAAAGTGGTGCCAAGCCCGCGCTGGAGGCCTATACGCACGTTCTGGAGCACTGTGAGGTGCGGGAAGACCGCCGATATCTGGAATGAGCGGATGATGCCCATGCGCGCGATCTGCGCCGGCTCGGCCCTGGTGATGTCGCGTCCGTTGAACAGGATCTGGCCGGAAGTCGGAACCAGGAATTTGGTGAGGAGGTTGAAGCAGGTCGTCTTGCCGGCGCCATTGGGGCCGATCAGCGCGTGGATATGGCCGCGTTGCACGCACAGGTTGACGTCATGGACAGCGGTGAAACCCTTGAAGGATTTCGTCAGATGCCGCGTTTCCAGAATGGCGTCCGCCATCGTGTCTCCCGTGCGTTTTCTTGTTGAAGAAATAATACACACAACGACAGGGGGTCACAATAAAGCGACGTGCGCGTGCTTCTGCTCCGGCGCAGACCGGGTGTGCGAATTTACCCAGGACTCATCGTGGAAGACCGGTCAGGATCTGTTCAGCCGTTTTTTCGGCAATCATCAGGGTTGGCGAATTGGTGTTGCCGGAGGTGATGAAGGGCATGATGGAGGCATCCACCACGCGCAGACCGTGTACGCCTTTTACCCGCAACTGGCCGTCGACCACGGCCATTGGATCTTCCTCGCTACCCATTTTGCAGGTGCCGACGGGATGGAAAATCGTGGTGCCGATCAGGCTTGCCGCGCTGGCCAGTTCCTCATCGGTCTGGTGATGAAGGCCGGGTTTGATTTCTTCCGGCTTGTATCTGGCCAGTGCGGGAGCGGCGGCGATCTTGCGTGTCAGTTGCAGCGACAGTGCCGCAACTTTCCGGTCTTCGGCGGTACTCAGGTAATTCGGTGTGATCTTCGGTGCAGCGTAGCTGTCGTTGGAAGCGATGCGAACGTGTCCACGCGAGCTTGGCCGCAGATTGCAGACGCTGGCGGTGAATGCAGGAAAGCTGTGAAGAGGATCTCCGAATTTTTCCAGCGACAGCGGCTGCACGTGGTATTCCAGGTTCGGTGAAGGCTGGCTCGAGTCCGAGTACGCAAAGGCGCCAAGCTGGGATGGCGCCATCGACATCGGTCCGCTCTGGAACATCGCATATTGCAGGCCGATGCGCATCTTGCCTAACCAATTTGCAGCCATCGTGTTCAAGGTTCTGGCGCCGCTTACCTTGAACACCATGCGCAGCTGGAGATGATCCTGCAGGTTTTCACCGACACCCGGTGAATCCACGAGCGGTTCGACGCCATGCTCGTGCAGGTGGTTCGCGCGACCAATGCCCGATAGCTGGAGAATCTGGGGCGAGCCGACAGCACCTGCGCATAACAGGGTTTCGCGGTGTGCGGTCGCCGTGAACATCCTGCCGTCACCAGTAAATTGCACACCCTGGCAGCGCATGCCCTGCTCGCTTGTTTCGATCAACAGGCGCTCGACGTGGCAACCGGTCATGATCGTCAGGTTGGGACGTTTGCCGGCGGGTTTGAGGAAAGCCTTGGCGGTATTCAGCCTGATACCGCGTCGCTGGTTGACTTCGAAATAAGCACAGCCAGCGTTGTCGCCGGTATTGAAATCGTCGATCTTGGGGATGCCTGCTTGCTCTGCTGCGTCACGGAAGGCATCCAGGATGGACCACGACAGTCTTTGTTTTTCGACACGCCATTCGCCACCAGCGCCGTGCATGTCATTCGACCCGCCGTGGTGGTCTTCACTCTTCCTGAAGAGCGGCAGTACATGGTCCCATCGCCAGGAATCATCGCCGGTCAGTTGCGCCCAGCGATCGTAGTCTGGTTTCTGGCCTCGCATATAGATCATGCCATTGATGGATGAACTGCCACCAAGGACCTTACCCCGCGGGTAGATCAGGGACCGGCCTGCAAGCCCGGGATCCGCTTCGGTGTTGAACAGCCAATCGGTACGCGGGTTGCCGATGCAATAAAGGTAGCCGACAGGGATGTGAATCCAGAGGTAGTCGTCTCTGCCACCAGCTTCGATCAGCAGGATGTCGAGCCTGGGATTGCTACTGAGACGGTTTGCAAGAACACAGCCAGCAGTGCCAGCACCGATGATGATGTAGTCGTATTCACCTGCTGATTCCACGCTGCTCGTCCTTTCAGGCACTGCGCTTCAGAAGATTCCTGCTCGGCAAGGATAGCAGAACAGAGTTTTCCATATATAAGTTAAAAGATGTGTATACGAAGTTGATAGTGATAGTAAACGTGCACCAATCTGTTGATAAGTTCGATTTTGTTCACAACGTCAAGGGTTTACGCGATTTGGAACTGGTGGAACAACGCGTGCATGGCCGTTGAACGTAAACTGAACAAAAAATGATCGATTTCTTGAAAGCAGGTTTCTTCACAACTCATGCTGTGGATATTCAATGAGTTGTTCACAGACGAGGTGCCGGACGAGGTGTTTTTTGCGGATTCATGTGGCTGATTGTGGAAAACCACCTGCATATCCACAGGATTAGATGTGCAGAAGCAAGGTTTTTGACGAAACCTATTTTTTTGTCCAGTTTACGTGCAAGCCAGGAACATGCCTTGTCCAGCCAGTTTGCGCGACTGTAAACCACTGATGTTGTGGAGAAAACCGAACTTGTCCACAGCGCAGGCCGCGTTTACTATCACTACCATCTTCGTATACTCATCTTTTAACTTATATATGGAGAACTCCGTGCCCGGTTTCGCGGTGCACGGTTTTCCATCCTCATAGCGGCCATCGCCATCAAAAAAAATGCGTCTCGGAATCATCAGCGCGCTGGCTGAAGAACAGCAGGGTCTCGTGGAAGCCATGCAGGGGCCTTCCAGGCTCGTCCATGCCAAACGCGAGTACTGGGTCGGACAGCTCTGGAAAATCGACGCTGTGTGCGTTTTATCGCGTATAGGCAAGGTTGCTGCTGCCATGACAGCCACCACCCTTGTGGAAAAATTCGGAGTTACCCACATTCTCTTTACCGGTGTTGCTGGCGCTGGTGAAAAAAGCATCAATGTGGGCGACATCGTGATCGCGGAATCGCTGGTTCAGCACGACATGGATGCCAGTCCCTTGTTCCCGCGCTTCGAGGTGCCGCTGACAGGACAGACGCATTTCATGGCTGACCATCGTCTTGGCCACTGCTTGCAAGAAGCCGCGCAATGGTTTCTGGACAATCACTTGCAAGAAGCAATCGGCCAGACGGAGCGTGATGCCTTCCGACTGTCCATGCCGCGGGTTCATCGTGGATTGGTTGCCAGCGGCGATTTGTTCATGAAGGACAAGGAACACCTGAACAAGCTCAACAGCGAGTTGCCGGGCCTGCTGGCGGTGGAAATGGAAGGCGCTGCCGTGGCCCAGGCCTGTTACGAACTCGAGGTGCCGTTCGCGGTCATCCGGGCGATTTCCGACAACGCCAATGAAAACGCGGCCATCGACTTCATGCGTTTCGTGAAGTCGGTGGCCGCGCAGTACGCCTTCCATATCGTCCGGCGCTTTTGCGAGCAAGTCGCCGGGGATTATCCGAGCATCGATTCCGCCGGAACGTAGTCGTAGCCCAGATCCTTGGCCACGGCTGCGTACGTGATCTTGCCCTGGCAAACGTTCAGGCCATTGCGCAGGTTGGGATCATCCTTCAGGGCTTTCTGCCAGCCTTTGTCAGCCAGCGCGACGGCGTGGCCAATGGTTGCGTTGTTCAGCGCGAAGGTCGAGGTACGGGCAACCGCACCCGGCATATTGGCCACGCAATAATGGATGACGCCGTCGACGACGAAGGTCGGCTCGGCATGGGTGGTCGGATGTGAGGTTTCGAAGCAGCCGCCCTGGTCGATCGCCACGTCGACGACGACCGCGCCCTTCTTCATCCGCGAAATCATGCTGCGGGTGACCAGTTTCGGCGCTGCCGCGCCGGGGACCAGCACGCCGCCGATCACCAGGTCGGCCGACAACACAGCTTCTTCGATGGCGTGCGCATTGGAATACATCGTCGAAATACGATTGCCGAAGATGAGGTCGAGCTGGCGCAGGCGATCGATATTCTTATCCAGCACGGTGACACGGGCGCCGGTGCCCACCGCCATTTGCAGTGCATTGGTGCCGACCACGCCGGCGCCAATGATGACGACATGCCCGGCAGCCACGCCCGGCACGCCGCCCAGCAGCAAGCCCATGCCGCCTTTCGACTTCTCCAGGTGCGCGGCGCCGGCCTGGATCGACATGCGGCCGGCGACTTCGCTCATCGGGGCGAGCAGGGGCAAGCCGCCGCCCGGGCCGGTGATGGTTTCGTAGGCGATGCAGATGGCGCCCGATTTCACCAGCGCGGCAGTCTGTTCCGGATCGGGCGCCAGGTGAAGATAGGTGTAGAGGATCTGGCCGGGCCGCAGCATCGCACATTCGGTCGGCTGCGGTTCCTTCACCTTCACGATCATCTCGGCCTTGTCGAAGATTTCCTTCGCGGCCGCGACGATCGTGGCGCCGGCGGCAATGTACTGGTCATCGGCAAGACCGATTTCGGCGCCGGCGTTCTGCTGGACCATGACCTTGTGGCCATGGCTTACCAGCTCGTGGACGGATGGCGGCGTGAGGCCGACACGATATTCATTGTTCTTAATTTCCTTCGGAACGCCAACTAGCATGTCTTCCTCCAAGTTTTAATAATAAAACTACGCCATCATTACAGACCCAAAGTCATCAGGCTTGCGTTACCGCCAGCTGCCGTCGTATTCACGCACAATGCCCGTTCCGCGACCAGGCGCCAGACCGGGATTGCGTTTTGCGCATCGGTATCGATGAGCGCGACGATGGCCCCCGGCCGGGCCGCAAGTTCCGTGCGGATTGCCGGATTGATGCCTTTTTCCAGCAGTGCGGCCTGGAAATCTGCACCGGCCACTTCCTCATCCCCCAGGAAACGTACGCGATCGCGCGCCTGCGCCGGCAGCTCGCCTGCGATCAGCATGCGGCTGGCCAGCGGCACCAGCGCACGGTTGCCGGCTGCCAGCGCGGCTGCCAGCTGGTTCAGCATTCCTTCGGCGGTCGCTGCCACGCACAAAATATTGCCGCGCGGGCTGAAGGCCAAACGATTGCGTTCGCCCGTCGGACCGGGCAGGTCGATCGTGACGCCGGCCAGGGCCTCATGGGCATAATTCTCCGCCTGCGCGGCTGCCTGGGTGTGTCCGTTTGAACGCGCCCAGGCGATCAGCGCGGCTACGCCCGGGTCCGCCTGACGCTCGTGCTGCATCAGCGGCGCCGCATCTTGCTGCAGGCGTTTGAGGTACAAGGGGCCGCCGGCCTTCGGACCCGTGCCCGACTTGCCTTCGCCGCCGAAGGGCTGCACGCCAACCACGGCGCCGACGATATTGCGGTTCACGTAGATATTGCCGATGTGGGCGCGCGCGGTGATGAAATCGATGGTTTCATCGATGCGCGAATGGACGCCCAGCGTCAGGCCGTAGCCGGTGGCGTTGATCTGGTCGACCACCTTGCCGAGGTCGGCGCGCTGGTAGCGGACGATGTGCAGCACCGGGCCGAACACTTCGCGCTTGAGCTGGTCCAGCGAGTCGATTTCCAGCATGGTCGGCGGGACGAAGGTGCCCTGCGCCGCCACCGGCCCCGGCAGCTCGAGCGCGAAATAGTCCTTGGCCGCCCCTTTGACGCGTTCGATGTGGCCCAGCAGGTTTTGCCGGGCTTCGGCGTCGATCACCGGGCCGATGTCGGTCGCCAGGCGGTCCGGGCTGCCCACACGCAGTTCGGACATCGCGCCCTTGAGCATGCGGATGGTCTTGTCCGCGATTTCTTCCTGCAGGAAGAGCACGCGCAGCGCCGAGCAGCGCTGGCCGGCGCTGTCGAATGCCGAGCTCAGCACGTCGTTGACGACCTGTTCCGGCAAGGCCGACGAATCGACGATCAGCGCGTTCTGGCCGCCGGTTTCCGCGATCAGTGCGATATCGCAGCCTTCCTTGATGCCGCGTTCGGCCAGCGTACGGTTGATGAGCTGGGCCACTTCGGTCGAGCCGGTAAAGATCACGCCCTTGATGCGCGGATCGGCCGTGAGCGCGGCACCAACCACTTCGCCGCGGCCCGGCAACAGCTGCACCGCGGCGCGCGGGAAACCGGCTTCGAGGAACAATTCGACGGCGCGGTGCGCGATCAGCGGGGTTTGCTCGGCCGGTTTTGCCAGCACTACATTGCCCGCCGCCAGGGCTGCCGCGACCTGGCCGGTGAAAATGGCCAGCGGGAAGTTCCATGGGCTGATGCAGGTAACCGGGCCCAGCGCTTGCACGCCGCCCTTCGCCGGCTGCTCGAGCCGAAGCTGCTGCGCGTAGTAGCGCAGGAAGTCGACCGCCTCGCGCAGTTCGGCGATGGCGTTCGGCAGCGACTTGCCGGCTTCACGCACGGCCAGCGCCATCAGTTCGGCATGGTCGCGCTCGAACAGTTCGGCGGTGCGCTCCAGCAGCTGTGCGCGGTTTTCAGCAGGCGTGGCTTGCCATTCGCCGGCAAATGCGGCGGCGGCGGCAAGCGCGCCCTGCACATCAGCCGGCGACGCTTCACGAATCTGGCCGACGACGTCGGCGTGCTGGGCCGGATTGACGACATTTGCCGGCGCGGATGGCTGGACGTCGACCGCGGCCAGCGGTGCGGCGTCGTAATGGCGCTGTTTGCAAAGTTCCAGCGCCAGCAGGCGCAGGGTGTCTTCGTTGGACAAGTCGGTGCCGGCAGAGTTCCGGCGCGTGTCGCCGTACAGCTTGGCCGGCAGCGGGATCGCCGGATGCGGCTGGCAGCCATGCGCGCGGGCGGTCTCGAACGGATCGGCGAGCAGGCTGTCGATCGGCACGCTTTCGTCGACGATCTGGTTCACGAACGAGCTGTTGGCGCCGTTTTCCAGCAGGCGGCGCACCAGGTAGGCCAGCAGCGTCTCGTGCGAGCCGACCGGCGCGTAGATGCGGCAGGGACGGTCGAGATTGTCCTTGCCGACCACCTGGTCGTACAAGGTTTCGCCCATGCCGTGCAGGCACTGGAATTCGTAGTCGGTGATGCCCTCTTCGCGCGCCCAGGTGTAGATCACGCTCAGGGTGTGCGCGTTGTGGGTGGCGAACTGCGGGTAGATGACGTCCGTGGCGCCGAGCAGCTTGCGCGCGCAGGTCAGGTAGGAAACGTCGGTGTAGACCTTGCGGGTGTACACCGGATAGCCCGGTAGGCCGTCGACCTGGGCGCGCTTGATCTCGGCGTCCCAGTAGGCGCCCTTGACGAGGCGCACCATGAACTTGCGGCCGCTGCGTTTTGCCAGGTCGACCATGTAGTCGATCGCGAAGGGGCAGCGCTTGGAATACGCCTGGATGACGAAGCCGATGCCGTCGAAACCGGCGAGTTCGGGGTCGAATGCCAGCACTTCCATCATGTCCAGCGAAATCTCGAGGCGGTCGGCTTCCTCGGCGTCGATGTTCAGGCCGATGTTGTATCGCTTGGCCAGCAGCAGCAGGCTGCGCAGGCGCGGCAGCAGTTCGCCCATCACGCGGGCGTGCTGGGCACGGCTGTAGCGCGGGTGCAGGGCCGACAGCTTGACCGAGATGCCGGGGCCGTCCTTGATGCCGCGGCCGTTCGAGGCCTTGCCGATCGCGTGGATCGCGGTTTCGTAGGCGGCGTAGTAATTGCTGGCGTCGGCTTCGGTCAGGGCGGCTTCGCCCAGCATGTCGTAGGAGTAGCGGTAGCCGCGCGCTTCGTTGTCGATGCTGTTCTTGAGCGCTTCGTCGATGGTCTGGCCGGTGACGAACTGGTTGCCGAGCATGCGCATGGCGACGTCGACGCCCTTGCGGATCAGCGGTTCGCCGCCCTTGGCGATCAGGCGCGTCAGCGCGGAACCAAGGCCGCCTTCGCTGCTGGACGACACCAGCTTGCCGGTGATCAGCAAGCCCCAGGTGGCGGCGTTGACGAACAGCGAAGGCGATTCGCCGAGGTGGCGCTTCCAGTCGCCCTTGCTGATCTTGTCGGCGATCAGGCGGTCGGCGGTGGCGGTGTCCGGAATGCGCAGCAGCGCTTCCGCCAGGCACATCAGCGCCACGCCTTCTTCCGACGACAGCGAGAACTCGTGCATCAGCGCATCCACGCCGGAGGCACGGGTGCGTTTGGTACGCACGCTCGACACCAGGCGGTGTGCCAGCATGTAGGCATCGCCGCTGGCGCGCGCGCCCTGTGCCAGCAGCCATTCGACGGCTTCGGTTTCGTCGCGGCGGTAGGCGGCGGTGATGGCGGCGCGCAGCGGGCTCTGCTCGCGCTTGATTTCAGCCTGGAGGGCGTCGAAAGGGACGAAAAGGGAGCCAGCGGCGGCGGCGATGTGCATGTGTTCTCTTCAAAAAAATCGCGTGGAAGGTGCAGCAAGACGCGCCCGGTTGCTCGTGGCTGCCGGACGCGCTATTCATTGCGGATGGATGATTCGATTGTAGTGGACAATCTTCTGGATTTATTCTGGATTTACAGAAGACTGGCAAAAGATAGTTTTTGGTGCGAGAATTTGACCAAATAATATTTAAGCCTGAGAGAGAACGAGATGCTGGACAAGATCAGTAAGAAAATCCTGGCCGAGCTGCAGAGCGATGGACGGATCAGCAACGTCGAACTGGCCGCGCGGGTGAACCTGTCGCCGGCGGCTTGCCTGGAGCGGGTGCGCAAGCTGCACGAGGCCGGCTACATCATGGGCTACACGGCGCAGCTCAATCCGCAGTTGCTGGACGTGTCGCTGCTGGTGTTCATCGAAGTGGTGCTGGACCGCACCACGCCCGAGGTGTTCGATGCATTCAAACAGAGTGTACAGCTTATTCCCGAGGTGCTGGAGTGCCATATGGTCGCGGGCGGCTTTGACTATCTCGTCAAGGCGCGAGTGAAGGATATGGCGGCGTACCGGGAGTTCCTGGGCAAGACCTTGCTGCAGAAGGGCGTGCGGGAGACGCACACGTATGCGGTGATGGAAGAGGTGAAGAACACCACCAAGTTGCCGATCAAGTGATTGCTTGATCGCGTGGGCTGACACTGCGCCAGCGAAATGGGATCCCCGCCTGCGCGGGGTCGACGATGGGTCAACAATAAACGCACGTCATTCCCGCGCAAGCGGGAATCCCATCTGCACACTGTTAGTTAGCACTCGCTTTCGCCAACAGGCGCTCTTTAAGCCGCCCTCTTCTCCGGCTTCGGCTGCGCATTGGTCGCCATGCTTTCCAGATTGTTGCGCAGCCAGCGGTGCGCCGGGCTGCGACCGTCGCGTTCGTGCCACAGCATGTCCAGGTGCACGGCCGGCATCGCGAACGGCAGTTCGCGCCACACCAGCGAGTCGGCCATCCCGGTCGCCACCATCAGGTGCTTCGGCAGCACCGTCACCAGGTCCGAATTCGCCACCACGCGCCCTGCCGTGAAGAACTGGTTCACGGTCAGCAGGATGCGCCGCTCGCGCCCCAGCTGCTGCAGCGCTTCGTCGACCAGCCCGTGGGCGCGGCCGGAAAAGCTCACCAGCAAATGGTTCGCCTTGCAATATCCATCCAGATCCAGCTTCCCCCGCGCCAGCGGATGCTGCTTGCGCATCACGCAGACGTATTCGCCCGAATACAGCCGCTCGTGCCGGATCGGCGAGCCGATTTCATACGAGAGCTGGGCCGCGACGCCCGGAAAAAAGCCCACCGCCAGGTCGATGTCGCCGCGCAGCAACATCGGCCGCGGTTCGCGCGTGGTCAGCGGCATCATGCGGATGTTGACGCCGGGCGCCTCGCGCTCGATCGAACGCATCAGCGAGGGCAGCCAGTAAGCCGCGGTCGCGTCGGCCATCGCCAGCCTGAAGGTGGCTTGGGCCTTGGACACGTCGAAGGTTTCCGGCATCACCGCCGCCTCCATCGAGGCCAGCGCGGCGCGCACCTGCGGCCACATCGCTTCCGCGCGCGGCGTCGGCTTGACGCCATACGCGGTGCGGATCAGCAATTCGTCGCCGAGGCTTTCGCGCAGGCGCTTGATCGCGTTCGAGACGGCGGGCTGGGTCATCGCCAGGTGGCCGGCCGCGCGCGTCAGGTTCTGTTCCGTCATCACGGCGTCGAACACGCGCAGGAGGTTCAGGTCAAGCGTCAGGAAGCTCATTGGATCAGCCACGGGGCGGTTGGGAGAGACCGCAAGTGTACCCCGTTTTCCATTCACAATCGATATAAGCCTCATTTGGAAACAGAATTAGATTTATATGTTGCAACGCACGATAATTCCATAAGTCAACGAACCAATACGAGCAAAGCAATGTCTTTCAGTGAAACCATGATCCAGGGCATGTCCTTCGCAGAGGCGATGCATGGCATGCTGCTGATGAGCGCGCTGGCTTCGGTCGCGATGATCTTCCGCCCGCTGCTCAAGGGCATCGTCCGCGCCTTCATGCTGGTGATTCGCCAGCGCATCACCGCCCGCGGCGAGCTGGCCCAGCGCCGCGCCCTGCACGCCCGGCGCGTGGTGGCCGCCCGCGGCTGAGTCCCGCTTCAGCAAGCCGACAACGCGGCCACCGGTTTCCGGCGCCGCGTTTTTGTTTGCCGATTCATGCAACTATTCGGTTGCATTTTCCCGAAAAGCGGCGCATAGTGAGGTCTCGCGCAACCATTTGGTTGCATAAAAGGAGACCTTTCATGAGTCAGCAGGAACAAACGGATCGCATCGAGCGCAGCATCGTCATCAATGCCCCGCGCGAGCGCGTCTGGCGCGCGATCTCGAATGCGGAAGAGTTCGGCACGTGGTTCGGCGTGAACCTGAAGGGCGCCCGCTTCGAGCCGGGCCAGAAGGCGCGCGGCAATATCACCCACCCCGGCTACGAGCACATCGTGTTCGAGGCCGTCATCGACCGCGTCGAACCGGCCTCGCTGCTGTCCTGGCGCTGGCACCCCTACGCGGTCGACCAGAGCGTCGATTACGCGTCGGAGGAGCCGACTCTGGTCACGTTCACCCTGGCTGACGCGCCGGGCAATGGCACGCTGCTCACCGTGGTCGAGTCCGGCTTCGACAAGGTGCCGGCCCATCGCCGCGAGGAAGCCTTCCGCATGAACGACCGCGGATGGGATGCGCAGTTGCAGAACGTCGTGCGCCATCTCCATGGCTGAGCTGCATCCCAGCGCAGCGCTGGCCGGCGTGTTCGCGGCGCTGGGCGACGTCACCCGGCTCAAGCTGATCGCCGTGCTGGCGGCGGGCGGCGCATTTTCCATCACGCACCTGACCGCCAACACCGAGCTCAGCCGCCAGGCCGTGACCAAGCATTTGCACACGCTGGCCGAGGCCGGCGTGGTGCGCGACATCAAGGTGGGACGCGAGCGCCTGTGGCAGATCGAGCCGGAGCGGATCGACGAGGCGCGCCGTTCGCTCGAAGCCATCGGCCAGGCGTGGGAACGCGCGCTGGGCCGCCTGAAGGCATTCGCGGAATTGCCGGACTAAACCGTCAGGCCTTGGCTTTTTCCTGCATCAGGCGCTCGTATTTGGCCTGCAGCTGCTCGGGCGTCTCGCGCCAGTCCGGATTGAAGGGGATGCAGGCGACCGGGCACAGCGCCACGCATTGCGGCTCCTCGTGGTGGCCGACGCATTCGGTGCACTTGTTGGGATCGATGATGTAGTGCTCGTCGCCCATCGAAATGGCGTCGTTGGGGCACTCCGGTTCGCAGACGTCGCAGTTGATGCACTCGTCGGTAATCAATAAAGCCATGGCACTGCCGAAAACTCAGGATGTGGGCGCCGCGGCCTGGTTGGCCGCCAGTTTCTTGTTCAGCCAGCGCTCCACCGACGGGAAAACGAATTTGGACACGTCGCCGCCCAGCTGGGCGATTTCGCGCACGATGGTGCCCGAAATGAACTGGTACTGGTCGGACGGGGTCAGGAACATGGTTTCGACATCCGGCAGCAAATAGCGGTTCATGCCCGCCATCTGGAACTCGTATTCGAAATCGGATACCGCGCGCAGGCCGCGCACGATCACGCGCGCATCGTGCTGGCGCACGAAATCCTTGAGCAGGCCGGAAAAGCTCTGGACCTTCACGTTCGGATAATGGCCGAGCACTTCGTTGGCGATCTCCAGGCGCTCTTCCAGCGAGAAGAAGGGCCGCTTGTTCTTGCTGTCCGCGACGCCGACCACCAGCGTGTCGAACAGACCCGATGCGCGGCGCACCAAATCTTCGTGACCGCGGGTGAGCGGATCGAAGGTTCCGGGATAGACGGCTACAACCATTGCGGCTCCTGCGAGATGACTGCTTTCATAGCGCGCATTATGCCTGAAAACACGGCAGTCGCCCTATGCGGGGGCATCCCCGCACGGGAAAAGGGCGGCTTTCCGTCCTTACGCGCTGTTTTTGTGCAACTGCAACAACTGGTAGTGAACCATACCGGCTTTATCGCTGCGCGTGCAGTCCCAGCCGTCCAGCCATTGCGGCCTTTGCAGGTCGCCCATCGGCAGCGGCAAACCCGACTCGGCATAGACGATGCCGCCCTCTTTCAGCAGGGATTTGCACAGCGGCAGCGTCTGGCTGAGGAACTCCTGCTGGTAGGGCGGGTCCAAGAAGATGAGGTCATAGCGCTGGCCGCGCTGGGCCAAATCGCGTGCGCTGCTGACGGCGTCGGCGCGCAGCAGGCGGATGTTGTCGGCCTTAAGTTTTGCCTTGTTTTGTTCGAGCTGGCGGATCACCGCAGGATGGGTGTCGACCATCGTCACCGTCGCGGCGCCACGGCTGGCCGCTTCGAAACCGAGCGCGCCGCTGCCGGCGAACAGGTCGAGGCAGTCCAGCTGGTCCCAGTCGGCGTCGACCAGGTGGTTGATCCAGTTGAACACGGTCTCGCGCACGCGGTCCGGCGTCGGCCGCAGGCCGAGGGCGTCCAGCACCGGCAGCGGCGTGCGTTTCCACATGCCGCCGATGATGCGGACTTGTTGCGGCGGGGCCGGGTAGTGTTGCGGGCGTTTGGCGGGCTTCTTTTGCATGGCGCGGACTATACCATGCCGGCCCTCCATGCCTTGCTGGCGCTTCTTGGCCTGCCTGCCTTAGCGCTTGTTCGCCAGCGTAGTGAAATCGTCGATCCATCCCTGCATCCGTTTCTGCGCATGCGCCTTCTGTTCCGGCGTCGCGATGCGGATCGCGGTGAGGATGAATTTGGAGGTACTGTCGATATAGAAATCGAAAAACTGCTTGCGGTCCGGCGCGTCGAAGCGGTCGAAGAATTCGCGCAGCAGGTCATGGATCGCGGCCATGGTCTGCTCCTTGTTCAGCTTTTCCTGCTGCACGCGCTTCAGCAGCGCGAGAATCTTTTGCTGCCGCATCTTGCGTTCCTGCAGCCAAACATCGTTGTCCAAAGGCCGCTCGTCCGAGGCCTTGCGCAGGGCGGCTTTTTGCTCCGACGAGAACGAGCCGAACCACAGGTCGAACTGCTCCATCGCTTTCTCGAAGCGCACCTTGCGCTGGTGGTCCAGGTCGCCGCTCATGAACTTCTTGCGGAAATCGTCATTGTTGCGGTTGAACTTTTTCTCCATCTGGGCGATCTGGTCCGGCTTGATCGAGCGCGCCAGGTCGGCCAGGTCCGGCAGGGCCTTGAAGGCGAGCAGCTCGGTGCGCGCCTTGATGTCGCGGTAATCGCTGAGCAAGTCCGCCTGCGTGGGGTTGCCGGCCAGCTGGCGCTGCATGGTGGTCAGCACACCCGCGTAGTCGCGCAGCTGGGTCTGGCGGTGCCATTGGAACAGGCGGTCGATGTCCTGCTTGACCCAGCCCGACTGGTCGCTGTCCAGGTCGATATACGTGTTCAGCCACCAGTACAGCAAGGTGTCGCCGTGGTTGTAGGTGAAGCGGACCGTGCTGCACCCGGCCGCGAGCGCCACCAGCGCGACAAGGAAAAGCATTCGTACACGAGCTAGAAAAGGGTGCGTGTTAAACTTTTTCATCTCTTCAACTTTACGAATCGGCTTATGAACGTCGTCATCCTCGCTGCAGGCATGGGAAAGCGGATGCAGTCCGCGCTGCCGAAAGTATTGCATCCACTGGCGGGAAAGCCGCTATTGCAGCATGTGATCGAAACGGCGCAAAGCCTTGCGCCCAGCAAATTATGCGTGATTTATGGGCATGGCGGCGCAGCGGTGCCCGAGGCCGTTGGCCGCTGGTCCGAATCGATGCAGACCGGCATCGATACCGCCCTGCAGGAACCGCAGCTGGGTACCGGCCACGCCGTGATGCAGGCCCTGCCGAAGCTGGATGACGAAGCGCCCACACTGGTGCTCTACGGCGACGTGCCGCTGACCACCACCGCCTCCCTGCGCAAGCTGGTTGACGCGGCCGGCACCGACAAGCTGGGCATCCTCACCGTCGAGTTCGCAGATCCCTTCGGCCTGGGCCGCATCGTCCGCGAGAACGGCCGGATCGTGCGCATCGTCGAGGAAAAGGACGCCACCGAAGCCGAACGTGCGATCCGCGAGATCAACAGCGGCATCATGGTCGTCCCGACCCGTCACCTGAAAAAGTGGCTGGGCGCACTGTCCAACAATAACGCCCAGGGCGAGTACTACCTGACCGACATCGTGTCGCAAGCGGTGGCCGACGGCGTCGAGGTGGTCTCGGCCCAGCCGTCCGCCGAGTGGGAAGTGGCGGGGGTCAACAGCAAGGTCCAGCTGGCCGAGCTCGAGCGCCGCCACCAGCTGAACGTCGCCACCAGCCTGCTGGAAAAAGGCGTGATGCTGATGGATCCGGCCCGGATCGACATTCGCGGCGAACTTATTTGCGGCCGCGACGTCTCAATCGATGTCGGCTGTGTGTTCGAAGGCCGCGTCGAACTGGGCGATGGCGTGATAGTGGGCGCTCACTCGGTGCTCGTCAACGCCAGGGTGGCGGCCGGCGCCCAGATCAAGCCCTTCTGCCACATCGAGGATGCGGTAGTGGGCGGCAAGTCGATCATCGGGCCGTATGCGCGGCTGCGTCCGGGCACGGAACTGGCCGAAGACGTCCACGTGGGCAATTTCGTCGAAATCAAGAACAGCAAGGTGGCGGCGCACAGCAAGGCCAATCACCTGGCCTATGTGGGCGACGCCGACGTCGGCTCGCGCGTGAACATCGGCGCCGGCACCATCACCTGCAATTACGACGGTGCGAACAAGTTCCGCACCACGATCGAGGATGATGCATTTATCGGCAGCGATACGCAGCTGGTGGCGCCGGTGACGGTGGGCAAAGGGGCGACGCTCGGCGCCGGCACCACGCTGACCAAGGATGCGCCGGCCGGCAAGCTGACGATTTCGCGGCCGAAGCAAATGACCATCGATGGCTGGCAGCGGCCGGTGAAGGTGAAGAAGTAAGCCAAGCGCGGCGCGCGTGTGGATCAATGCTCCCGGCATTGATCCACCTCACGCCTCGCAATCACCCAAGCCCACAGCAAGCTCCACCTTCGCCGCCCGCAAGGCCGGCCGCAGCGCCGCCACGCACACCACCCCCAGCAC
>JAEWEK010000026.1 GCA_023389425.1 Pseudomonadota bacterium | reverse complement strand
GATACAAGCCGGCCTCGGCGCGCATCCGTGCGAACTGCGGCGTCGCCTCGATCTTGTCGAAGGCCTGCACCCAGCGGCGGTAGTCGGCATCGGACACGCCCGGCCCCATCCACACGCCGCGGATCAGCGGCCAGACCACGTCCACGCCCTGCTCGCGCGCGGTCGGAACGTTCGCCAGCACGCCGGGCAGCCGATGCTCGGACAGCACCGCCAGCACCCGCACCTTGCCGGGGCCGGCGTACAGCGTGGCTTCCGAGGTGTCGCCCGAGATCACCTGCACGTAACCGGCGGACAGCGCGGTGAACTCCTCGCCGCCGCCTTCCAGCGCCACGAAGCGCAGCTGCTTGGGATCGACGCCCGCGTGCTGGGCCACCATCGCCACCTTCAGCCAGTCCTGGCTGCCGACGGTGCCGGACACGCCGATCAGCACCTGGTGCGGATCGGTGCGCAGCGCCTGCATCAGGTCGGCCAGCGTGTGGAATGGCGAGTCGGCCCGCACCGCGATCATGCCGTAGTCCGCGCCCAGCGCCGCCACCCAGCGCACGTCTTCGGCGCGCGCCTTGCCGAACTTGCCCTGCGCTAGATTGAGCAGCGAACCGCCCGAAAACGCGACCAGGGTGTCCGGCTCGGCGCGGCGCTGCCCGACCATCGTGTGCCAGGCCACCGCGCCGATCCCGCCCGGCATGTAGGTCAGCTTCAGGTGCCCGCCATGCTTCGCTTCGAGCGCTTTGCGCGCCAGCTTGCAGGTCAGGTCCATCGCGCCGCCCGGCTTGGACGGCACCACGCATTCCGGCTCGCCGCCATGCGCGAACGCGCAGGCGGCCAGCAGGGCCAGGGGAAGGTAGTTGAGCAGCTTCATGCCGGCCATGATAGACGGATCGGGCTGGGCCGTGCGTTCAGAAGCGGTGCTGGATGCCGGTGGTGATGCCGGTCTGCGAGGTGCCGAAGGCGGCATCGTCGCGCGACAGGCCGACCAGCTGGCCGTTCTTGCCGCTCACGTGCGCCGCGGCCAGGTACAGGTCGGTGCGCTTGGACAGGGCATACATCCCGCGCAGCACGTACATGGTCGGATCGGCGTCCTTGCCGGCAGCGACGTTCTTCACGTTGACGTGATAGACCGCGCCAGTCATGGTCCACGGGCCGATGTAGCGGCTCACGCCAGCCCAGTAGGTGTCGGCGCGCACGTCGGGGGTAGCGGCCTTGCCCGAGACCAGCTTGTAGTCGCGCATGCCGACGCTGAAGCGCCAGTCCGCGTTCTTGTAGTCGGCGGCCAGGTGATAGGCGGTGGTTTCGTCGCGGTTGCCGGTGGCGACCACGGTATTGCCGTTGATGCTCTCGTACGACGCCATGATGCCCAGGCCATTCGACTCGTAGGCGCCGGCGACGGCGTATTTACGGCTGTCGGCGATGCCGGTGGTCTGCTCGCCCAGGCCGATGGTCGCGCCGTACGAGAAGCTGCCGGTCTTGTTGGAATACTTGATCAGGTTATCGAAGGCGGTCGTCATGCCGTACTTCGACGGGCCGGTGGCCGAGCCCGAGGTCGCCCACGAGTAGTTCGGCGCGAAGCCCATCGGGTCGTATTTGATGACGAAGTCGTACACGGTGGTGAAGGAACGGCCCAGCACCACGCGGCCGAACGAGCCGTCCAGGCCGACGTAGGCCTGGCGCTTGAACAGGGCGCCGTCCTGCGCGCCGGTGTCCATGAACACGCCGCCTTCGAGGCCGAACACGGCTTTCAGGCCGCCGCCCAGGTCTTCCTGGCCCTTGAAGCCCCAGCGCGACGTATTCTTGCCGCCCGAGATAACGCGGGTCATGCTGTTGCCCTTGGCGTCGGCATTGGTCACGTATTCGACGCCGGCGTCCATCAGGCCGTAGACCTGGACATTGGTTTGGGCGTGAGCGTAGCCGGTGGCGGAAAGCGCTGCCAGAACGGCAAGCGCAAGGGACTTGTGCTTCATGGTGTCTCCTGGGTTGTGGTTATGGTTGTGTTACTGCGTTGTGAACTATATGGGCCGCTTCCTTTCAATCGGCTTTCAACGCCAGGCGGATGTGCAACGGCGGGGCTGTGCGCCGCGCCCGGTTTCGTCTTACACTGCCGGGATGCGAATCCTGTTAGTCGAAGACCACCTCGAGCTGTCGCACTGGGTTGCCAAGGCCCTGCGCGACGCCCACCTCACCGTCGAATGCGCCCATAGCGGCGCCGATGCCGATGCCCTGCTGCACACGCAGGACTACGGCCTGGTCATCCTCGACCTCACCCTGCCGCGCATGGACGGCCTGGACGTGCTGCGCCGCCTGCGTGCCCGCGGCGGCGCGCGCGGCCGCACGCCGGTGCTGATCCTGACGGCGCGCGGCGGCCTGGAAGAGCGGGTGCAGGGCCTGAACCTCGGCGCCGACGACTACCTGTCGAAACCTTTCGAACTGGCCGAGCTGGAAGCGCGCGTGAAAGCCCTGCTGCGCCGCAGCCAGGGCAGCGAGGCGCAGCCGGTCCAGCGCTGCGGCAAGCTCAGTTTCGACACCGTCTCGCGCATGTTCGAATACTGCGGCGAGCCGCTGGCGCTGACGCCGCGCGAGCACGCCGTGCTGGAAGCGCTGATCGCGCGCCCGGGCCGCGCCCTGTCCAAGGAAAAGCTGTTCGACGAAGTGTTCGCGCTGGACGACGACGCCAACCTCGACGCCATCGAGCTGTACATCCACCGCGTGCGCAAGAAGCTCGACAAGCGTCCCGACGGCGGCGCGGCGATCGCCACGCTGCGCGGCATCGGCTACCTGCTGCAGGCGCGCGACGAGCCGGCATGATCGCGCTCGCCGCCCGCTGGTTCGCGCGCCCCGCGCAGGCCGTCCCGCTCGGCAGCCTGCGCAACCAGCTGCTGCGCTGGCTGCTCGGTCCACTGATCGTGCTGGTCGCGCTCAACACCATTTCGCTGTACCGCGACGCGATCGACGCGGCCGACATGGCCTACGACCGCTCGCTGCTGGCCTCCACCCGGGCGCTGGCCGAGCGCGTCTCGGTCCACGACGGCAAGGTGGTGGCCGACGTGCCCTACGTCGCACTCGACAGTTTCGAGACCGACACCCTCGGCCGCATCTATTACCGCGTCGGCGGCCTGCATGGCGAAACCGTGTCCGGCTACGACGACCTGCCGCCGGTGCCGGCCAATGTGCCGCGCTCGGAGCTGTATCCTGCGCTGGTGCGCTTCTACCACGCCAGCTACAACGGCGAGGAACTCCGCATCGCGGCCCTGCTGCAGCCGGTGTACGACGATTCGATGCGCGGCATTGCGCTGATCCAGGTCGGCGAAACGCTGGACGCGCGGCGCGCCCTGTCGCGCCGGATCTTGGTCAGCACGCTGGCGCGCCAGGCGATCCTGGTGCTGGCCGTGGCCACGCTGGTGTGGGTCGCGGTGCGGCTGGTGCTGCGCCCGCTGATGCGGCTGAAGGACGAATTCGGCACCCGGCCGCTGTCCGACCTGTCCGACGTCGACCAGGCACTGGTGCACAAGGAAGTGCGCCCGCTGGTGGCCACGCTGAACGGCACCATGGCGCGCATGCAGAACCTGGTGGCCAGCCAGCGCCGCTTCATCGCCGACGCCTCGCACCAGCTGCGCACGCCGCTCACGGTGCTCAAGACCCAGGCCGAGCTGGCCCTGCGCGCCAACGATCCCGACGCCATGCGCGCCATCGTGCAGTCGATCGCGGGCACCACCGATTCCGCCGTCAACCTGGCCAACCGCCTCCTCACGCTGGCCCGCATCGAGCACGGCGGCCAGGGCGGCATGGCGCCGGTCGACCTGCCGGCGCTGGCGCGCCAGGTCGGGCTGGAGCTGGCGCTGCCGGCGGTGCAAAAGCACATCGACCTCGCCCTCGACGCGCCGGATGCGCTGTCGGTCAACGGCCAGGCGATGATGCTGCATGAACTGGTCAGCAACCTGGTCGACAACGCGATCCGCTACACCCCCGCCGGCGGCAGCGTGCAGCTGGCGGCGCGCGCGGTGGCGGACGGCGTGCTGCTCGAAGTGACGGACTCCGGCCCCGGCATCCCGGTGGCGGAGCGCGACAAGGTGTTCACGCCCTTCTACCGCGCCGCCGCCACGATGGAAGCCAACCCGGCCGGCACCGGCCTTGGCCTGGCGATCGTGCGCGACATCGCCAACCTGCACGGGGCGCAGATCACGCTGGCGGAAGGCGATGGCGGGCGCGGACTGAAGGTCGGCGTACTGTTTGCGGCGTAGCCCTTGGCGATACCGCGCGCCGCGCCCGGCGGTACGGGCCTTGCCGAAACCGCGTCAAAGGCGAGCTGGCGCAAATTGAACCCTGAACATTGCTCAAGATTCCCTGCGAAAAACGGGCTTGAGCCGCCTCAACGGAGCACGTGGACAAGCTGATGGTGCAGTGCAGCGAAGGTTAGAATGCGCCCATGAATTCGCCCAACCTGCCCCCGCTTCTCTACGCCACGGCGCCCGACGCGCTGTTCGATGAACTCGAGCGCGAATTGCTCTCGCTCACTACTGCCGAGCTGGACGAGGATGTCGCCCCGCCCAGTCAGGTGGTGGATGAATTTGCGACGGAGTTTTTGCGGGAGCTGGCGCGATTGCCGAGGTGAGCGGCCGGCACGCAAATAGGGTTCCCGCTTTCGCGGGAACGACGACTTGTCATAAGAGTTGCCGTCGTTCCCGCGCAGGCGGGAACCCCATTTCTCGTCCGAAGTCGCGGACAAATGATACAAAAATCGGGCCGAAGCCCGATTTTTTGAATCATATCAGCTCAAGCTCTCCAGCCTGATCCTGACCACCTTGCCCTCGACCGCGTCCATCTGCTCGAACTTGGCGATCGCCGCATCCACCAGCTTCTCGCTGGTCTGGTGCGTGATGATGATGATGTCCGTGCGCGTCTGCAGCTCGCCCGGCTCCTTCTGCAGCACCGCGTCGATCGAGATGCCGGCATCGGCCAGGATGCGTGTCAGGTCGGCCATCACGCCCAGCTGGTCCTTCACGTACACCCGCAGGTAGTAGCTGGAACGGATCTCCGACATCGGCAGCACCGGCACGTCGGTCATCTCGTTCGGCTGGAACGCCAGGTGCGGCACGCGGCAATACGGATCGACCGTCGCCAGGCGCGTCACGTCCACCAGGTCGGCGATCACCGCCGATGCCGTCGGCTCCGAGCCCGCGCCCTTGCCGTAGTAGAGCGTCGAGCCCACCGCGTCGGCCTGCACCAGCACCGCGTTCATCGCGCCTTCGACGTTGGCGATCAGGCGCCCCGCCGGAATCAGGGTCGGATGCACGCGCAGCTCGATGCCTTCGACGCCGTCCACCACCGAGCGCCGCGTGATGCCCAGCAGCTTGATGCGGTAGCCGAGCTGCTCGGCGTAGCGGATGTCCTGGGCCTGCAGGGTGCTGATGCCTTCGATGTAGGCTTTGTCGAACTGCACCGGGATGCCGAAGGCGATCGAGGCCATGATCGACAGCTTGTGCGCCGCGTCCACGCCCTCGATGTCGAAGGTCGGGTCGGCCTCGGCGTAGCCCAGCGCCTGCGCTTCCTTCAGCACGGTGGCGAAGTCCAGGCCCTTGTCGCGCATCTCCGACAGGATGAAGTTGGTGGTGCCGTTGATGATGCCGGCCACCGACTCGATGCGGTTGGCGGTCAGGCCTTCGCGCAGCGCCTTGATGATCGGGACCCCGCCCGCCACCGCCGCCTCGAAGGCCACCATCACGCCCTTCTCGTGGGCGGCGGCGAAGATCTCGTTGCCGTGCAGCGCCAGCAGCGCCTTGTTGGCCGTGACCACATGCTTGCCGTTGGCGATCGCGCGCAGCACCAGCTCGCGCGGCAGCTCGTAGCCGCCGATCAGCTCGACGACGATGTCGATATCGGGACTGTCCACGACGGCGAACGGATCGTTCACCACTTCCACGTTCGGGCCGACGACGCCGCGGGCGCGCTCCAGGTTGCGCGCGGCGACCATCGCGATTTCGATGCCGCGGCCGGCGCGGCGGCGGATGTCTTCCTGGTTGCGCTGCAGGACGTTGAAGGTGCCCGCGCCGACGGTGCCGACGCCCAGCAGGCCTACTTTGATCGGTTTAATCATTTTCTCTATTCTTCACTCAGGCGCGCGTTCCGTGGCGGCGCCGGTAGCCATCGAGGAAGCGCGCGATGCGGCCGCAGGCGTCGACCAGGTCGTCCGAATTCGGCAGGAACACAAGGCGGAAGTGGTCCGGCGCGATCCAGTTGAAACCGGTCCCCTGCACCAGCAGCACCTTCTCCTCGGCCAGCATCTCGCAGATGAACTGCTGGTCGTCGGCGATCGGGTACATCTTCGGGTCGAGCCGCGGGAACATGTACAAGGCGGCCTTCGGCTTGACGCAGCTAACACCGGGGATCTCGGTCAGCATCTGGTGCGCGAGGTCGCGCTGGCGGGTCAGGCGCCCGTTGGGGGCGACCAGGTCCGCGATGCTTTGGTAGCCGCCCAGCGCAGTCTGGATCGCAAACTGGCCGGGCACGTTGGCGCACAAGCGCATCGAGGCCAGCATGTTCAGGCCCTCGATATAGTCTTTCGCGTGCTTCTTCTCCCCAGATACTACCATCCAGCCGGCCCGGTAGCCGCAGGAGCGGTAATTTTTGGACAAACCGTTCAGGGTCACGAACATCACGTCGTCCGCCAGCGAGGCCATCGAGACGTGGGTTTCGCCGTCGTACAGGGTCTTGTCGTAGATCTCGTCGGCGTAGACGATCAGCTGGTGCTGGCGCGCCAGCTCGATAATCTCGAGCAGGACTTCGCGCGGGTACAGCGCGCCGGTCGGGTTGTTCGGGTTGATCACCACGATGGCGCGGGTGTTGGGCGTGATCTTCTTGCGCATGTCGGCCACGTCGGGCAGCCAGCCGGACTGCTCGTCGCATACATAGTGCACCGGCGCGCCGCCGGCCAGGCTGACGGCCGCGGTCCACAGCGGATAGTCCGGCGCCGGCACCAGCACCTCGTCGCCGCTGTTGAGCAGCCCCTGCATCGCCATCACGATCAGCTCCGAGGCGCCGTTGCCGAGGTAGATGTCGTCGATCGACACGCCGGAGATGTTCTTCTCCTGGGTATAGTGCATGACGGCCTTGCGCGGGGCGAACAGGCCCTTGGAGTCGGTGTAGCCGGCCGCGCCGCCCATATTGCGGATCATGTCGCGCACGATCTCGTCCGGCGGGTCGAAGCCGAACACCGCCAGGTTGCCGATATTGAGCTTGATGATCTTGTGGCCGTCATCCTCCATCTTGCGCGCCAGGTCCATGGCCGGGCCACGGATTTCATAGCAGACGTCGTCGAGCTTGGAGGATTTGAGGATGGGGCGCACGATCTGGTTCCTGTTCGGTGGGGAGAATTGCTGCAATGCGAGAAAATCCATTCTGCCCCAAACCGAACAGTTTAATCAACCACCAGATGCGCCCTTTTCGATCGGATGCGACGGCGCGATGGTCATCAGCTGGTGTTTGTAGTCGAAGGTGACGTCGAATTCCTTCAGCAGCGACAGCGGCAGGTTGGCCGCCTCGCTGCGCGAGGACAGCGGCCCTTCCTCGTCGTAGGCCACGTGCGCCGGGACCTGCTCGTACACCTGCCTGCCCAGTTCCAGGCGCGCGACCTTGCCCTCGATATGCATCGCGGTGGCGCCTGTACCGCCGCGCGCGGGCACCTGCTTGCCGCCCTCGAAGGCCTTGTCCACCCCGGTGCGCCTGGCAAAAGCGCCCAGCACCGTCAGGCGCGACAGGTTGCCTGTGTCGACCATGCTGTCGCCCGTATGGCCGTCGATGGTCGCCGCCACCAGCGGCACGTCCTCGGTGAAGCGCAGCGGCAGCTGCTCGCCGCGGGCCGGCCCGTTCTGGTAGCCGGCCAGCGGCGTCAGGGTCATTTGCCGGTTCGGCATGTCAAGCCGCACCGCGAAGCGCTCGAACAGCTCCAAGCCGAGGAAGCCCGCGACCTCTTCGCCGCCGTCAGTCGCGCGCTTGGGCATTTCGTGGATCAGGAAGGGAATGTCGCGCATGCCGGCGGCGCCCATCTTCACATCGCGCACGTTGGCGATTTCAGTCTGGATGCTGCCGCCCACGCCCGCGATGCCGCCGGCGCCGGCGCCCTTGATCCCCAGCTTGTCGGCCGCGCGCTTGCTCAGGATGGCCATGGCGCCGGTGTCGAGGATGAAGGGGTACGGGCCCTTGCCGTCGATGGTGGCGCGCACCACGATGCCGCGCGCGCCGACCTCGATCGGCATTGTCGCGCTGGCCGCGCCGCCGGCGATGCGGGCGTCGTCCGGGTAGTCCGGGCGGGCGAAGGCCTTGCGCTCGCCCCTGGCCGGCACCGACCATACCGCGTGATCGAGCACGCTGTCGTCGCCATTGCCCTCGCAACTGGTGGCGATCCGCGCCGGCAGCACCAGCTTGCCGTTGGCGCGGTAGCCGTCGTAGCGCTGCACGAAGCGGCAGTTCGACCACTGCATCTCGGCGCGCTGCACCAGGTGCGTGCGCTGGTCGATCCACAGCGTCACGGCGCGGCCGCCCGGCGGCGTCGCCTCAAGCTTGTCCAGCGCGACGCCCTCCTCGATTGCCGAACCGGCATCGGTCCAGCTGGCGTGGTCGCGCCGGTCGAGATAGCCGCGGCGGTTCAGCCACGATTCGCTGGCTGCCACCGCGCGCGCCTCGTTCGAGTCGAGCGGGTGAAAGCCGCGCGAGCTGTCCTGGCGCCAGCGGCCAGGACCGTCGATGCCGTCGGCGACCCGGTAAATACGAAAATCGGTACGGCGCACGAACTGGCCGGTGGCACGGTCCACCACCAGGCTGGCCTTGCCGCGCAAGGCGTCGACCGTCTCGTCGGCGTCCATCCGAAGCCAGTCCACCTTGTCCCAGGCCGCGCCCCCATGGGCAGTGCGCAGCTGCGCCAGGGTGTCCGGCAGGCCGGCGGCCTGCACCGCCGCGGCCCCCGCGCCCAATGCCAGGCCAAGAAAGCTGCCTCGTAAAACACGCATACTTCTCTCCATTATCCGTATTGACAAGCTGCGTACTGTGCCGCAGCGCCGCCGGCGGGTCGAGCCGAATGCGATGCGGGCCGCGATTCCGGCGACAGGATGCAAAATCGGCCACCTGGGGCGCACAGGGGCGCCAGTCGCACGATCGGCCTGTTTGTGGCATCCTAACGGCCTTCACACTAAGGCAGACCCCAATGAAGCTGCACTCACAGGACAACCCCTTCCTCCAGACGGTGACCGGCTACGACCAGCAAGGCGTCGAGATCAACGCCAGGCGCTACGACTACAGCGTGCTGGTGATGCCGGAGACCGCGCCGCGCCCCTGGCCGGTGAAGCGCTTCGAAGACCTGACGGAAGAAGATTTCGCCCTCATCGAGCAGGACCAGCCCGACGTCGTCATCCTCGGCACCGGCGAACGCCAGCGCTTCGTGCACCCGAAACTGATCAAGGCCCTGTCCGCGCGCCGCGTCGGCGTCGAGAGCATGGACAGCCATGCCGCCTGCCGTACTTACAACATCCTGATGGGTGAAGGCCGCAAGGTCACGCTGGCCCTGATCATCGAAGGCGCGAAGGCCGCATGAACGACCTGCACCGGAACAAAAAACTCCTCTGGTCCCTGCTGGCCGTTTTCATCATCGTCATGCTGTGGGCGCTGAATGCCCGCACCCTGGTCCCGCCGGATGAAGGCCGCTACGCCGAAATGGCGCGCGAGATGTTCGCCAGCGGCGACTGGATCACCACGCGCCTGAACGGCATCAAGTACTTCGAGAAGCCGCCGCTGCAGACCTGGATGAACGCCCTCACCTTCGCCGTGTTCGGCCTGGGCGACTGGCAGGCGCGCCTGTGGACGGGCCTGAACGGCATCTTCGGCGTGGTCCTGACCTGGTACACCGGCCGCAAGCTGTTCGGCGAGCGCATCGGCTTCTACGCCGGCCTGGTGCTCGGTTCCTGCTTCTACTGGGCCGCCTGCTCGCAGATCGACTCGCTCGACATGGGCGTGACCGGCATGATGACCATCGCCCTGTGCTCGCTGCTGCTGGCCCAGCGCAACGACGCCACGCCGCTGGAGCGCCGCAACTGGATGCTGGCCTGCTGGGCCGGGATGGCGCTGGCGATGCTGGCCAAGGGCCTGATCGGCGTGGTGCTGCCGGGCGCGGTGCTGGTGCTGTACACCCTGTTCGCGCGCGACTGGAAGATCTGGACCCGCCTGCACATCGTCAAGGGCCTGCTGCTGTTCTTCGTCATCGCCGCGCCGTGGTTCGTGCTGGTCGGCCTGAAGAACCCGGAGCAGCCGCACTTCTTCTTCATCCACGAACACTTCGAGCGCTTCCTGCTCAAGGAACACCACCGCGAAGCCGCGTGGTACACCTTCTTCGTGCTGCTGGCGGCCGGTTCGGTGCCCTGGGTCGGCGTGCTGGTGCAAAGCCTGTGGCAGGGCGCCAAGCGCGACACCGGCACCGATCTCGCGCCGGGTCCCTTCCGCCCGCGCCTGATGCTGCTGGTCTGGCTGGTGTTCATCGTCCTGTTCTTCACCAAGTCGAACTCCAAGCTGCCCGGCTACATCCTGCCGGTGTTTCCGGCTGCCGCGCTGCTGATCGCGAACTACCTGGACGTCGGCAGCCGCCGCGGGCGCATGGTCACCAGCGCCATCACCGCCCTGCTGGGCGTGGCGCTGCTGGCGACCGTGCCCTTCATGACACGCTTTGCCAAGCATGCCGGCGAGGACCAGCTGTTCGCCGCCTACCAGCCGTGGGTGCTGGCGGCCGGCTTCGTCGCCACCCTGGGCGGCGTGCTGGGCCTGATCTACGCGCGCCAGATGAAGCGCGACCTGATGGTGCTGGCCCTGGCCGTGGCCAGCTTCGCCTCCACCGAACTGCTGATGTGCGGCTTCGAGCCGATCGCCAAGGCGCGCGCCGGCACCAAGCTGATGCCGCAGATTAGCGCGGAACTCAAGCACGATGCGACCATCTACTCGGTCGGCATCTACGAGCAGTCGCTCACCTTCTACCTGCGCCGCCCGGTGGTGCTGGTCGATTACTGGGACGAATTCACTTTCGGCCTCGAGCAGGAACCGCAACTGTCGATCCCGACGGTGGCGCAGTGGGTGGAGAAATGGAAGGCCGACGCCGCCGCCGGCCGCCACGACCTCGCCATCATCCGCGACGACATCGTGGCCGACCTGAAGAAACAGGGCGTACCGCTGCGCGTCGTCGCCGCCGACTCGCGCCGCATGGTGATCGCCAATTATTAAAACGATATGAACCTGTCCACTTTTTCCTTCATCATTACCGGCGTGCTGCTCAACGCGCTGGCGCAGTTGCTGCTCAAGGCCGGTACCAACGCCCTCGGCGGCGCCATCCACCTCACCGCCGACAACTGGTTCCAGACCGGGATCAAGGTGGCGACCCAGCTGCCCATCCTCGGCGGCCTGGCCTGCTACGCGATCTCGCTGGTGGTGTGGATCATCGGCCTGTCGCGCACCGACGTGACCATCGCCTACCCGATGCTGTCGCTGGGCTACGTCGTCAGTGCCTTCGGCGCCTGGATGTTCCTCGGCGAGGCCGTCTCGCCCCAGCGCCTGCTGGCGATCGCCGTCATCATGGTCGGCGTCGCTCTGCTGGCGCGGAGCTGATTTGCAAGCCTGATAAAATGCGCGGTTAGCGTTGTGGAATTACAAAATTCCAATCAGAAAGCCTCAAAGCCGTCGTTCCCGCGGAGGCGGGAACCCATACTGAGCGTGCCGTCACGCGGTCCATGGGTTCCCGCCTTCGCGGGAACGACGGTAACTTAGTGAAAGAGAACAAATGACTGCTGAGCTGCCTTTCCTGCCCTTCTCGCGTCCGACGATTGACGAAGACACCATCGCCGCGGTCGGCGAAGTGC